>DFBM01000169.1:0-3682 GCA_002366645.1 Rhodobacterales bacterium UBA3080 | reverse complement strand
TGTGTCTGTGCGCATTTTGCCAAGGTCGCGCAAGCTTGCCTCCGCTGCAGCGTAGACCTGCGTCAGATTGCTTTGCTCGACCACAGGCGCGACGCAGGCGGCGACCAGCATCAACGGCGCAAACCGGAATATTCGGTTGAGTGTTCTCACATGCCCACCTTGGCTGGTTTGGCCCGCCCGAAAATCGCGCGGACCAAGGATATTACCCTTCGACGCTTTCGCCAACGTTGACGCCGGCACCCGTTGCTTTGGCCTTGGCCGATGCGAGCGTTGACTTCAGTTCGGCTTCCATCACCTTCAGCTCTTTCTCGGCTTCGGCGCGTTTGGCTTTGCCTTCATCCGCGATACGCAAGCTATCCTCTATGGTTTCGATCAGGTCGGCATTGGCCTGTTTGATCGCCTCGATGTCAAAGACACCGCGTTCCATTTCCTCGCGGATAAGTTTGTTCGCCTGTTTCAGGTTGCCCGAATTGGCCGTCAGCAACTCGTTGGTCAGGTCGTTGGCATCGCGCACCACTTCCGCGGCTTCGCGCGAACGGTGGATCGTCACGGCCTGCGCCAATTGAGTTTCCCATAGCGGCACTGTGTTAACCAGCGTCGAGTTGATCTTGGTCACCAGCGACTTGTCGTTTTCCTGCACCAGACGGATCGACGGCAGGGACTGCATCGTCACCTGACGGGTCAGTTTCAGATCATGCACACGGCGTTCCAGATCGTCACGCGCGGAACGCAAATCGCGTAGTTCCTGCGCCTTAATAACGCCGTCACCCTCGTTGGCGGCCTGAACCTCGGCTTCCTTGGCAGGGATTTCCACCTCGTCCAGAATACGGATTTTCTCTTCACCGGCGGCGATATAAAGCGCCAGCTCGTCATAGAAATCGAGGGTCTTTTCATAAAGCTTGTCGAGCGATTTGATATCTTTCAACAAGAGCGTCTCGTGAGACAGCAATTCGTCTGTGATGTTGTCGATCTGACCCTGAACGTCCTCGTATTTCGCCATGAACTGCGCCATTGGCTTGGCTTTGCCCATCAGCTTTTCCCACCAGCTTTGCTTGCGGTTCGGGTCTAGCTCGTCAACCGAGAAGCCGCGGATCGACGTAACCATATCGCGCAGACTGGAACCGGCCGGACCCACATCCTTGTTGCGAACGCCCGACAGCATTTCCTGCGAGATCACCTGCAACTCGGCCTGGGCACCGGAACCGAAGCGAATGATGGACTGCGTATCGGCCATATCCAGCTCGGCGATACGGGAGTCGATCGCGGCTTTTTCCTCGGGGGTGGCAGTGTCGATTACGATCAGTTCGGCCTTTGCTTCTGGTAGAAGGGCCGCCGTTACTGCCTCGACTTCTTTCAAGGCGGTTTCGGCTTTGGCGCGGATTTCTTCGGACATAATGTGTCTCCTGAGTTAGCGGGTTTTTAACCCTTCTTGGTGCAAACGGTCACGGAGCACTTCGATTTCGATGTCCAGATCGTCACGGTCATCAAGCAAAAGCACCTCGCGGTGAGAATTGAAACTGGTTTCCAGATCGGTGATCAGCGCCACGTAATCGTCGCGCGCCTCGGTTGATCTGTTACGGGAATATAAATCGGCAAATTTGATCGTCGCATCACGCGCGCCGGTCAGATACACGCCCAGAAATTTGCGGGCTCTTGTTAAATCACGGGGGTCGTTTTCGACGGCGCGGAAAACCTCGCGCACAGCGGAACCCAGACGTTCAATCCGGGCTTCGAGCTGGCGGTCGCCAAAACGCTCCGCCGCATCGTGGATTTCCTTCAGGGTCACTTCGGCCTTTTCGATCGCGCGGGCGACACGGTCGGCATCGAACTCGTTGAAGTCGGCGATACCTTTTTTCTTCATCGGATCCAGCCCGAACGCAAAAACATGTGCACCCGACGCCAAAACACCGAAAATCGCGGCGCTGATCATCGGTTGGCCCCAGCCAAGCCACGCCGCACCAAAAACGCCGACGCCCGAAAGAACCGCCGCGAAAGTCTTGCGCGGGATTGCAGGAGGGCGGGCAATTTTGCGGGATTCGTATTCATCCTCGGCCTTCATGCCTTCGCGCAGCAGCCAAGCCGCCAGCAACAAAACCACCAATGCGCCCAGTTCACCGACCATGCCCATGGCATCACCCGCCATCAATTCGCCCAAACCGCTGAACAACAATGGCAGCGGGGCGAGGAACAACAGGTTGGCCCGCAGATAGGAAGGCGCTACGCGACGGTTGCGAAACGCGTTGACCGGCGGCGTTTCGTTTTCGCCTGACGTCACGTCATCCGGGCTATACTTGCCACCATATCGTTTTGTCATGACAGCATCCCGTCCCCGAAAGCGCCAGCGGCGACGGTCCAGATGACGGCTACGAGAACCGCAAAAGCTATCCATTGCAAGGTGTTAGCGGACAAACTGCCCTCCTGTCCCGATTGGCGTAAAGCTACGTCTTTTCGTAATATATTCGTTAAGCGGCTCGCTTTCCAGTAGACAATGCGCCGAGGACCAACATCTGCGCAGTATTTTGCGATTTCGCCGGTAAACCGCATTGCGTCGGAGGCGATATTCTTTTGTTTGTGTCAATTCGTCACATCTGTTAACATTCTCAAAGTGACAAGCCCGACAGCTTCGTTTGGGCAACACTACGGAGGAATAGTCAGAGATGGCAAAAGGAACTGTTAAATGGTTTAACACCGAAAAAGGTTTCGGTTTTATTCAACCCGAGGATGGCGGCAAAGACGTATTTGTCCACATCACGGCTCTGCAAGAAGCTGGACTTCGAGGATTGCAGGACGATCAACCGATCGAATTCGAGATGGTTGAAGGACGCGATGGACGTCAGAGCGCCGGAGAGCTCAAGGTTTAATCCCCTAATACAAAAAAAAGCCCCGCATTAACGGGGCTTTTTTCTAATTTAGCTGCCGAAAATAGTCGGGAGACCAGCGACAGGCAAAACCGTCGCCGTCCGGATCGAGGTTCAGCGGATCTTTCTGCGGGCCAGCGTTCGCAAGAAAATACCGTTGCGCGTCATCGGGTGAGCCGAACTTGCTGCACTCAGTCGCGGAGAAACGGTTTTTGATAACAGCGCGACGATAGACTTTCTCGCCGAGTGCATTGGTCGTTTCCCGCGCAAAAAGCGCGATGTTCACGCCCGCGACCACTTCGGGCAAGCTGCCCGGTTCGATCACAACATACTGCGCACGTGCTTGCGCCAACAGAACGGCGGCTTCGTCCCGCTCGATTTTCTGCTGCTCTTGCGACGTGATATTAAGGTTCAGGGTTCCGTCGTCGGTGCTGATAGTGGCTGTGTCGGCGGTAGCTACCGTGACGGGGGCCTCGGCTGGCGCCTCGGCGGTTTCGCTATCGGCGATGGCGGTCTCTACCGCTTCGGTCAGCGCTGCGGTCATGTCCGGTTCGGCAGGTGCCACTGGTACTAACACAACGGGCTCGTATGTGTTGACGGCAGGTGTCTCTACCTGATCGAAATATCCGTTGCCGCCGGCGGGTTGATCGCAAGCGGAAAGGGCTAGACCTGCAACCAGCAGTGCAGAGGTTCTTTTAAGCATGGTGAATTCCCCAGGTAGCATTTCACCACCACTTAGCAGGTTTGGCATCAAATCCGCTAGCCTGTTCCAGTGCATAGGCGGTATTCAGCATATCGGCCTCGCCCCACGGCTGTCCGATCAG
>DFBM01000025.1:2595-4511 GCA_002366645.1 Rhodobacterales bacterium UBA3080 | reverse complement strand
TGCAAATGGAAGAAACCGGCAGTTTAAAGATTTGCCGAAATGTCGCGGACATCGAGGACGCCTTCGAACAGGGGCGCATTGCCGCGATAATGCATATGGAAGGTGCCGAGGCGATAGATCCGGATTTCCACACGCTCGATGTTCTTTACGCAGCTGGTCTGCGCTCAATCGGCCCTGTATGGAGCCGCCCGACGATATTCGGCGAAGGTGTACCGTTCCGGTTCCCGTCTACGGGTGACATCGGTGGTGGACTGACAGACGCGGGCAAGGCGTTGGTTAAGCGATGCAACGAAAAGGGCATCCTGATCGACCTATCCCACCTTAACGAAAAAGGGTTCTGGGATGTTGCGGAGTTAAGCAAGGCGCCGCTGGTCGCGACACATTCCAATGCGTATGCGATCTGTCCGCACGCCCGAAACCTGACTGACAAACAGTTGGAAGCCATTGCCAAAAGTGACGGCATGGTTGGATTGAACTTTGCGTCTGCCTTCCTTCGTGAAGACGGACAGATGGATTCCGGTTTCCCAATCGAGACGATGCTTAAACACCTAGATCACCTGATTGGTATCCTCGGCGAGGATTGTGTCGGGTTAGGGTCGGACTTTGATGGAGCATTGATTCCGGACGTGATTGGCGACGTTGCAGGACTTGCCAACCTTGTGACGGCAATGCGTGCGCATGGATATTCAGATAAGCTGATAACGAAGTTAGCCCATGAAAACTGGCTTCGTGTATTGGCAATAACCTGGGGCGAAAGCAGTAAATAAAAACAATAAATTGGTTCCACATTAGGAAAGGAAGAAGAAAATGAAGCATTTTACCAACCTTGTAGCTAGCGCTACGCTAGCGTTTACGGTTGGCGTGACCGGCATGCCTGTAGCGGCGGAAACGCCTGCGAACATGCTGGTTATCGCAAACCGTATTGACGACATTACTACGCTCGACCCTGCGCAATCGTTTGAGTTTGCCGGTTCCGACGTGAGCCGCAACATCTATGGCAAGCTGGTCAACTTCGACCCTGCAGATTTGGACGGTGGATACGTTCCTGATCTAGCCGCAAGCTGGACCGTTTCCGAAGATGGTAAAACCATCACGTTCACAATGCGTGAAGGCGTGACTTTCCACTCCGGAAACCCTGTGACAGCGAAAGATGCAGAGTTCAGTCTTCGACGCGCGGTAACATTGAACAAAACACCGTCGTTCATTCTGACACAGTTCGGGTTCACACCGGATAACGTCGAAAGCACGATCGTTGCGACTGATGACATGACGCTCCAGATCACTACAGATCAGCGCTATGCTACGTCCTTCGTTCTGAACTGTCTAACAGCGACTATCGGCGGGATCGTCGATTCCAAAGTTGTTATGGAAAATGAAGTGGACGGCGATCTTGGTAACGAGTGGCTGCGCACAAACACTGCCGGTTCGGGTGCATACTCGCTGGGTAGCTGGAAACCAAATGAGTCGGTTACGCTAGTCTCCAACCCAGATTTCTATCTGGGCGCGCCGGCAATGGAACGTGTTGTTGTTCGTCACGTTCAGGAAAGCGCTACACAGCGTCTTATGCTTGAACGCGGCGATATTGACGTTGCCCGCAACCTGAACCCGGAAGATATCGCTGGCGTGAGTGGTGCTGATGGTGTTGCAGTAGACAGCGAGCTTCGCGGTCGTCTGATGTACATCTCGATGAACCAGTTGCATCCTATCCTTTCGAATCCGAAAGTGGTCGAAGCGATTAAGTACCTGATCGACTACAAAGGTATGGAAACCAGCTTCCTGAACGGTCAGTACACAATCCACCAGTCGTTCTTGCCACGCACGTATCTTGGCGCGATTGACGACAAGCCGTTCTCGCTGGATATCGAAAAAGCTAAGGCTCTGTTGGCCGAAGCTGGCTACGCTGATGGTTTCGAAGT
>DFBM01000025.1:2185-2491 GCA_002366645.1 Rhodobacterales bacterium UBA3080 | reverse complement strand
CGTACACACGACATCTATGTGGGTGCATGGGGTCCGGATTACCCTGATCCGAACACAAATGCCGGTACTTTCGCGATCAACCCTGACAACGCGCAAGAAGCGGGTCATACAGGCATGCTCGCTTGGCGTAACGCCTGGGACATTCCTGAAATGAGTGCGGCCACTTTGGCAGCAGTTGTCGAGAATGATCGTGATGTTCGTGCCACAATGTACGAACAGATTCAGCGTGATCATCAGGCGACTTCGCCGTTCGCAATCATGTATCAGAAAATCGAACAGACCGGCCGTGCCGAAAATGTTCAAGGT
>DFBM01000025.1:0-2074 GCA_002366645.1 Rhodobacterales bacterium UBA3080 | reverse complement strand
GTTTTGGTCACCATGCTCGGTCTTTTGTTTGTGACTTTCTTTATTGGTCGCGTCATGCCGGTTGACCCGGTTCTTTCCATCGTTGGCGAACGTGCCAGCAAGGAAATGTATGACGAGGCTTACCGCGCGCTCGGGTTGGATAAACCACTGATCGTGCAGTTTTTGTATTACCTGCGCGACATCGTGCAGGGAGATTTCGGAATTTCCGTTCGCACCGGCTTTCCGGTAGCAAACGACATTAAACGCGTGTTCCCCGCAACGATGGAGCTCGCAACTCTCGGTACCATTATAGGTGTTGTCATTGGCGTCCCTCTCGGGGTGCTTGCTGCGGTCAAGCGCGGCACATGGATTGACCAGGTCGCGCGCGTTGTGGCGCTGATCGGTTATTCGATGCCGGTGTTCTGGATCGGCCTTATCGGCTTGCTAATTTTCTACGGTATTCTCGGCTGGATCGGTGGCCCCGGACGTTTGGACATTTTTTACGAAGATATGATCCCTTCGGTTACAGGAATGATCCTGATCGATTCCGCGTTGGCGGGTGACTGGACGATCTTTAAGAACGCGTTCTCCCATATCGTTCTTCCAGCTTCGCTGCTGGGGTACTACTCGCTAGCGTATATCAGCCGCATGACCCGTAGTTTCATGCTGGAACAGTTAAGTTCCGAGTATGTTACGACGGCGCGTGTGAAGGGCATGTCGGAAGCCGCTGTGATCTGGAAGCACGCCTTTGGCAATATTCGCGTGCAACTGATAACCGTGATTGCGCTTAGTTACGCGGGACTACTTGAGGGTTCGGTTTTGACCGAGATTATTTTCTCGTGGCCCGGTATTGGTTCCTACATCACGACATCGCTGCTTTCAGCGGACATGAACGCCGTTATGGGCGGAACCGTGGTCGTCGGGTTGGTGTTTGTGCTGTTGAATATTTTCGCAGACCTTCTCTATAAATTCTTCGACCCGAGGGCAAAATGAGTGTGACTGACCCATCGAGTCAGGGCCTTAGAGCATGGCTTTTGACCGACACGCCGACCTCGCGTCGTCATGCCAAGCTGGCGGCAATCTATCAGGCGTGGTTGTCCTTCAAGGGCAATCACATGGCGATGTTCGGCCTTGGTATATTGCTGTTCCTTGTTGTGATTGCTGCTTTCGCCCCCATCTTGGCCCCGCAAGACCCGTTTATTCAGGATTTGGGCGAGCGGTTGCTGCCTCCCGGCTCCGAGGGTTATATTCTTGGCTCAGACAGCTTGGGCCGCGATATTCTTAGCCGGCTTCTCTATGGTTCGCGGATAACGCTTTATATTGTGACGCTGGTGGCGATCATCGCACCACTTGCAGGGTTATTCGTCGGGACGGTCGCCGGATATGTAGGTGGCTGGGCTGACGTGGTCTTGATGCGTATCACCGATATTTTCCTCGCCTTTCCACGTCTGGTTCTTGCGCTAGCCTTTGTCGCTGCGTTGGGTGCCGGGATTGAAAATGCGGTTCTTGCCATCTCGTTGACCGCGTGGCCGCCCTACGCACGTATTGCGCGCGCCGAGACGCTGACGATCCGCGGTTCCGATTATATCCACGCGATCAGGTTGCAAGGCGCGGGGCCGATGCGGATTATCACCAAACACATTTGGCCACTGTGTATTTCGTCGCTGGTTGTTCGGGTGACGCTGGATATGGCCGGCATCATCCTCGCCGCCGCTGGTCTTGGTTTTCTCGGACTTGGCGCGCAACCGCCTTCGCCTGAATGGGGCGCGATGATTTCGGAGGGGCGAAAGTTCATCCTCGACCATTGGTGGGTGGCAACAATGCCGGGTTTGGCGATTTTTACAGTTTCACTGGCATTCAACCTACTAGGCGACGGGCTACGAGATGTCCTCGACCCTAAGGAGGGCAAATCATGACCAACCTTCTGGATGTCGAAAACCTTTGGGTTAAATTTCCGACGCGCAATGGCGTATTCGATGCTGTGCGCGGGGTCAGCTTTTCACTCGGACAGGAGCGGTTGGGGATCGTGGGGGAATCCGGTTCAGGTAAATCCATGACCGGCCGTGCCATTCTGCGTTTGATCCGTTCACCGGGG
>DFBM01000078.1:743-7650 GCA_002366645.1 Rhodobacterales bacterium UBA3080 | reverse complement strand
GTTATGGTCTCGACGCTGATGTCGATAATCGTGATCCCCGTGCTGCTGGCGTTCTTGATATAGGTTAGCAAAATGACACACCGTTCCGAATTGCTGATGCCTGCGGGCAATCTGCGCAAACTCAAAATGGCGGTGCTACATGGTGCAGACGCTGTTTACCTAGGTACGCCGGACATGAGTCTGCGCACGAAGTCAGAGTTCTCGCTGGAAGATGTTATCGAGGGGGTCGAGTTCTGCCATGCCCACGGCAAACGCGCCTATCTGACGTTGAACCTGTTTTCGCACAACAAAGACGTTCCAAAACTTGACGAATATATCGAGACTGTCCGCAAGGTTAACCCTGACAGCCTGATCATCGCCGACCCGGGTGTTTTCCAGTACGTCCGCGACCGCGCGCCCGAACTGCCACTGCATATCTCGACGCAAGCGAATGTATCCTCGTGGCTATCGGTCAAATTCTGGGAAGCCCAAGGTGCCGAGTTGGTTGTTCTAGCCCGCGAAGTTTCCTTCAACGAGTTGACCGAAATCCGCGAGAAATGTCCGGATATCAAGCTCGAAGCCTTCGTCCACGGCGCCATGTGCATGACCTATTCCGGGCGCTGCTTGTTGTCCAACTTCATGGCCGAACGTGGTGCCAATCAAGGCAACTGCGCCAACTCCTGTCGCTAGAACTACAACGTCCGGATGCGGATGAAAGACGGCACGGTCGAGATGCTGGACATCAACGAAGACAACAAAGACATGTTCGAATTCCTGCTCGAAGAAGGCTGCCGCCCTGGCGAATTGATGCCAATCGAGGAGGACGGGCGCGGCTCCTACATCCTCAACTCCCGCGACCTGTGCATCATGCCAAAACTGGACGACTACCTGCGCATCGGCGTGGACAGTCTAAAGGTTGAGGGACGCGGAAAATCCGAATATTACGTCGCCGTCGTCGCCCGCGCCTATCGCATGGCAATTGACGATTACTACGCCGATCCTGAAAACTGGGATCCGCGTAAATACATGCGTGAACTAGAATCCGTCGGCAACCGTGGCTACACGTTGGCCTTCCATGACGGACGCTTGACGAACTACGCGCATGATTATGAACACACCGCCTCGATGGCGCAGTGGGAATACGCTGGCGTTGTAACCGAAGTAACCGACGATGCGTTTTTAGTTGAGGTGAAGAACAAACTCGAAGCGGGCGAAGTACTGGATTTCGTCTCTCCTATCAGCCGCGAAACAGTTCTACTGCGCGCTTATGACTTCGAAGTTGCAAAGAACGGCGAACGCAAGGAAGTGGTTCAAGGCGGCACACAAACAACAATCCGCTTCCCGTTCACATTGTTCGACCATGAAAACATCGAAACCCTCAAGGCACGGTTCCCCGCGTTCACAGTTCTACGCAAGGAAAAAGCCTTGAACGAAGAGCAATGGAACCGCGTGAAGTTCGACAAGCTCGTTCAGAACCTCGAGACGGCCGACAAACGCGACGACGCTAATTACGAGAAACGTCGCGACGCGCTGGCTAAATCCATCGGCGAAGACCCGAACGAGCGGCGCTTCAAAACTAACCGCGTCGGCACCGAAGGTTGCTGCGGCAAAGGTTGCAACGGCTGTATGATCTTCTGGCAAGACGATACATATGCCCGCGCCCGCGAGATTTTGTTAAAACGCAAACAAGGCGAGCAACTTACCGCTCAAGAAGCCAAAGAGTTGAAGATAACTTAGGAAATTCTTGCTTTCTTAACGATTTTGGCGTTTCCTTGGGGCAACAAGGATAAAAATCCGAGCAGAAAAATTTGAGGCAGTCCAGATGCGTATTTTCGCACTCCTTTTGGTATTCATACTAGGTTCCTGTGCGGGCAGCTCTGCCCCGCCAACGAACCAGACTGATGCCTGTTCGATACTTGACCAGCGTCGTGGTTGGGAACGTGATCTCGTACGAAGCGAACGCACTTGGGGTGTTCCCGTCAGCGTACAAATGGCGACCATATGGAAAGAATCCAATTTCCGGCGTCGGGCAAAAACTTCCAAGAAATACATACTCGGTTTTATCCCGAATGGCCGCATCTCGACCGCGTACGGATATGGTCAGGCCTTGGACGGAACATGGGACTGGTACCGTGATGAAACTGGAAATCGTCGCGCTGACCGCGACGACTTTGGCGATGTCACGGATTTTATCGGCTGGTACATGGATCAATCCTACCGCCGCCTCGGGATCGCTAAATACGACGCTTATAACCAGTATTTGGCTTATCATGACGGCCAGACAGGGTTTTCCCGCGGCAGCTATAAAAACAAGCCGTGGCTGATTGGTGTGGCCAACGAAGTGCAAGCGATGGCAAACCGGTACGAAGCCCAACTCGCAACTTGTTTATAGACTCGATAAAATATCCAAATTTCAACATTTGATGTTTGACAGTTTCCAATTTCCGCCTCTATATTTCACAATATAGAAACAGTGGGGACTGAATTGGACCGTCTAAGTGAAATGGAAGCGTTTGTTTCCGTGGTTGAACAAGGTGGTTTTACGAACGCCGCAAGTAAGCTGCGCATTTCCAAATCCGCAATCTCCAAACATGTTTCGGGTCTCGAAACACGTCTGGGCGTCCGGCTACTGAACCGCACAACACGGCGCGTTTCACCAACCGAACTAGGGTTGTCCTACTATGATCGCGCCATCGCTATTCTGGCAGATGCACGCGCCGCCGACGAGATGATCACCGCCATGCAGTCAACTCCCAAAGGGGCGTTGCGCATTTCGGCACCCGTCGATTTGGGAAACAACCAGCTTTCCACAGCTGTCGGCGCATTCTTGCAGAAATACCCCGACGTCTCGATCAATATGACGCTTGACGATTCCTATGTGGAAATAATCGCCGAAGGTTTCGATATCGCCATACGTATTGGCGACCTGATCGACAGCAGCATGCGTGCCCGTAAGCTTTCGGAAACAGTCACCAAACTCGTCGCTTCGAAAGAATATCTGACCGCGCACGGCACCCCAAAGACCATCGACGATCTGGCCAAGCATCATTTGCTGCACTACTCCAATCTCTCGACCGGAAATACATGGCACATGACTGCACCTAGTGGTGAAGAACGACAGGTGCGCGCCGTGGGCCGTTTGACCGTAAACAATGGTGGATCACTGCTGCGGGCCGCGGAATCCGGTCTTGGAATTGCACGCATTCCCTGCTTCATCATTGACGACGCTATCGCCGATGGCCGCGTCGTTCCTGTGCTGGAAAACCTGCCGGAGAACCGCTTGAGCATCAATGCGATCTATCCACCGGGGAAATTTGTGCAGCCGATCCTGCGAGCGTTCATCGACTTTCTGGTCGAATATTTCAAAGAACAGGACAATATTTGCGAAACGAAATCCGGGCTGTAGCGCTAACTCCGAAGCAGTTTCCAAAAGTTGGACAAGACGAACCCGACGCTCGACATAACCACGATCGACGGGCCGGCTGGTGCGTCTGACACCCAACTGAACCAAAGCCCCAAACCGACGGCGAGCATGCCAATCGTCGCGGCAAATACTACCATCTGTTCCGGCGAACGCGCCATCGGGCGCGCCGCCGCCGCAGGCAAAATCAACATGGCTGTAATCAACAACACCCCGACCAATTTCATCGCAAGCGCCACGAATAAAGCCAGCGTCAGCGTGAATGTAAGACGGTCCCGCAAAAGTGACCCACCTTCGGCGACCAAAAGTTCAGGGCTTAGCGTCCCGTTCAAAAGCATACGCCAACGAGCGGCCATGATTCCGAGAATAATCACCGCCCCGCCGGAAATCAGCGCTATATCAGACCATGTCACCGACAGGATATCCCCCAGCAAAGCCTCCATCAAATTCACGCGCACTCCGGGCAGCAGAGACGCGGCGACCAACCCGAACGCCAAGGCACTGTGCGCAAAAACGCCGAGCACCGTATCAACTGCGTAATCCCCGCGGCGCGCCGAGTAGCTAACCACCAGCGCCATCGCCCCGGCGATAACGGCCACACCCACCATCATCGGCAACCCAAGTGCCAACCCCAGCGCCACACCCAGCAAGCCGGCATGCCCCGTCGCATCACCGAAATACGCCATACGCCGCCATACGATCAGGCAACCCAATGGCGCCGCCGCTAGTGCGATCACCAAACCCGCCGTCAGCGCCCGAAGAAGGAAGTCGTCAATCATGCGAGCACTCTCCGTGATCGTGCGAATGGTCGTGATGGTGTTCATACAAAGCCAACTCGGCCCGCGCCCCGAACAGCTCTTTATAGCTCGGGTCTGCCGAAACATGTGCCGGCGCGCCGGAACAGCAAACGTGCCCGTTCAGACACACGACGCGATCGGACTCGGCCATAACGACATGCAGGTTATGGCTAACCATCAGCACCGCCATATCGGAATTATGCCGGATATCCGCAAGCAACCGGTAAAAGCGCGCCTCGGCAGGCTCGTCCAGACCTTGGGTTGGCTCGTCGAGGATCAGCAAATCCGGTTTGCGTAGCAAGGCACGCGCCAGCAAAACACGCTGAAGTTCGCCCCCGGACAGATCCGACATTTGCGAGTTGCGCAAGTCGGAAACATCAACCGTCGCCAGAACCTCACCACGTGCACCCTTTGGCAATGGTCCGGCAAGCGCCAAAAATCGCTCGACTGAGATCGGCATGGTCTTTTCCAGCTGTATCTTTTGCGGCGTATATCCAATCTGCAAACCCTGCCGCTTTTTGATCTCGCCCGAGGTAATGTCGATTGCACCGATGATCGCCTTCAACAACGTCGATTTCCCCGCGCCATTTGGGCCGATAACCGTAACGATTTCACCTTCGTCAATGCGCAAATCGACGTCATGCAGCAAGCGCCGGCCGCGCACCTTTACCTCGATATCCCTGACATCAACCAACGGAGTTTTCACAGCGTAGACTCCTGACATTCACGACAAAGGCCAAGGGCTTCGACAACAAGGTGTTCAGCGATAAATTCGTCTTGCGCCGCGACGTCTTTCAACGAAGCCGGAACCGCTGTTTCTGTGACTTGCCCACACTCACGGCAAATACGAAAAAATGCTTCATGTGCGTGCGGTGTGGATTTGCAGGCAGTATACGCCGAAAGGGATTGCAGTTTGTGCGCCAGACCTTGCTCCACCAGAAAATCCAGAACACGGTAAACCGCTGGCGGGGCGGATGCTTTTCCGGCTTCTTTCAATTGGTCGAACAATTCGTAGGCCCCCACCGGCTTTGGCGAGTGATGCAGAGTCTGCAATACATCTCGCCGCAAGTCAGTCAGCCGCGCCCCCCGTTCGGAGAGTGCCTCCGATGCGGTCTCGCTACGTTCGCAGGCGTTGCAGTTTTCGGGCATGTCGATCCTAAAGGTTACAATATAACCCTAGATAGACGGCCTAAATAGCGGATGCAACATATAACGAACTCACCGGGCTTGCGCGTGGTATTCCGGGTTTGGAGCCATTGCTATCGCCGACGACATCCGATTCGACATATTGAAAAAGCTCGCAACCGCCGCAATGTCCCAGATATCAGCGTCCGAAAATCCGGCGTCGCGCAAAACCTGACGATCACTTTCTTCGATGCGATAGCTGGCTTCGGTCATCAGCACGGCAAAATCCAGCATTGCGCGTTGACGTGCATCCAGCTTGGCCACGCGGTAATTCATCACCAGCGCCTCGCCAAGTTCAGGCATACCGGAAAGCTCCCGCACCGCAGCGCCATGCGCGACCAAACAGTAGAAGCACCGGTTCACCGACGAAACCGCGACGGCAATCATCTCGCGCTCCAGCTTGGAAAGGCCGGACTCACCCAGCATCAGGTCGTTATACATCCCTGAAAACGCGTTCAACTTGTTGACGTTATGCGCATAAGACAGCAGGACATTCGGCACCATACCCAGCTTTTCCTCGCAAATTCGAAAAAACTTCGCGATGCCTTCCGGTAGTGGGTCTACAGCAGGCAAATTTAGCGCGGTTGGCAAATCAGTCATTTCGTTTCCTTGATCCGGTAGTGATATTTTCCAACTTCAACCATTCCGATCTTCCGGTAAAGCCCGCACGCAGCGTCATTTTCACTTAACACCACTAAAGCAAACGTTTCCGCACCTTGCTCCAACGCCCAAGCAGCAGCCGCCCCCATCATCTGCAAACCGAGTCCTTTACGACGCGCCGGTTTCGCCACTTCGAGCGCATGCACCATTCCGATATCGTTATCCACAGCAATAAATCCAACACCTGTGGGATGGCTATCCACACGCCCCATCAAGCAGACCTTGGCCCGATCGACCCGCCGCATCACGTCAAGACGCGGGCCGGTTACGCCACCCTCCGCCCAGATTTCCGCCATAATGGCCATAGGTTCTGACGTGCGTATCGCGGTAAGCCCTTTCGGGTCCAACTCAGCCAAATCCGCTGATGACGCCGCAAATAGTATCACCGGATCAAGCACCGAATAGCCCAAACGTTCCAGAGTTCGGTCCAGATCACCATCACCTTCCCGGATCATAAAGAGCGGCGCCTGGCCCATTTCCTTCATCGCTTCCGCCGCCACTTCGATATCGTCGACTGAAGCGACAGCATCAATCAAAGTCGCCGAAGATGCGCGCTTCCCGCCCCCTGCGCCCCGTCGCAAAACAAAAGGGCCTTGCCGCAGTTTTTCTGCTGCCGGCCAAGTCGCATCGACAACCTCGTAAAGGCGTTCGGCGGTGGGTGGGGTCCAGTTCATATCACGCAACGCTCCAGTAAAGGTGAATTGGTTAACACGCGTTCATATCCGAAGGGTATAAAATCGAGGCTCCGGAATTCTCCGTATGTAATGCACTCCGCCAACGCCCGCCCCACAGCCGGAGATTGCTGCAATCCGTGGCCGGAAAAACCGTTGGCAAACAAAAAATTCGACACATCCGGATGCGGGCC
>DFBM01000078.1:0-692 GCA_002366645.1 Rhodobacterales bacterium UBA3080 | reverse complement strand
ATCGCCTCGAAGTTGGGCGAACGTGCCGCGAGGGCTGGCCAGATGATGTCCTCAAAATCCTGATGCCGCGGTTCAAAGTCATCGAACGCCACGGCAGGGTCATCTTCAGGCACACATGCCGTCAGGAAATGTTGTCCTTCGGGGCGACACCAAACGCCTGTCGGGTCGATCATCAAAGGTAGTTCACCCTTCGGTGGGTCTGCACAGTCAAACAGGAAATTCGTGCGTTTGTGCGGCTCCACCGGAATGTGAATCCCCGCCATTTTCGCAATCGCGGCCGCGCGCGGTCCCGCTGCATTTACTAAAACACCACATGTCACCGCGCGCCCCGAGGCAAGCTGTACGCCCGAAACCTGCTCCCCTGCCACATCAACACCGACCACCTCGTCGTTGATATATTTAACCCCAGCCGTCCGCGCTGCCGTCCGCATTCCCTGCATCAGCCCGACGCCGTCAAACCAACCCTCGTTTGACCGCCCATGCGAGCCCATCAAAATATCATCCAGTCGCAAATGCGGGAACGCTTCGGCCAAATCTGCACGGTCCATCAAGGCCGTATCCGCGCCCTCCCCGACCTGCATCGCATGGTTTTCCCTTAAAATATCCGCTCCCTCAGCCGTATTCGCGAGATACAAATACCCGTTTTCACGCAGGTTCAAATCCACACCCCAGCGTTCCGGCGCGGCCTTGAT
>DFBM01000177.1:7483-7624 GCA_002366645.1 Rhodobacterales bacterium UBA3080 | reverse complement strand
AACCCGCCACATTGGCCGGAAGTTACCGAAGTTGTTCGCAAGATTCTGGATGCCTACAAAGCCGATGCGAAGCATTGGGAGCGCGTAGGTGAGTGGATCGAACGTATTGGTTGGAGCCGTTTCTTCGAAATGACTGACCTC
>DFBM01000177.1:7209-7363 GCA_002366645.1 Rhodobacterales bacterium UBA3080 | reverse complement strand
AATCGTAGTTTCAGAAGGGCCGTACACGCACCAAGCGTCGGATTCAGCTTACAACTTCGTCAAAGCCGCATTGGCCAAAGGCCATGAGGTTTCGCGGGTGTTCTTCTACCATGACGGGGTTAACGTAGGCACACGCCTATCGATCCCGCCACAG
>DFBM01000177.1:1726-7103 GCA_002366645.1 Rhodobacterales bacterium UBA3080 | reverse complement strand
AAAGACGCCAACAACATCGCCGAGGGTTTCCGGATTTCCGGCCTCGGCCAGTTGATCGAGATGGGCATTCAGGCCGATCGCACGATCACGTTTGGCGACTAGGAGGAATTGAAATGAGCGAACAAGTTAAAAAATTCCTCTATGTAAATCGCAAAGCGCCTTACGGCACGATTTACGCACAGGAAAGTCTTGAAGTTGTGCTTATCGGCGCGGCTTTCGATCAGGATGTCAGCATGGCGTTTCTCGATGATGGTGTGTTCCAGCTGACAAAAGGCCAGGACACCAAGGGCATCGGCCTCAAAAACTTCTCGGCGACATTCCGTGCGCTGGGCGATTACGAGGTGACCAAGCTATACGTCGAGAAAGAATCCCTCGACGAGCGTGGTCTGACTTTGGACGACCTGCAAAACATCGAATACGAGGACGAAGACGACGATTATGCTGAAAAGCCGTCGATCCGTTTGGTTTCTCGCGCTGAAATGGCTGATGTAATGGCCGAACAAGACGTCGTTTTGAGCTTCTAGGAGGGTATCATGGCAACTTTACACACAGTTAACAAATCCCCGTTCCAGAACCCGACACTTATAAGCTGTCTTGGCCACGCCAAAGCTGGTGATGCAGTTCTGATGATCGAAGACGGCGTTTACGGCGCCATGAACGGAACGGCACTAAGTGACGCAATGGCTACATTAGGCGGCGATGTGTCCCTATATGTATTGGGTGACGATTTGGCGGCGCGCGGCATCGATGCGGCGCGGTTGGCTGATGGCGTGACTTCGGTGGATTACGACGGTTTCGTCGATCTGGCCGCAAACCACGATCGCACACAAAACTGGCTCTAACTAACCACAACAACCCGGAATGTTCCGGGGGGTAAAAACAACATAAGGAATAGAAAAATGGCTGCATATGACGTAAACGGCTCCGCTGTTGAACACGACGAAGAAGGCTACATCACTAACCTGAGTGAATGGTCTAAAGACTTGGCAGACGTTATCGCTGCTGCTGAAGAAGTCAACATGACTGACGAGCACTGGGCGGTTGTGAACTTCCTTCGTGACTACTACGAAGAATACCAGATCGCTCCTGCGGTTCGCGTTTTGATCAAAGCGATCAAAAAGTCGCTTGGCCCGGACGTTGGCAACAACAAGTACATGTATGAACTTTTCCCTTACGGTCCAGCGAAGCAGGCTTGTAAAATAGCCGGTCTACCTAAGCCAACTGGCTGCGTATAATCCGCACTTAACGCCCTGAAATAAAAACAATAAAATCGGGGTACATTATTACTTGGCTCGGTTCCGGTGTCTCCGGAGCCGGACTAGCCAATGGGAGGAATTGACGTGATAGCCACGTTGTATGCATTGCTGTTCTATGTCGCTACGCTCTTGCTCGTTGTTGGGCTTGCGTTGAGAATCCGGCGTTATGCGAAATCTCCTGCGCCATTGAAAATCCCGACGATGCCCGCCCCGCGGACACAGTCCGGCGTCTACTTCCGCATGTTCCGGGAAGTGGTTCTGTTCGAAAGCCTTTTCAAGTCCAATAAATGGATTTGGCTGTTCGGATACCTTTTCCACTTCGGTATGCTGGTCGTATTGCTACGCCATATACGCTATTTCACATTCGACGTCTGGTGGTGGGTCGAAATCATCCAGCCATTCGGAGTTTACGCAAGTTTCGCGATGATTATCGGGCTTGCCGGCCTACTGGTCCGCCGCTTCACCGTTGCACGCGTTCGCTATATCTCGAGCCCTTCCGATTATTTGATGCTTCTATTGCTGATTATGATCGCTGGCAGCGGCATGATGATGAAGTTCGTCGCGCACACAGATATCATTTCGGTTAAAGGGTTCTTCCTTGGCCTGATGCGCTTCCAGTTCAACCACTTGCCAAGTGATCCGATCTTGCTGGTGCACCTTGGTTCGGTCGCGGCTTTGATGATCATCTTCCCGATTTCGAAACTGCTGCATGGCCCGGGCGTCTTCTTTAGCCCGACACGCAACCAGATCGATAACTCGCGTGAAAAACGCCACATCGCCCCTTGGGCGAAGAAGCTAGAAGAATAAGGAGGGCCGGAGCATGGCAACATTAGACATGGATGCTGAAGATGGTCCCAAGTTCATTCCGGACCCTCTAGCAATACCAAAACTACAATGTGGCGCGATGGAGGATCTCGAATCCTACGTGGCCCACCCAAAGCACAACACTGACCTCGGCTTTCCGGGTGAATTGATCGACAACTGGCAGGAAGTTGCAATCGCGAAGATCGGCGAGCTTGCCGAGAAGAACCGCGCGTTTCAGGTTTACCTCGATAGCTGCGTGAAATGTGGTGCTTGTACTGATAAATGCCACTACTTCCTTGGCACCGGCGATCCGAAGAACATGCCGGTTGCTCGTCAGGATTTGTTGCGTTCCGTTTATCGCCGTTACTACACATTCGCGGGCAAAAATTTCCCGTGGTTGGTCGGCGCACGTGATCTGACACGCGAAGTTCTGGATGAATGGTATAACTACTATCACCAGTGCTCCCAGTGCCGCCGTTGCTCGGTTTTCTGCCCATACGGCATCGATACCGCAGAAATTTCTATGGCCGCGCGCGAGATCATGGATACGGTTGGCCTTGGTCAGAAGTACTGTAACGAAATTATTGCCAAAGCCTCGACGGTTGGTAACAACCTCGGCCTGAATCCCAAAGCTTTGCGTGCGACGCTTGAGGATCTGGAAGAAGATCTCGAAGATGAAACCGGTATTTCGGTCCGCATCCCGCTTGATGAAAAGGGCGCCGATGTTCTATTGATCACGCCTTCTGCCGACTTCTTTGCCGAACCACATATCGACGGCCTTCTGGGTTATGCGAAAGTGTTCCACGAAGCCGGTGTAAGCTGGACCGTCAGTTCCTACGCATCCGAGGCTGCCAACTTCGGTATGTTCATCGGGTCCTACGAAAATATGCGCACGTTGGCGTTGCGAATTCGTCAGGCCGCTGAAGACCTCGGCGTTAAGCGGATTGTTTTCGGAGAATGTGGCCACGCCTGGCGGGTTGCGTATAGCTTCCTTAACACATTGGCTGGGCCGTTTGACTTCCTCGACCAGAACTACCCGATCCCGCAGCATATTATGGAATTCACCTATGATATGATCCAGAAGGATCAGTTGAATTTCGACAAGTCGAAAAACGACCACATCCGTCTGACATATCACGACAGCTGTAACGTTGCGCGTGGTGCGGGTATGGGCGGCTTCGAGGGTGGACAGTTTGAACTGCCACGCGAAGTACTCAAGGCTTGTTGCAACAACTATTTCGACATGGAACGTGACACCATCAAGGAAAGCACTTTCTGTTGTGGTGGTGGCGGCGGTCTGTTGACTGACGAATTGATGGACTTGCGTACCAAAGGTGCCAGCCCACGTATGTCAGCCTTGCAACAAGTAACCGAGGACCACGGGGTGACCCACATGGCCGCGATCTGCGCCATCTGTAAAACCCAGTTCTCGAAAGTAATGCCGAAATTCGGCTACGAGATGGATTCGATCTTGTCGGTCCACCAACTCGTAGGAAATGCCCTGATTTTGACGGGGCAAGAAGTAGAAAACGAGGCCGCGCCCGAAGGGGAAGCAGCCGTAGCGGAGGTAAATCCATGACTGAAATGAATCCGACATTCCGGCGCTATGAAGATGGCGAAATGCCGAGTGATATCGATCTGGAAGAGAAAATTTTCCAACAGGATAAGTCGTACAAATGCCCGACATACATCCAGAAAACCGCGCCTTGTTCAGGTTCGTGCCCATCAGGCCACGATATCCGCGGCTGGTTGGCAATTGCCCGTGGCATGGACAAATCCCCCGTTGAAGGCATGGCTTGGCAGGAATACGCGTTCCAACGCATGGTAGAAGCCAACCCGTTTCCGTCCTCGATGGGTCGTGTATGCCCGGCTCCTTGTGAATCCGGCTGTAACCGCAACGAAGTTGACGACTATGTTGGCATCAACGCTGTTGAGCAGTACGTCGGCGACTGGGCCAACGAAAACAATCTGAAGCTAGCCGAAGTCGGCGCAGCAACAGGCCGCAAAATCGCCGTTATCGGTGGCGGCCCTGCTGGCCTATCGGCTGCGTACTTCCTGCGCCGCGCTGGCCATGAAGTTGTGCTTTACGATGCGAACAGCAAACTTGGCGGTATGATGCGCTATGGTATCCCTGGCTACCGTACCCCACGTGACATGCTGGACATTGAAATTGGCCGCATTACCGAAATGGGCGTTGAGGTTCACCTGAACACCACAGTTGGTAAAGACGTTGCCATTGAAACACTCGAAGCTAACTACGATGCTATTTTCTGGGCACTTGGCGCACAAAAGGGTCGCCCGCTTCCAGTTCCGGGTTGGGAAGGCACGGAAAACTGCATCGACGGTGTAGAATTCCTCGACGCCTTCAACAAAGGTTGGGTCGTTGGTACGGCGCAAAAAGTTGTGGTTGTTGGTGGTGGTGATACATCCATCGATGTTGCATCCGTTGCCCGTCGTCTTGGTCACGTAACAAACGTTGCTAAAACCGAGCATTCCGATGGTTCGGTCGTTGACTTCACTGCACAAGACGCCGCTGGCGTTCTATCGCGCGAAGGTATGCAGGCGACTTTGACATCCTTGTTCCCAATCGAACAAATGACAGCTGCCGAGCATGAGCGCGAAGATGCGAAACGCGAAGGTGTTGATATTCGTGGCAGCGTAATGCCGCTCGAAGTTATCAAAGATGAATCCGGTAAAGCGATTGCGCTGAAATGTTGCGAATGTGACATGAAAGGTAACGCACCCGTTCCTCGTGAAGGTACCGAATTCGAAATCGAAGCTGACATTATCATTTCGGCCATTGGTCAAGCTGGCGACTTTGACGGCCTTGAGGGTTTCGACAACGGCCGCGGTTTCATCGACACTGACGCTGGTTACACTGTTAAAGGTCATGCCAAGCATTTCGCTGGTGGCGACATCATCAAGCCCCACCTGTTGACAACTGCTATCGGCCACGGTCGTGTGGCTGCTGCAACAATCACGGATTTCCTTGATGATGGTGAAATCGAAAAGCGTCCAACAATCGACCTGCACCAGTTCAACCTTCTGGAAGAACTGCATGCTCGCGGCAAAGACCCGTCGGAGTACGATCACCAGCCAACACGCGGTACGGACAGTGACGATTTCGCGGTCCATAACTTCGATAACCGCTCGGACAGCCAGATCGTTAAGCACACAGAGCTTTATAAAGGTCACTTCCCTTATGAAGCACGCGGAGTTCGCGACGAAGTTCGCATCGAGGGCGACAATGTTCTTGGTAACTTCGAAGAACGCATCATCGCATACACCGAAGAGCAGGCCCAAAAAGAGGGCGAGCG
>DFBM01000177.1:0-1608 GCA_002366645.1 Rhodobacterales bacterium UBA3080 | reverse complement strand
ATGAAACGGCTGATCATAGCTACATTGGTTCTGTTCGGCCTTTCGGTCGGCATGTCGCAAGCGGGCTCGGTTTATCCCGAGATCCCGAAGGCGACTGGCGAAGAGCATCCCGAAGGCAACGAGTACTGGCGCGTCAACCACATGGAATTGCTGCGCCACGACCGTGACCTGACCATGCGCGAAGGCGTTCGGGATACGGATGCTTCGCTTGCGGAATGTGTGACATGCCATGCTGTGAACGGCCCCGACGCCAAGCCGGTAACGGTGAAAAGTGAAGAGCATTTTTGCCGTGTTTGCCATGATTATGCAGCTGTAAAAGTTGATTGTTTCCAGTGCCATAACTCGGTTCCACCGGATCTGGGCGAGGCATCTTTGATGTTCAAGGACGAGTCTGAAACGCTCGATGTTTTGTTGGCTTATATTGAGGGGCTTTCGCAATGAATATTCCCGGTTTGAAACCAACAGGTGGTTGTGGTGGCGGATGCGCTGGTAAAAGCGATGCCAACATGAAGGGCGCTGATATGCATCGCCGTGACTTCATCAAAAGCGGCGCGGCAATGGCGACAGTTACGCTCGCACCTGGTGTTACGCTTATGGCAATGGGCAGCGGTGTAGCCGCGCAAGCTAATCCCGATACGCGTTGGGGTTTGCTGATCGATGCAGGCA
Source organism: Rhodobacterales bacterium UBA3080 (assembly GCA_002366645.1). Lineage (GTDB taxonomy): Bacteria > Pseudomonadota > Alphaproteobacteria > Rhodobacterales > Rhodobacteraceae > NORP23. The sequence continues at coordinate 942 of DFBM01000177.1, read as the reverse complement.
AATGCCCGTCCGATTGTTCTGCATGTGTGACGGCCTGTTCGAATGAACATGGCTGGGAAGACCACGGCGAACCAACGGACCCACAGTGGATTCGCAAGGTCACATTGAAAGATCGTGCAACAGGCCGCGAAAATTCGCTTCCGGTTATGTGTCAGCACTGCGAAAATCCGCCTTGCGTGGACGTTTGCCCAACGGGCGCTTCGTTCAAACGCGAAGACGGCATCGTTTTGGTTGATCGTCACACCTGTATTGGCTGCCGCTATTGCATGATGGCATGCCCGTTCAAAGCGCGCTCGTTCGTTCACCACCCTGTTGAAAACCAGAAAGTTTCGACCCCGCGTGGCAACGGAACGGTTGAGGGCTGCAACATGTGCGTCCACAAACTTGATCGTGGCGATGGAACGACCGCTTGTGTCGAGGCATGTGCCGCCACTGGCAACAACGCCATGATTTTCGGTGATTTGAACGACCCTGAAAGCGACATTTCCAAAGCCTTGGCCAGCTATCCAAGCATCGAGCTTCGCTCCGATCTTCGGCTGAACCTCGGCGTTCGCTACCAGAACATATAGGAGCGCGGCCATGGAACGTATTATTTATCGCGAACTAAAATCGACACCGACAGTATGGGGCCTTCTTGTTTTGCTAGGTGCTTTCGTTGCCGCTGCTGGCGCGGTTGTTCTTTACATTGAACACCACGGTCACATTGTTACCGGTATGAATAACCAGATCGTCTGGGGTCTGCCGCATGTATTTGCGATTTTCCTGATCGTTGCCGCATCGGGTGCGTTAAACGTAGCCTCTATCGGGTCGGTGTTTGGTAAAGTTGCCTATAAACCTATGGCACGCCTGTCGGCGTTGCTCTCGATCGCTTTATTGGCTGGTGGTTTGGCTGTTCTGGTATTGGACCTTGGCCGCCCCGACCGGCTTATTGTTGCAATGACC
>DFBM01000079.1 GCA_002366645.1 Rhodobacterales bacterium UBA3080 | reverse complement strand
AGGTCGTAGGTTCAAATCCTACCCCCATAACAAAAATACACATCGAAAACAAAAACTTATAACACGAGAGAGACTCGGAAATTGTAAGCGCAGATCCACATTAACGCCACCTCAACGTTTGACGAGTCGGGTAGAAAAATCGTAAGCGGTGCGCCGACCCCACATACCATTTAGATTTTTGATATGCGATATCTGCCCTTCATAGATTTGAAAGGAGTTTCTACATGGTAGCTACAAGTGAGCTTCTAACACGGATACCACACCGGCCTGACGGCAAGCGTAATTGGCCAATCGAATTGAAGGCGCGGATTGTAGCGGAAACGCTGGTTAAAGGGGTAACTGTCGAGGGCGTGGCGAAACGCTATAAGTTGAAACCAAGTCGGATTTCTGGGTGGCGACGTATGGCGCGCGACGGCGAGCTTGTTCTACCTAATCTAGACGGCATGGATTTCGTTCCGGTGCAGATCGAAGTTTCCAGACCACCTGACCCTGCTATAGCGCAATCGGGTCAGTCGGCCACACTCGATGTTATCAAAGGTGATGTTACTGTGCGGCTAGACGCGGAAACGCCCCCCGAACGCATTGCACAGATCGCCGCAGCCCTATGATCCACCCATCGCATGGCGTGAACATTTTTGTCGCGACAAAACCAGTAGACTTCCGCATAGGCCATGATGGGTTGGCGGCATTGGTCCAAAGTCATTTACGTAAGAAGCCCTTTGATGGGGCCGTCTATGTGTTCCGTGCTAAACGGGCAGACAGATTAAAACTGATTTACTGGGATGGCACGGGCCTTGTCATGGCCTACAAACGGTTGGAGCAACATGTGTTCAAATGGCCAGCCATTCGCGATGGTGTAATGCAGTTAAATCCAGCTCAATTCGAAGCGCTTTTTGCAGGTTTGGATTGGCGACGTGTGACCCAAATAGAAGTCCTCCCACCCGCTGCGGCAGAGTGAATCATGCGGTGTTTTAGACAAGTCAAATCGTGCAATTTTTGCTAGATACAGGCCATGAGCTTAACTTCCAATCTTCCCAGCGATGTCACAACTTTACAGGCTCTATTGGTGGATTCCGAGGATCGTAACGTGCGTAAAGATGACCGCATCGAACGTTTGGAAAAACTTGTCGCAGACTTCAAGCGGGCTTTATTCGGATCAAAGTCAGAAAAGGTTGCCACGGATCAATATGAGTTGGCGCTGGAAGATATCGAAGCTGCAATGGCTGCGATTATTGCCGAAGACGAACAAGACGTATGTGAGAGGGCAAAGGCCAAAGAGCCGCGTAAAGTTAATCGCGGCGCCTTGCCAAAGCATCTACCGCGCGTCGAAGAGACCTTGGTGCCAGACAGCATCATCTGCGATTGTGGTTGCGAACGTCATGTCATTGGCGAGGACGTATCTGAGCGCCTAGACATCGTGCCCTCCCAGTTCCGTGTGTTGGTGACGCGCCGCCCCAAATATGCCTGTCGTGATTGCGAGAATGGCATTGTTCAAGCGCCCGCCAAGCTGCACCTGATTGAAGGTGGCATGCCAACCGAAGCGACATTGGCAACCATTGTGATCAACAAACACGCGGACCACCTACCATTATTCCGCCAGTCGGGCATCTTTGCACGCCAGGGCGTTCATCTCGATAGATCAACATTGGCATCGTGGTTAGGCCGCGTCGCTCATGAGCTGACACCCGTTTATGAATGTTTGAAGGCAGAGCTGAAACAATCCACCAAACTCTTCATGGATGAAACGACCGCCCCAGTCCTAGACCCCGGGCGCGGTAAAACCAAAACGGGTTATCTTTGGGCACTGGCCCGTGATGATAGGCCGTGGGGCGGAACGGCGCCGCCGGGTGTTGCATTCACCTATGCCCCAAGCAGGGCAGGTAAACATGCGGTCGAGATATTGCAGGGCTTTGAGGGCATTCTGCAAGTGGACGGCTATACAGGATATAATCATGTGAAGGATCGGCGCGACAATGCCCCCATTGAGTTGGCCTATTGTTGGGCGCATGCACGGCGCAAGCTGTTTGAGCTGACTATCAACAATGTAGCCCCGATTGCTGAAGAGGGCATCAAACAGATTAAAGCTTTCTATCGCATCGAAGCACAGATTAAAGGCATGTCAGCTGACGAGCGGATGGCCATCCGCCAAGATAAAACCAAACCATGCATGGACGCCTTTGAACAATGGCTGACCTACAATCGTGCGCAGGTGTCAGCTAAATCCCCAACAGGGTTGGCGCTAAAGTACATTACCAAATACTGGATCGGGTTAAACCTATTCCTGACCGATGGCCGCATCGAGATCGACAACAACACGGTCGAGCGCTGCATGCGTCCAATTGCGCTAAACCGCAAAAATGCACTCTTCGCGGGCCATGATGCTGGTGCCCAAAACTGGGCAATGCTTGCATCCATCATTGAGACCTGTAAGCTGAACAAAATCGAACCACATGCTTATCTGACGGGTGTGCTTACTGCCATTGCCCAAGGCCACAAGCAGAAGGACATCGAAATGCTACTGCCGTGGAATTTTGGGAAGTGAAACAACGCTTACTTTCGAAGACGCGCAAATACCAATTCAAAAATTTAACACCAATGTCATAATTCGTAACGACCCATTTGTGTAATCTACGCGCAACAGTTCCTTACCAAATTATGTGACAGCAGAAACCAAAAACATCTACGACTCGTAAATTTTGTATAAATAAGCGGCGTGCGGCAAATCTGACAAAAGCTCGACGCGACAGCATGCTATGCAGTCCACGCTGATAAGGCGCAGACTGCTATCCGTTGGTAATACCTAGAATTCGTAGCTTAGTTTTAGCTGCGCGTTCGTCGAGTTGGAAGTTCCGTCACTCACCCATGTCCCGACGAAAGTACCGCCGAAGCCGGACATTTGCAGAAAATCGATTGCCGCGCCAATTTCAACGAAACTGCCGGTGGTCGAACTGGCAACGTCAAATTCGCTGCCAAATGATGTGACAGTGACAGTGTTTTCGCCTGCAAACTCATTCCAGTATTTGATCGTCAAAGAGGCAGATATGTCAGTGGTCGCATTGGATAAATCGCTCGACAGTTCAACCCCAATCGCGGCGCGTTGGCTTTGACCTAACCCGACAATATCAGCTTCTTGCAGCGTCCAAGCTTCCATGACGGTGTCGGTCATCGCGTAATTCGCAACGGCTTCAACGTCGACTGTTGTGCCGGACATTATATTGTACCCAGCTTCTATTTCTCCCCCCAGTGTGGAGAATGCAACTGTTGCGGTGCTTTCTCCGAATGGTTCCAGGGTTGGTGCGTCATAATCCATACTAAGCGAGTCGTATTTTACAATGCCACCCAACCGGACTTTGTCGCCGACGTAGCCCGCATGCAGGCCGACCGTTGTTCCCTCAAACAAGCCAGTAGTCGGGCTGTTGGCGAAGGAAACTCCCGATTTCAATATGCCTCCCATAGCGCCGAATGTCAGGCTTCCGCCTGCGAATCCGTTCAGCACGTAATCCGCCCCGACAACAGCTGCAAAGGTCGATTGCGTAAAGCTGGTATCGGCGGTCATTGTTTCGTCGAACAGATCAATATTGTGGATCGACTCTGTGCTTCCGGTTTCGCCGATAAGCGACGCCCAGACTGCAACGTTACCGCTGCCGTTCTGAATGCCGTTGGCTGATTGCGCCTCGTGGTCCAGCCAGGATTCGGCAGTCAGATACCAAAGTGATTGACTGCCCGTCAGGATGGATGAGAATTCGAATACCTCATGATCGGGTAGCCCCACCAGCAGATGTTCGTTAACCGGTTCATCGAAGAACAGGTCGTATGCGAACAACCCGTTGTCAATCGACCCGCCTGCAAGTTCGAAATGCCCAGCGCTGGAAGCGCCAAACTCGTCTGCTGCGTTCACAACAAGTATGCCCTCAAGGTTCAGCCCCCCGAATCCGCTGCTGTTGGTGTTATTCACCCACAATGTTGTCACACCCGATGTAGAGCCGACAACCAGCGTATCCGCTTCTGAGCCTACACCGCCGAGGAACGCATCAACTTGCAGTCTGCTGCCTTCGCCACCGACGAACTCGCCGGTTATGGTTAGGCTGTCGAATGCTGTGGAGTCGTTTTCAAACGTTTCGTCCACAAGCGAAACCACGCCGGTATTGTTAAAGGTTTCCAGCGAGTCAAATATCGTAGCTTCGTTGACACCAGACAGGTTCGCGGCAATCACGAAACCAGAGTTGTTAACAATATCCTCACCGTCGCGGAAATAGCTTGTACCGCCGGTCCACCACGCTCCGATATTGTTAAACGTATCGTCGAAATCGGTTAGATCAACAGAACCAACAATAGTCTGAACAGAGTTGTTGTTGATCGTGGTCTCGCCGCCCAAGGTGAAGATTGCCAGATCAGCTATCTGACCGCTGCGATTCTGGATACGACCGTTGTTGTTGATCCGGATGTCACCCCCGTTCGCAGTGGCGATGATACCGGCCGTGCCCCCGTGGACGACAGCGCCCGCGCCTATCGCTATAACAGTTGCAGCGTCGGCATATTGCTGGTTTGTGCGAATTCCTGCCTCCAGTTCCCCGTACACCAAACTCTCTTCGCCAACAATAATGCTAAAACTACCTTCTGCAGAAGTAGACCCATAAATACCGTGTATTAAACCGCCCACGGTTCCCGCACCGGTAGTTACACGTGTAGTACTTCCGCCCTCGCCCTCGCTGAGGTTTTGAACGTTAATACCGACCTCGGTCTGTCCAAATACATCGCCAGAGACCGAAACCGTCAGATTACCTTCGCTTTGACTTCCGATTGATGCGCGGATACCCGTATGAACACCTATGATAGTACCCATGCCTCCGGTAACGGAAAGACCGCCTTCTCCGGTGCTAGCCACGTCGATACCATCCAAGCGGCCTGAAATAGAACCGCCGCCAGTGATAACCGTCAGCTCTCCGTAACCGTCATTTGTTGCTTTGATTCCATCGCCGAATGCGACCACACCCCCGTCACCAGTGGTAATACTTAGCGAACCGCCATCTTCGTCGTTCCGCGCAAAAACACCATCGGAGCCGCTGCTAATAACCTCACCCGGCAACGTTATTTCAAGGTCGCCGCCGTTATTATTCACGGCGTGAACGCCCGTACCGTTGCCGTAAATCCCGCCGGTTCCACCGGCGATTGTTAGCCCGCCAGAGCCGTCATTTAGAGCTTTGACACCAGTCCCGCCAGCCACAACGGCCCAATCGGTCAGACTGCCCGTCGTAATGCTTATCGAGCCGCCATATCTGTCGTTTTCCGCAAGAATTCCAAATGCGTCCACCCCGACAACCTGCCCGGTCGTTGTGATGTTGACGTCCCCGCCGTTGCGGTTATCGGCAACAATTCCGGAAACGTCGCCCCAAATGGTTCCAGATCCACCCGTGACCGTCAGCCCGCCAGTGCCCTCGTTGAGCGCGTAAATCCCGCGGTTGCCGCCCTCAACCAGACCAGCACCGGTCGTTATCGACAATGCACCGCCTATCGCCACATAAGTTGATGGCCCGTAGTACCCATCGTAATACTCTCCAGGATAGCCTGGAACAGGGGCGCCAATGACGCCCTCACCGTAATAAATGACCTCGCCGTAAATCTCGACCGTCTGACCATTCCAAGCGTGGATTCCGTCTTCGGAGCCACCGGAGACTCCGCCAGAGACTTCGATCACCATATCGCTGTACAAGTTGGTGGCATAAATCCCGTTGCGTCCACCGGCAATACGACCAGAACCGCCAGTAATCGTCAGGTCACCGGAGCCGATATTGGATGCGGTTATACCGTCGATGCCACCTGATATATCGCCATCACCGGTTGTTATTGTTAAAGCACCACCGTCACCGTTAGGCAGTATTGCTCCTTCTTCACCCAGCAGCGCGAGCAGCAAAAGCGCCGCGATAAGACCTCCGGCGCCGGGCTCAACGTAACCCTCGCCTTCAAATCCTCCACCATTTAATGCGTAGATGCCTGACCCTTCTACGCCACCTACATCGCCCGAAACCTCGATAACCATGTCGCTGTTATAGTTGACGGTATGTATCCCGTCGTCATCACCCGTAATGCTGCCGGAACCACCGGTTACGGTCAGGTCGCCAGTGCCTTCGTTAAGTACATAGATTCCGTCTACACCGCCCGATATATCACCATCGCCGGTTATTATCGTCAGGGCACCAGTGGCAGCCCCGTTAGTTGTTTGGAAATAACCATCA
>DFBM01000186.1:20025-22795 GCA_002366645.1 Rhodobacterales bacterium UBA3080 | reverse complement strand
CATTACGAAAAGATGCCACGGTTTATTCCGTATACAATCCTGCCGTTCGGTATGGCGCTGCTGTTATTGCGGTTCATTCAGGCCGGTTTCCATCTGGCGAACGGCACGCAAGAAAGCCTGATCGTCAGCCATGAAGCAGAAGACGCCGTGAAAGAAGTTGCGGCCAAGATGGAAGCGGAGAAATAAGCCATGGATGTTGTAGCACTATTTATGTTGGTTATCGGCTTCATGCTGATCGGAGTTCCGATTGCTGTGTCGCTCGGCCTTAGCTCTATCCTGTTTTTGCTCGTGCTTTCGGATACTTCGCTAGCATCGGTCGCCCAGACAATTTTTCAGGCGATGGCGGGGCATTATACCTTGCTCGCGATCCCGTTCTTCATTCTGGCTTCGTCGTTCATGTCGACAGGCGGGGTGGCGAAACGGATCATCCGGTTCTCGATTGCGCTGGTGGGGCATTTGCCCGGCGGTATGGCGATCTCAGGCGTTGTGGCCTGTATGCTGTTTGCGGCCTTGTCCGGATCCTCGCCTGCAACGGTGGTGGCGATCGGTTCGGTTGTGATCGCGGGAATGCAGCAGGTTGGCTACAAGAAAGAATTTGCGGCTGGCATCATTGCGGTTGCGGGCACCTTGGGGATCCTGATCCCGCCGTCGATCGTGATGGTTGTGTATTCCTCGGCTACCGATGTCTCGGTTGGGCGGATGTTCCTTGCCGGTGTTATTCCGGGTCTGATGGCGGGTGGTATGTTGATGCTGGCGATCTATCTGGTGGCCCGTTTCCGCAACTTGCCTAGAGGCGAGTGGAAGGGTTGGAGCGAGGTTGGTGCCTCTGCGCGTGACGCGGGTTGGGGCCTGTTCCTGATGGTCATCATTCTGGGCGGTATCTATGGCGGTGTCTTTACGCCGACCGAGGCGGCGGCAGTTGCGGCGATCTATGCCTTCATGATTTCGATGTTCATTTACCGTGACATGGGCCCGCTGGCCGGGCGCGATGGCGGTAAGGCGGTTAGTCTTCTGAAGCGGCCATATGCGCTGGTGACAGCATGGTTCCACCGCGACACCAAGGATACATTGTTCGAGGCTGGCAAGCTGACCGTGACGTTGCTGTTCATTATCGCCAACGCGCTGATCCTGAAGCACGTTTTGACCGAAGAACAAATCCCGCAGCAGATCGCGAGCGCGATGCTGGAAGCCGGTTTCGGTGTGATTATGTTCCTGATTATCGTGAACGTGATCCTGCTGGTCGGAGGTCAGTTTATGGAGCCTTCGGGTCTGATCGTCATCGTCGCACCGCTGGTGTTCCCGATTGCGATCGAACTGGGGGTCGATCCGATTCACCTAGGTATCATCATGGTGGTGAATATGGAGATCGGAATGATCACGCCACCCGTCGGGCTGAACCTGTTCGTGACCTCGGGCGTCGCCGGTATGCCGATGATGAGCGTGGTGAAAGCGGCGCTACCGTGGCTGGTGATACTGTTCGTCTTCCTGATCCTGATCACTTACATCCCGATCATCTCGACCTTCCTGCCGACCTATTTCATGGGGCCTGAAATTATCACGAAGTGATATGTAACAGATAGGCACACCAAGAATTGGCGTCGGGGCATCCGGCGCCATTTTCATGTGAATTCTCGGGAAGTTCCGCCGTGGAACCGGGTCTGACGCGTCGGGGTAAATACGTCGAAGAGTAGCGAAGCTATCGCGCTTTGAAGCTCGACACCGAAGCCGGTGCCGCTGATTGCTAGTCCAGCGAACCGTTATCGAGCGGCTAATTGCTGGTTGTATGTTTCAGTTTGCCAAAGCGCGATAACCCCAATGAACATTTTAAGTCCTGCTCGGCACCTGCAACATATACAGTTAATTGGTTAAGAAGCGGTAAAGCGCGATCGCCGAGCCGAAGGCGAGGCGTGGCCCAACGGCAAAATGGAGTGCCCGTAAGGGCCTCGTTTTGCGGGCGGGAGGGGTGCTTTATCGTGAAGGGGGCCCCGCACGGGGTGCGGGGCGATTGTTCTGTGGGAAAGGTTAGTCGGTCCCGCGGTAAGGCTCGACATACTGAAGCGCCATGTCCCAGGGGAAGAAAATCCATGTGTCTTGCGAGACTTCGGTGATGAATGTTTCCACCATCGGCCGACCTTTGGGTTTTGCATAGACCGTCGCGATATGGGCCTTGGGGAACAATTCGCGCACGACTTTCAAGGTTTTGCCGGTGTCGACCAGATCGTCAATGATCAGAACGCCTGTCCCGTCACCCATTAGCGCCATGTCCGGCGACTTCAGCACAACCGCATCGGATTGTTGCTGGTGGTCATAGGATTTTACGCTGATCGTATCGACTGTGCGGATATCCAGCTCACGTGCCACGATCATCGCAGGTGCCATACCGCCGCGTGTAATCGCGATCACAGCTTTCCAGGCGCCATCTTCCGGACCTTTGCCGTCGAGCCGCCACGCCAGAGCGCGGCTATCACGGTGGATTTGGTCCCAGCTGATGTGAAAGCCTTTTTCGTGTGGTAGCTTATCAGTCATTGTTTTTACGCCCTGTTACTACGTCAATATCCGGCGCGTCTTCGGCCTTCATTCCGACTACGTGATATCCTGCATCCACGTGGTGGTTTTCACCCGTCACGCCCGAAGACAGGTCAGACAGCAGATACATCGCCGACTTGCCGACATCTTCTTGTGTCACGTTCCGGCGGAGTGGCGAGTTCAGTTCGTTCCACTTCATGATATAGCGGAAATCGCCGATGCCCGAGGCAGCCAGTGTTTTGAT
>DFBM01000186.1:16307-20014 GCA_002366645.1 Rhodobacterales bacterium UBA3080 | reverse complement strand
CATATATTTAACCGAGGCTTCAAGACCGGCTTTCGCAACGCCCATGACGTTATAATGCGGCATAACTTTCTCGGCACCGTAATAGGTTAACGTCAGGCAGGAACCGCCATCCGGCATCATCTTTTCGGCACGTTGCACAACGGCTGTGAACGAGTAGATCGAGATGTTCATTGTCAGGTCGAAATTCGCCGACGTAGTGTCGACGTACCGACCGCGCAATTCGTTCTTGTCGGAGAAACCGATGGCGTGAACCAGAAAGTCCAGCTTGCCCCATTTTTCTTCCAATGTGGCAAAAACCGCGTCCATTGATTCGTCACTGGTAACGTCGCACTCCAGAACGATGTCGGAGTTCAGGCTTTCGGCCAGTGGGGTCACACGTTTGCCCAATGCCTCGCCCTGATAGGTGAAGGCCAGCTCTGCGCCCTGTGCGTGACAGGCTTGCGCGATTCCCCATGCGATTGATTTGTTATTCGCGACGCCCATTATCAGGCCACGCTTGCCTTCCATAAGTCCTGCACCCATTGGTATGCCCCTTGTCATTGAATTATTTCGCTGGTTTAAGCTATTGAACACAATGCATCAAGATTGTTGAGGGCGAAGAGAGAATTATGCAGGAAAATGCAAAGCGAACCGGTATTTTTGCAGGTGACGACCCTTTCGAAATTGTGCGCAACTGGCTGGCAGAGGCCGAGCAGAGCGAGCTGAACGACCCGAACGCCATCGCGCTTTCGACGGTTGATGCCGACGGGATGCCCAATGCGCGTATGGTTTTGTTGAAAGAAATAGAAGCAGAAGCGTTTGTTTTTTATACCAATTACGGCAGCGCCAAAGCCTTGGAGATAGGACAGGCGGGCAAGGCGGCTTTTGTGATGCACTGGAAATCCCTGCGTCGCCAAATCAGGGTGCGCGGCGTTGTTGATATAGAGGATGGCGAGCAGGCGGACGCTTATTACACCTCACGCTCGCTTCCAAGCCGGCTCGGGGCATGGGCGTCGAAGCAATCGCAACCCTTGGGGTCGCGCGCGGAGCTGCTGGCGGACGTGGCTAAAATCACGGCTTCCAAGGGTTTGAACCCGAAACGGCCGCCGTTTTGGGGAGGGTACCGGATTACGCCGACGGAAATAGAGTTCTGGGCGGATGGGCAGCATCGTCTGCACGACCGATTCCGGTGGACACGATCAGACGAGGGTGAAAACTGGCAGATTGTACGGTTGCAACCGTAGGCAACAAACGGGGGAAATACCGGCGCAATCCGGTTTGGTTTACCGTTACGTCAACTTTCACCTTAGATTGAGTGCTCTATTGCCTTACATCCCTGTTTACTAGATAGTAATAATGTAGTTAGTTGGGGCTAATAGGTTAATTTTTCACAAAGGCTTCGTCGAGGCCGTGAGTGTGTTAACGTCGGGAAAGAGAAAAAGAAGTATGATCAAGGGGCAGGTCAAGTGGTTTGATGCGGCTAAGGGCTTTGGATTCGTCGTTTGTGACGACACCGAAGGGGACATCCTTTTGCACGCCAACGTTTTACGGAATTTTGGACGGAGTTCGGTTGCCGAAGGTTCGTCGATTGTAATCGAGGTGCAGACGACCGATCGTGGACGTCAGGCGTCGGTTATTCATGAAATTGATGCACCGGCGAGCGATCCGATGGCTGCAGTTGAAGGTGATGTGCCAAACATCCCGGATGTTGCATCTGACATTCCGTTTCAGCCAGCACGGGTTAAATGGTTCGACAAAGCCAAAGGTTTTGGCTTTGCGAATATTTTCGGTTCGGACGAGGACGTGTTTCTACATGTTGAAATCCTGCGCCATTACGGTCTGTCGGACCTGCAGGCGGGCGAAGCGGTATCGGTGCGGATAATCGACGGACCACGTGGTAAAATGGCTGGCGAAGTGCAGTCCTGGGATCATGTTATTCAAAATAACGACGCGTAATTCGTTGCGTTTTGCATTTATCGCAATTTTCTGGATAGCAGGGCTTTCGCAAGCATTTGCCGGTTCGAGCTGTGCGACCGATCAGCTTGATATCCGTTCTGCTACCGGCACCTATCGTTTCCAGATCGAAGTTGTGGATACGCCGGAATTGCGCGCCCAAGGGTTAATGCATCGCGAGCAAATGGCGACATTTGCCGGGATGTTGTTTGTCTATGACAATCCGCAACCGATGCGGTTCTGGATGCGTAACACGCTGATTCCCCTCGATATGCTGTTTATCGATTCCAATGGGATGATCGCCCATATCCACGAAAACGCGATTCCCCTCGACGAAACGACGATTTTTGGTGGCGATGCCATTCAGTATGTCTTCGAGATTAACGGTGGTCTCTCTGAAACCCTTGGAATCACGGTTGGATCCGCGGTTAGACACGCCGCAATAACCGGACCTGAAGTTATCTGGGCTTGTGAATGACTTTTCGCTTTCCTTCGGGGAATCTTCATTGTAGATGATCCTTCATTAGTCGGGGCGTAGCGCAGCCTGGTAGCGCGACGGTTTTGGGTACCGTAGGTCGGAGGTTCGAATCCTCTCGCCCCGACCAATAACTTCCATTAAAAGTCAGGGTTTGTTGGTGGCACATATTTGTGTAACAACGTCGTTTGACCGGAAGGATATTGTGGATGTCTGTTAAAGTGCTGCGATCTCAATTGGCGCTTTGGGCGGTCCTGCTTCTTCTCTCGATAGCTGTGCAATTTGCGATTCCGATGATCGGGGACGAGGCTTATTTCGTTTCTTGGGGGGGGACTCCGGCGGTTGGATATTATGACCATCCTCCGTTAACCGGTTGGATATCCTCGGTAATCTGGCAGGTCGAGGGTCTTCTCGGAATATCCCCGCACGGAGTTTTGCACCGTATATCCATTTTGCTGGTGAGCATCGCGACGCTGTTCTGGCTGCGCGGATATTTTGCGGCGCGACACCCTGATATTCGTTTCGGCAGCCTCGCGACGGGATTCGCGGCCCTTCCGGCGTCATTGATAATGTTCAACGTTTTCATGAGCGATACGTTGTTAACTTTCTTTATCCTCGGCTTCCTGATCGCAACCGAGCGCGTCTTTACAAGCCAGACTATGCGGTGGTCGCCGGTAGTTGCGGCAGGTGTATTCTTCGGGATGGCGCTTAGTACCAAATATTCGGCCGGAATATTTTTTCTGGGGTTGGTGCTGTATTTGTTAACCAGTTCCGCGGGGCGGCGGTTCCTGTTTGGGCGGTTCATGGTGATTTCGGTGATCGCCGGTATTCCGTTCGTCCTGAATTTGATCTGGAACTACTATAATTGCAGCGTAAATCTGGCCTTTAACTTTGCTTTTCGGGATATCGAGGCCGGAGTGATAGGTCTGGCCTATTTCGTCGGCTCGCTGGTGTTCATCCTCGGGCCAACCGTATTTTTTATCGCCAAGAATCTGACTTTCCGACCCGGATTTTTTGGCGGAGTATTGTTGGGGAATGTCGTCGTGATCGCCGCTTATTCGATTTCGCGCGGGTATTTCGGTTTGAACTGGGGCGTGCCGTTGCTGGCGATTGCATTGCTAGCTGTGCCCGAGATGCTGAAGCCGGCCGTTATTGTGCGCATGGCGAAGTGGAATTTTGTCTATGGGCTGGTAATCATGTTGCCGTTTCTGGCGTTGTTTGGCAGCGTGCAGGGCAGAGTTCTGGCGCTCGAGAGTTTTGTCAGTGCCGAGGAGGCCTATCCGGTTAATCTGGATCTCGA
>DFBM01000186.1:0-16278 GCA_002366645.1 Rhodobacterales bacterium UBA3080 | reverse complement strand
GCGGCGAGTTACGGGCTTAGGGCGAGTTTGGAAAACCACGGCATTGATGCGACGACGGTGTTTAATACCGCGGTGTTCGGGCGCAATCAGGATGTGTTTACGGATTTCCGGTCGCTGGACGGTCAGGACATGTTGTATATTCCGTACACGCGCTCCGACGGTCTGACGTTGACCGAAAAACTGTTTGAAGACGTGGAGATACTGACATTGCAGGGTAATCGGCAGGAGCACACGGTTTATCTGGGGCGGGGCTTCGACTATGCGGTATTTCGCGAGGAAATGATTCTGCCGGTGCTGACGAAGTTCTATGATAAGTCGCCTTTCCCGGCGGGGCGCTGCTTTATGGACAAGTATCGCGTGTTTGATTGAACATATTCTTCGGGACGTGCGCCGTTGGTGATTCTCGCGACGACTTATGATTTTCCTAACCCCCGCCTATTTAGGCTTCCCGAAATAATGTGCAGCCTTACAAATTTGCCAAAACGGCATGTTTTTCCGTGATTTTTCCGCTTGGCTTTTTGCCTGAAGTTTTTGGGGATGACTGGCCATTTTCGGCGCGTGAAATGGCGCCGGATTGTGGGTTAACAAACACCAGATTTTGTAGCCGTTTCAGCGTCAACATATAAATCTGTCAAAAATAAAAATAAATGCGTTGACCGGTGCGACCAAAATGCTCCAATTTGGGTCTGCGATCACGAGCGATACAACATGTTGTGTTCAACGGGGCGCTAATCAAAATCACAAGGGCAAATAGCCCGGGCAATCAGGTTCTTGGCGGAATACATGATTGTCGAAGTATCGAGGCAGGGACAGCTATGAAGATTGACCGCAGATTTACCAAAGTCAAAACCGGCGCTTACGGCGAAATCGAATTCAAGACGACGGCGTCCGAGATTCGAAATCCGGACGGGTCCGTGGTTTTTGCGCTAGATAATCTCGAAGTTCCAGCGGGTTGGAGCCAAGTGGCTGCAGACGTCATTGCCCAAAAATACTTCCGCAAGGCCGGTGTGCCTGCGGCGGTGAAGCGCGTTAAAGAGAAAGGCGTGCCGGACTTTTTGCTGCCATCGGTTCCTGATGAGGCGAAACTGGCAAAATTACCTGAGGACGCGCGCTATATTGGTGAAGTTACGGCCAAACAGGTTTTTGACCGCCTTGTTGGCACATGGTGCTACTGGGGCTGGAAAGGTGGCATGTTCACCACCGAGGCCGATGCCAAGACATACTACGACGAGATGCGCTTTATGATGGCCAGCCAGATGGCGGCGCCAAACTCTCCGCAGTGGTTCAATACCGGCCTTCACTGGGCGTATGGAATCGACGGACCGGGTCAGGGCCATCACTATGTTGACTATCAGACCGGCAAGCTGACGCTTTCGGATAGTGCTTACAAGCACCCGCAGCCGCATGCGTGTTTCATCCAGTCGGTATCCGACAATCTGGTGAACGAAGGCGGTATTATGGACCTCTGGACGCGGGAAGCGCGTCTGTTCAAGTATGGCTCGGGGACTGGCACGAACTTCAGTTCGTTGCGCGGCGCAAACGAAAGTCTGGCCGGTGGTGGGCGGTCCTCGGGCCTGATGTCTTTCCTCAAGATCGGCGACCGTGCGGCTGGTGCTATCAAGTCTGGCGGCACAACCCGTCGCGCGGCGAAGATGGTTATCTGCGACATGGACCATCCGGATATCGAAGAGTTCATCAACTGGAAAGTTCTTGAAGAACAAAAGGTTGCGGCGCTTGTTGCAGGGTCGAAAATCCACGAGCAACGCCTGAATGAAATTTTTGCCGCGATCCGTGCATGGGACGGCGCCGAGGCTGATGCGTTTGACCCGAAGAAAAACGCGAGCCTTAAGGTGGCTATTAAAGATGCCAAGAAAACATCTGTTCCCGAAACTTACGTAAAACGGATTCTGCAATATGCGGAGCAGGGTTATTCGAGCATCGAATTCCCGACCTATGACACCGACTGGGATTCCGAAGCGTATCTGACGGTTTCGGGCCAGAACTCCAACAATTCGGTTCGAGTGACAGATGCATTCCTTCAGGCAGTTAAAGATGACGCCGACTGGGAGTTGCTGCGCCGGACAGATGGCACGGTTGCCAAGACGGTTAAAGCCTCCGAACTTTGGGATCAGGTTGGTCACGCGGCTTGGGCCTGTGCCGATCCGGGCATCCAGTTCCATGACACGGTCAATGCATGGCACACATGTCCCGAAGACGGTGCGATTCGCGGTTCGAACCCGTGTTCGGAGTATATGTTCCTTGACGACACAGCCTGTAACCTCGCGTCAATGAACCTGCTGACATTTTTGCACGACGGTGAGTTCGATGCGGACGGCTATATCCACGCGACGCGTCTATGGACGATGACGCTGGAAATTGCGGTGCTGATGGCACAGTTCCCGTCCAAAGAAATCGCCGAGCTATCTTACAAGTTCCGCACACTTGGTCTGGGCTATGCCAACATCGGCGGTTTGCTGATGAACATGGGCTTTGGCTATGATTCCGACGAAGGTCGGGCGCTTGGTGCGGCGTTGACGGCGATTCTGACGGGTGTTGCCTATAAAACTTCGGCCGAGATGGCCAAGGAGTTGGGACCGTTTGACGGTTATGCGAAGAACGCCGAGCACATGCAGCGCGTTATCCGCAACCACCGTCGCGCCGCTTACGGCGAAACAAAGGGTTACGAGGGCTTGGCGGTTATGCCTGTGCCGCTCGATCATGATAACTGCCCTGATGGCAAACTTATCAACCTTGCGCATAAGGCCTGGGACGATGCGCTGAAGCTCGGCGAGGAGCACGGCTACCGCAATGCGCAGGTTTCCGTGATCGCACCAACCGGCACCATTGGTCTGGTTATGGATTGTGACACAACTGGTATCGAGCCTGACTTTGCGCTGGTGAAGTTCAAGAAACTGGCCGGTGGTGGGTACTTCAAAATCATCAACCGTTCTGTTCCGGCGGCGCTTAGCAACCTTGGCTATTCGACAAGCCAGATCGAGGAAATCACTTCCTACGCGGTTGGTCATGGCACAATCGGCAATGCGCCCGGCATCAACCACACCTCGCTTCTGGGGCACGGGTTTAGCGCGGTCGAGATTGACAAAGTCGAGGCAGCAATGCCGACCGCTTTCGACATCAAGTTCGTGTTCAACCAGTGGACACTTGGCGAAGACTTCTGCCGTAAAACTCTTGGAATTCCTGAAGAAAAGCTGAACGATCCGGCTTTCGACCTTCTGCGTCACCTTGGGTACACACGCCAGCAAATCAGCGATGCCAACAATCATGTTTGCGGAACGATGACGCTGGAAGGCGCACCTTTCCTTAAAGAAGAGCATTATAAGGTCTTCGATTGTGCGAACGTCTGCGGGCGGATCGGCAAACGGTATCTTAGCGTCGACAGCCACATTCATATGATGGCAGCAGCACAAAGCTTTATCTCGGGGGCGATCTCGAAAACGATCAACATGCCGAATGATGCGACGATTGAGGAATGTAAGGAAGCTTACGAACTCAGCTGGTCGCTGGGTGTTAAAGCAAATGCGCTTTATCGTGATGGTTCCAAGCTATCGCAGCCATTGTCTTCGGCTTTGATTGACGACGACGAGGATGATCTGGAAGAAGTTCTGGCCGAAGCGGCCCCAGCGGATCGCCCGGCCATTCTGGCCGAGAAGATCGTCGAGAAAATCGTCGTGCAGGAAATCGAGCGTGGTCGCGAGAAGCTGCCGCAGCGCCGCAAAGGCTATACGCAAAAAGCGGTTGTTGGCGGTCATAAGGTTTACCTGCGGACCGGCGAATATGAAGACGGCAATCTGGGTGAAATCTTCATTGATATGCACAAAGAGGGCGCTGGCTTCCGGGCGATGATGAACAACTTCGCCATCGCGATCTCGGTTGGTCTGCAATATGGCGTACCGCTGGAAGAGTTCGTCGACGCGTTCACTTTCACACGGTTCGAGCCTGCGGGCATGGTTCAGGGCAACGACAGCATCAAGAATGCGACGTCGATCCTTGACTATATCTTCCGTGAGCTGGCGGTTTCCTATCTGGACCGCACCGATCTGGCGCATGTACAGCCAAGCGGCGAGAGCTTCGACGATATGGGGCGTGGTGCAGACGAGGGCGTCAGCAACATCAGCGATGTTGACGGCGACGTGGCGAAAAGCTCGATCGAGATGATCCGCCAGATTTCGTCGACTGGTTATCTGCGCAAACGTGTGCCTGATGACCTCGTCGGAATGCAGGCGACCGTAGTGGAAACCGCGACGTTGAGCGAAAGCGTGACGATGACAGCAAACGTGATGGACGACCGGACCAAAGCCAAAATGCAAGGCTACGAAGGGGATCCATGCGGCGAATGTGGCAACTTCACACTCGTGCGTAACGGCACATGCATGAAATGCAACACCTGCGGGGGAACCTCCGGGTGTAGCTGAGAGAGTAGAGATGAACTATAGTCCTAAAATTAGCGTTGACAGAGCTGTTACCATTTTTGACGAAATGGTTGGGTGCCGTAGGTATGCGTATAGTGATCAAGAGTTCTTCAAGATGAGCGACTATCTAAAGGAATTATGTCGCGTGGAGTCAGATGGTGAAGAATGTCCGTTTCGAATAAAGACATTCAAGACCAATCCCAAAGAAGACTTCAAACGCAAAGTTGGTGTGATCGAGTTTGGAGAATCGGTGATTTTCTCAATGGATGAGAGATTTCTGACGAAGGCAGATCAGGGATGCTACTTATGCAACTATATTATTGCGCATGAGATTGGTCACCTAGCTCTAAGACATCATGAAAAAAATGCGAAAATCTTGAACTTTCAACTGACAAAAGGCCAAAGTGGCTATGCCAATCTTCCACCAACAGTTGAGGAGTTGGAAGCTAACTATGCTGCCGTTTTTTTCCAATGTGGCATTGCATTGTTTGACGATACCTATACGTCACAACAGCTAGCGAGATTGGCGTGTTCAGATCCAAGCTACGTTAAAAAAGCACAAAAAATGGTCCGGTTGGAGAGATTTCAAGAACTGCGACGCAATAAGCCGCGATCTCCGCGTGTAATCCTCTGAATGTGAAAATTAGGAAAATAGAATGATAATTAGTACCAAGGCGAAGATGCAGGGCTACGAGGGGGATCCATGTGGCGAATGTAGCAACTTCACACTCGTGCGCAACGGCACATGTATGAAATGCAACACCTGCGGGGGAACCTCCGGGTGTAGCTAGAAGACAGGAGGAGGTTGGCCTATCTGCTAGGCCTACCTCCGGCAATCAGGCCGCAGGCAACAAACCGAGCGGTGCTAAATATGAGCCTGGATTGCAAAACTGGGGGATGGTTTTTCATCCCCCGTTTTTTTGCTTAAACGCCGCGCGCCAATGCAGCGACGCCGGTGCGGGCAAGGTCGGTCAGACCGAGCGGACGTACGAGTTCGATAAAAGCGTCGATTTTCTCGGGTGTGCCGGTGATTTCGAACACGAAGCTTTCGAGAGTTGTGTCGACCACGTTTGCACGAAAGATGTCTGCTAACCGCATGGCTTCAACACGTTTTTCGCCCGTACCTGTAACTTTAAGCATCGCAAGTTCGCGTTCCACGGACGGGCCTTCGACGGTCAGGTCGTGCACGCTGTGGATCGGCACCATGCGGTCGAGCTGGGCTTTGATTTGCTCGATCACGGCAGGGGTTCCGGTGGTGACGATGGTGACGCGCGAGAGGTGACCCTCGTGATCGGTTTCGGCCACGGTAAGGCTGTCGATATTGTAACCACGGCCGGAAAACAGACCAATGACGCGGGCGAGGACGCCGGCTTCGTTGTCGACAATGACCGTCAGAGTGTGGGTTTCAATTGTGTCCCCCAACGGGTTTTTCAGATCGTAGGCGCTTTTCTTCGAGGCACCTTTTTTCAGTGAAAGAGCGTTCATGTTGTTTTCCTTTGTGTCGGTGTCGACTGTCCGAGATATCGTCTCAAATGTCTATGGTTAAACGGAATCGCGGAGTTCGTAGGGCGGGGGCAAAGGGATATTGCCATAAGTCGGAAGCGTGTGCTGTTCGTCGAGTAAGCGGGATAGGAAGGGGGCGAATTCGCAAGCAAATTCGCGGTTGTCCTGTGTGGACATCTCTGTCTTATGCCGTTTGGGGCGGCCTTTATTGAACTGGGTGAAGCGCCCGTCGAGGACTTTGGCGGCGATCTTTGCTGGGTCGCCAGAGATTTGCAGTTGATCGAGGAGTCGCTGCACAGTTCCGGGCATGTCGAAGGCAATATCCTCGAAGTTCAGCGGCAGAACATTGGGCAGACGGAGCCAAGCAGTGAGGCTGTCACATTGATTTCGAATACCGTTTTTGGCGTCCTCTAAGGTCACGATCTCCGAAAAGGCCGGATTTCCGGCGGCGCGGGCGCGTTGGCCATGGTCTAGCATCGAAAGCGCCATATCGCGCGGGTCACGATAGCAGGCGTGGGCGATTGCGCGACCGTCCTGCATCAGTTTCACGACTGCGGGATCGGGGCGCGTATGGGTTTTGATGACGATGGGATGACCAATGGATTTCACGACCTGCCAGAGTTCGTCGGCCTGATCTTCAGAAAAGTGCGACCCGAAATTCAGTTTTTTATTCGGCCCGATCAAGTGCGCGGGCAGGCGGTGTTGTTCGGCGCCCGCCTGCGCAAGCGCCTCGCTGACCATATGATAGGCCAGCGTGGTACCGCATTTTGTCATTCCGTAACTGAAATAAATTAGAGGTTTCATTGGCTTGCACCGAAATGTTAAACTAGCGCTCCACCTGCGCCGGTGATCGCGTCCTCGGTTTTATCTTCGCCCATGATCATTTCGTTGTGGGCTGCGCCACTCGGGATCATCGGGAAACAGTTTTCATGTTTCTCGACCAAGCAATCGAAGATGACCGGACCGTCGTGGTTCAGCATTTCCATGATTGCGTCGTCCAGATCGGCGGGATCGGCGCAACGGATGCCCTTGGCACCGAAAGCTTCGGCCAATTTGACGAAGTCGGGCAGGGATTCGGACCAGCTGTGCGAGTAGCGCGAACCGTGCAACAATTCCTGCCACTGGCGAACCATGCCAAGACGTTCGTTATTCAGGATGAACTGTTTGGTTTTCAGGTTGTATTGGGTCGCAGTGCCCATTTCCTGCATGTTCATCAGCCAGCTAGCCTCGCCGGCGACGTTGATAACCAGCGCGTCTGGATGTGCGATCTGAACGCCCATCGACGCTGGCGTGCCGTATCCCATGGTGCCCAAACCGCCGGACGTCATCCAGCGGTGCGGGCCCTCAAAGCTAAGGTATTGCGCTGCCCACATCTGGTGCTGGCCGACCTCGGTCGTGATGTAACGGTCGTGGTCTTTGGTCAACGCCTCGAGACGTTCAAGGGCGTACTGCGGCTTGATAACTGTGTCGGACGGTTTGTAGGTCAGGCATTCGACGGCGCGCCAATCGTCGATTTTTGCTGTCCATTTCGCGATGGCAGGTGCGTTGGTTTTACGACCGCGGGATTTCCAGATTTTCAGCATGTCTTCGAGCACATGGCCGATGTCACCGACGATCGGCACGTCGACATGGATGATTTTGTTGATCGAGGAGGGGTCGATGTCGATATGAATCTTGAAGCTGTTCGGGCTGAACGCGTCGGTGCGGCCAGTAATACGGTCATCGAAGCGTGCGCCTACGCATAACATATAGTCACAGTCGTGCATGGCCATGTTGGCCTCGTAGGTGCCGTGCATCCCCAGCATGCCCAGCCAGTTTTTGCCCGAAGCCGGATACGCGCCGAGGCCCATCAGCGTCGAGGTAATGGGCGCGCCGGTTGCATCCGAGAGTTCGCGCAGCAATTGGCTGGCCCCAACACCGGAGTTGATGACGCCGCCACCGGAATAGATGATCGGGCGTTTGGCTTTTTCCAGCATTTCAACGGCTTTGGTTATGGCGTCGATGTCGCCTTTAACCCGTGGTTGGTAATGCGAGACTTTAGTTTTGTTCAGCGGCGTGTAGCTGCCTGTCGCAAACTGCACGTCCTTGGGGATGTCGACGAGCACTGGGCCAGGACGGCCCGAAGTGGCGACATGGAAGGCCTGATGGATGGTTTCAGCAAGGATGTCGGTATCTTTCACCAACCAGTTGTGCTTGGTGCAGGGGCGGGTGATGCCGATGGTGTCGGCTTCCTGAAAGGCGTCGTTGCCGATCATAAAGGTCGGAACCTGACCGGTTAGAACGATCATCGGGATCGAATCCATCAAGGCGTCGGTCATGCCGGTAACAGCGTTGGTTGCCCCAGGACCGGAGGTCACCAGAACAACGCCCGGCTTACCGGTGGAACGCGCGTAACCTTCGGCGGCGTGGGTCGCCGCCTGTTCGTGGCGCACGATGATGTGGCGAATTTCGTTTTGCAGGAAAATCTCGTCGTAAATTGGAAGGACTGCGCCACCGGGATATCCAAACACTGTGTCCACACCCTGATCCTTCAAGGCTTGAACTACTATCTGGGCGCCGGTCATTTGACGGGTCATCGCAATTACTCCAATTTTCGGGGGTGTCCCCGTTCTGATTCATATGTTGGCCAAAAGGCCACAAAAAAACCCCTGATTGCAGGGGGCGATGCAAGTTCTGGTCGTTATGACAATTAATTGGCAGCCCAAGCATTTATTTTATTGAAAGATTCCATTTTTTTGACCCTTCAATAATCAAGATTTTTAGTTGCCTGTATTCTGAAGGTCAACAGCATTTTGTGAATTAAGTTTCCCAAAGCTGCGGTATTTTGTCATTATATTGCTGAATGTGGTGGCTTTTGGAATTATTGCAAAATTATTTGAGGGGCGACGAGCGGCGAAACTGTTTCGGCGGGCTTTGCCGGATTTGGAGGCGTGGAATGTCTTGCAAAAATTGGAGCAGAGTTCCGACCAATTCCAGAAAATATCCGTTGCATATGAGGCAGGGATAAGTAACTTGGAATTCGTTATTCGATCTACCCCGCAACAATTGCAGGGTAAAAACTGGGAGGTTATTAATGGATCGTCGTTCTTTTCTTAAAAATTCCGCACTAGGCGGTGCAGCGGTTGCTGCATCCTCGACGCTCGCGGCTCCGGCATATGCACAGGGCAAGCGTACGTTGACTATGGTTACATCTTGGCCACACGGCTTTGCTGTTCTCGACGATGCTGCGGTGCACTTTGCAGACTCAGTAACAGCTATGTCCGACGGCATGCTGACTATCGACAAGAAAGCCCCGGGCGAGCTTGTTGGTGCGCTTGAAGTATTCGACGCCGTGACTTCCGGTCAGGCCGACATGTACCACTCCGCTGACTACTACTATATCGGTCAGCACCCAGGTTATGCCTACTTTACGTCTGTTCCATTCGGCGGCACTGCACAAGAGCTGACCAACTGGTACAACCACGCCGGCGGTAAAGAGCTTCACGACGAGCTAGGTCAGATATTTGGTCTGAAATCCTTCCTCGCCGGTAACTCCGGTTCGCAGTCCGGTGGTTGGTTCCGTTCGGAAATCAACTCGGCTGAAGACTTCAACGGTCTTAAGTACCGTATGCCTGGTCTTGGCGGCAAAGCACTTGGTAAACTGGGCGCATCCGTTCAGAACATTCCAGGCGGCGAGCTTTACCAAGCTCTTTCCTCCGGTGCTCTTGACGGTCTTGAGTGGGTTGGTCCTTGGGCTGATGAACGTGCAGGCTTCCACGAAGTTGCGAAAGTGTACTACACAGCTGGTTTCCACGAGCCAGGTTCGGGACTTTCTGTTGGTGTTAACCGCGGCGTGTTCGAAGACCTTTCGGCTGCTCACCAGGCAATCATCGAGCAGGCTTCGTTGGCTACAACCAACCACAACCTGTCGCTGACTTTGGCTAACAACGGTGCAGCTCTTGCACGTCTTCAGGCGCAGGGTGTTCAGACACTTCAGTTCAGCGACGACGTTTGGGACGCACTTGGTGCTGCTTCTGCAGAAGTCATGGACGAGTTCATGGACGACGAGCTGTTCGCAAAAATCCGCGCAAGCTTCGAAGCTTCGATGGCATCTTCCTCCGCTTGGATTTCCAAGTCGGATGGCGAGTATGTACGTCAGCGTGACCGCGTATTGGCTAACCGCTAATTCTGCGATTTTTCGTAAGATGATATCCTCCATCCCCATAAACGGGGTGGAGGAAATTTGACTGTTTGCGGGACTGATCCCTCGCTTACGTCCAATCGAGGGCTTATGCACCATGGATTTTGTGATTTGGCTGTTCACTAATATCTTTTCCGGATTTGTGAACCTGTTCTATGTAATCTTTCATCCGTCGGCATGGCTTGATTGGTCAGACAAGACGGCGATGGTGCGCTTCATTTACTATGGCGCCTCCAGAGAGTTCTTTTTCGTAATTCTCGACGTTTTCCTGGTCGTGACGGTTGTCGGCATGTTCTACCGAAAATTCCTCTGGGCGATTGTCCGCGGTTTCGAAAAGTTCGCCAATGTAACCGGCCGCTTCTTCGCTTGGGCGTCGTTGTTTATGGTCCTTCAGCAGATCATGATCGTGTTTTTGCAGCGGATCTTTAAGGTCTCCGAAATCGCAATCAGCCCGTTCGGCTTTGCGTTCATCCGCGACCTTAGCTGGTACGGCGAGGAGCTAAAGCTCTATAACGCCATGATCGTATGCCTTTGTGCTTCTTATACTTTCGTGCAGGGCGGCCATGTTCGCGTAGACTTGCTCTACGCTGGAATGCGGCACCGCGCGAAAAAAGTCGTTGATATGCTCGGATCCCTCTTATTAATCATTCCGTTTATGAGCCTTGTCTGGATGTTCGGCTGGTTCTTCCTTTGGCGTCATCTGGTAACACCGAAGGTTGCCGTTACAGACACACTGGAACTGCTGGAGCGCAAGTCGCGCTTGCTAAAATGGAATGTCGAGACAATCGGATTTTCACCAAACGGGTTTGACGGGTATTTCCTGTTCAAAGTCCTGCTGGTCAGTTTCGCGGGCATGATGTTCATTCAGGGCCTCACCTATTTCTGGCGTTCGCTTCTCGAGTTTATCGAGGGACCAGAAAGTGTCGATAAATATCTCGAGCTGGATACGTTGGGTGATGAAACCGCCGAACTCGCCGCAGCAATTCACTAAAGGTAGGATGATATAATGTTTTTCGGACTAGATGGCGTTGAAGTCAGCCTGATAATCGTATTCGCTTGCCTCTTTGGCGGCATCATGTCGGGTTTCCCGGTTGCGTTCGCAATTGGTGGCGCGGCCGTTATTTCCTTTGGTATTTTGGCGATGCTGGATAGCTCCGGCCTGCTGTTGAAGGAAGTTCTGGATACGTCCAGCCCTGCCTATACCGATTTGGTGAACTCCGGCGTAGATCGCCACAGTATCTCGGGTTTCAAATATCCCGACATACCGGTGTTGCTAGAACCGTTGTTCGCAGGGGGCTGGGAAACGGCCATGAACCGCAACATTTCGTTCATTGCGAACCGTATGAACGAACGTGTGATTGCCGGGCAGTCGATCGAAACGCTTCTGGCGATTGCGATGTTCGTTCTTATGGGCATTATGCTCGAACGCTCAAAAATTGCCGAAGATTTGCTGACAACTATGGGCCGCGTGTTCGGCCCGCTGCCGGGCGGTCTGGCCGTTTCGGTGGTTGTGGTTGGTGCCTTCCTTGCGGCCTCGACCGGTATTGTTGGTGCGACCGTTGTGACAATGGGCTTGCTGACGTTGCCGACGATGTTGCGACATAACTATTCGCCGGAATTGGCGACGGGTGTTATTGCGGCCTCGGGAACCTTGGGGCAGATTATTCCACCGTCGATCGTTATCGTTTTGCTCGGCACTTTGGCGGGCGACATTTATTCAGCCGCACAGGAGGGTCGCGCGATTGCGGCCGGTTGTACCGATGCGCTGACCTATCTGGGGCAGGCTGCGGTTCTATCCGTTGGTACGCTGTTTAAGGCGGCGTTGCTTCCGGGCATTATGCTGGCGTTCCTTTATGGTCTTTACGCCTTCATCTATGCGCTTTTAAACCCGTCGAAGGCTCCGCCGATCCATGTCGAAGCCTCGACTGGTGTTCGCACAAGTCGCAATCATAAACTGATTTGGCTTCTGGCCGTACCGGTTGGCATTATCCTTTTCGCAATCTCCGCTTCTTCGTTCAACTTGGCTGGTACGCAAGACACATATGTGTCCACCGTTGCCGAGCAGGTTGAACAGGCTCAGTTGCGCACAAATGTTGGCGAGCAATGTCAGGCTTCCATGATCGAACTACACGGTCAGGAAAAGTGGGATGCTGCGATTGCAATTCAGGCCGATATCGAAGCTGCTGGCGGTGGTTTGACGCAGGAAGAGCGCACGCGTTCCCCTGAACAAATCGAACAGTTCCGCGCCGAGTTGATCGAAAATGCGGCACCGGTTGGTTCCGGTCTGCTTAAAATTCTCGTGTTCTTTGGTTTGATGCTGTCGCTGGCCTATGGCCTAGCACCGAACGAGGACAAGCGCCCGTTGTACATCGGGGCTTTCGGGATTGCGCTTTCGGTGTTTGTCGATGTCGTGTTCCTTGGACCGCTGTCTTCGCCGGGCACCGTATTCGCTGCGCAGGCTATTCCGTTTATCGTGATTATGTACGGTGCCAGAGAGGCGGCAAAACGACTGGCTGCGAATGATGTGCTACGCGTTGTTTTCCCGCCGCTTGTGTTGATCATCGCCGTGCTTGGTTCGATCCTTGGCGGCATCACCAACCCGACTCCGGCGGCCGCACTTGGTGCCGGTGGTGCGATCATGTTGGCCGCGTTCCGCAAATTACAGGACCAAGGCAAGAGCGGAAAACCAATTCTGATCACCAGCTTTTCCATGATCATCATGTTGCTGGTTGGCATCAACTTTGATTTGCGGGCCAATATCTCGGATATCGGTTTCGAGAACTGGGTAGCAATCATCATCGGGCTGATTTTTTACCACATCTCGATGGGTGGTCTGTTGTTCGCTTGCTGGACGTTGTGGAAAACTTCGGTGTTGTCGCCTGTGGTGCGAGAGACGGCTAAGGTTACCTCGATGGTGTTCGCGATCCTTATCGGTTCGCAGATGCTGAACCTTGTGATCATCTCGTTTGGGGGCGAGCACTACATCCAGTCGTTCTTGCGTAGCTTCGAGAGGGAGTGGGTCGTATTCCTGATCGTGATGGCGGTGCTGTTCTTCCTTGGTTTCGTGCTCGATTTCCTTGAAATCATCTACATCGTTATCCCGATTGTTGGGCCGGTTATTTATGGCGGCACGATGGATCCGAAGTGGGTGACGATTATGATCGCGGTGAACTTGCAAACCAGCTTCTTGACGCCGCCGTTTGGATTTGCACTGTTCTATCTGCGCGGGGTGGCACCGGCGAGCGTGACCACCGGGCATATCTATCGCGGGGTTATTCCGTTTGTGTTGATCCAGGCTGCCGGCTTGCTGTTGCTCTGGTTCTTCCCGAGCGTAGTGACGATTGTTCCAAATCTGCTAAGCTAAACGTAGGTTATAGACTAAACAAAAAACGCCTCGGGATTCTCGGGGCGTTTTTTTTAGTCTTGTGGAGGAAGGTGGATGGCGGCGACCTGTTCGGCGACCGGATCATTACCCAAGGGGTTTTGCCCGACGTCGTTGATCAAGGCGTCATCCAATTCGTGCCAGTCGCCGTCTTTGAATACTTCCAGCGGGCGGTAGCTGGCTTTGTAGTTCATCTTCTGGCTGCCCGGCACCCAAAACCCCAGATAGACATAGGGCAGGCCTGCCTCGCGGGCCATGCGAATATGGTCAAGGATGATGAAGGCGCCCATGCTGCGGTTCTTCAGTTCCGGGTCGAAGAAGGAATAAACCATCGATAGCCCGTCGTTCAAAACATCTGTCAAACAGGCAGCAACGAGCGTTCTTTCACCGTCTTCAGAGGTTTGGTAATATTCGATAACGCGGCTAAGAACCGGCGTTTCCTCGACCATAGCGGCGAATTCGTACATATCCATTCCGGCCATGCCGCCATCGGCGTGACGTTCGTCTAGGTATTTCTGGAAAAGTTCGTAATTTTCCTCGGTTGCCCAAGGCGCTTTGACTTCGCGCTCCAGTTCCTGGTTACGCTTCAGTATGCGTTTCTGGCTGCGGGAGGGTTCAAACCCGGCAGAGACTACGCGCGCGGACATGCAGGCGGAACATCCCGGGCAGGTCGGGCGATATAAAACGTTCTGGGAGCGACGGAATCCTTGTTGTGAGAGGCCGTCATTCAAAGCACGTGCCTCTTCGCCAAAGAGAGCGGTGAACAGCTTGCGCTCGACCTTATCGTCCAGATAGGGGCACGATTGTGGAGCCGTCACATAGAATTGGGGCGCTGTTGGAAGCGTATGTCTCATAAACGTAAAATACTTTGTTAGGGTTAAGGAACCCTAACAAAGCAATGGTATCGTCGGCAATCGCTAATTTAGCGGACGATTTATCGCCGTGGTGCCGAGGATCATGTCTTGCAGGCTTTGGCCGTAGCGACTGCCGAGCATCAAAACGATGCTGACAATCTGGGCGATAAAAAAGCCGGTGGCCACGGTGAAGATCAGGGTATGGACCAACGCCAAGCCCGTATCAAACTTTTGGCCGTTCTTGTCGCGGAACTCGATCCCGACCATGCGCATACCCCAAGTCGAGGATTTGGATGCGATGGTGATGGTGCGATAGATCAAACCAACCAGCAACCAGACGAACGGGAAGATGAAAAACGCCAGCCCCAAGGTCATAACGCTGATTACGAAGGTTATTCCAAATGTAATTATTCCGTCGAACACCCAGGCCACAAGACGGCGGGTAGGGACTTTGTCGTAAAACTGACTATCCAAATCCGGATCAGGTAGGCCTGCGTAGGCGGCTTCGTGATAGGTCATTTTGGCTCCACTGATTATGGTATTCCCCCGCTTGCGCGGGGGCAGAAGGTCAACTTAGGCTGGTGCCTGTGTTGGATTAGTCGGATATTCCGGCGTTGTTTTCTCGCCATCTTTCTGTTCATTCATGAACTGGTCAAACTCAGCGCGGTCCTTGGAAGCGCGCAGGTTGCCCAAGAAGTTTTGGAAGGCCGACTGTTCGTCTTCCAGACGCTTGATTGTTTCGTCGCGATAGGCGTCGAACGCCGTATTGCCTGTCGAGAAACTGTGGCCATTCCGGCGGTGCCACTTACCGCGTCCGCAATTTTTACCCATTCGATTGGTTCCGATCATATAAAAGAGGATGACGAGGCCGACTGGCCACAAGAAAATAAATCCGAGGACCATGGCTGCGATCCAGGCTTTGGTTCCATGGCCGTCTAGCCAGTCCCGGGCTTGTTCAAGAAGATGCGCGGGGGATTTCATGTTTGCGTTCCTTTCAATGTAAATGTTGTTCACATTAACATATTTGGGAGGTCCAAATGAAATCACAAGGGGCGGGGCGTAAAAAATGTAAATGTTTTTTACATTAAGGGGCTATTTAGGTAATAAACCTAAGCCACGCAGGTAAATTCCGACACCGGATTCAAGTAATTCTTCTGGCGAAAACGGTGCGCGGCCACCTGGTTCGCCGCGTGCGAACAGCTCCACGACGCCGTGGGACATGGCCCAGATGTGATGACTGACCATTGTTGCGGGCGGGCGTTGACCGACCGGCAGGTGCTCGAATAACTTCTCGGCCGCTTGCGTTTGTACCGCCATCGCGCGGTTAGCGACCATGTTGAGCTCGAAATTACCCGCTATGGAAACGCCGGACTCAAACATCGCGATATAGTGGCCGGCGTGATCACGTGCGAAGGACAGATAGGCGCGGCCCACGGCCTCAAAGGCAGCCATCG
Source organism: Rhodobacterales bacterium UBA3080 (assembly GCA_002366645.1). Taxonomy (GTDB): domain Bacteria; phylum Pseudomonadota; class Alphaproteobacteria; order Rhodobacterales; family Rhodobacteraceae; genus NORP23. The sequence continues at coordinate 475 of DFBM01000186.1, read as the reverse complement.
GGTTGGGATTGCCGCGGTCAAACGCCGCCTCCATCCGGTCGGCGAATAGTACGTATCCTTGACGGGCAACCTCAGCGATTAAATCCTCGCGGCCTTTAAAATGGCGGTAAGGCGCAGCTGCGCTAACACCTGCCACGCGTGCTGCTTCTGCAAGGGTGAAACCGGTCGGACCTTTCTCCTCGATCAGGGAAAGGGTGGCCTCGACGAGGGCCTGTTTAAGGTTACCGTGATGGTAGCCCTTGCGCTCAGGGGATTGCTTATTCATGTCTGATACATAGCGTTCAACGGGCGCCGTAACAAGGAGGTATCAGTTTTGCTCCAGACCTATAAGTGCTGGCGTGCCACATATTTTGTCGTCCGGTTGTTGAGCCACATTCGGATTTTTACCCTCATAGTCAAGCTGTGAGAGGATCAGTTGCATAACCGCAATGCGGGCGCGGCGTTTGTCATCTGAACGGATGACATTCCACGGCGA
>DFBM01000080.1 GCA_002366645.1 Rhodobacterales bacterium UBA3080 | reverse complement strand
AGAACATCATTGTGTCCGTCAAATATCAAAGGTGCGCGTCTGTCCGGCACTCAATTCTCCATGCGTTGTTAAAGGTAGAAGGGTGTCAACGACTCCTTCCGATTACTTACGGAGCCTATCAGGCAAATTTTAATTTTACCTATAGTAAACTTAATGATAAAAACTCATTAAAGAATGATATTTAGTAAGAGGTATTATGCCCCGGAAAAGCTGGCATTCACTCCCCGAATACCAAACCCTGCGCGTGATGATGGAAAGTGATACCACGGCTGCGGCGGCACGGCGTTTAGGGTTATCACAGTCGGCCGTAAGTCGATCCCTGTCCAGTCTGGAAAACCGGATTGGTAAAGTTCTATTTGAACGAAACGCCGGTCGGCTAAAGCCAACGGAAGCGGCTGTGCAGTTTAACGCACGGCTCGATTCACTGTTCGAAGCCCTCGACTGGATAGATGGACCTACCGGGCAAGATCGTGATCAATTAAATATAATCGCGCCCCCGACATTTTCCGGTCGGTTTCTTGCCGAACACATGGCGACTTTCATGAAGTCCCACCCAGAATACTTTCTAAGCCTTGAAGTGGGCACTTCCGAAGACGTCATCAACGGCATTAGAAGCGACAAATTCGATTTAGGTATTGTCGGGGTAGAGCCGAACCGTGCCGGAACCAAGTTGATCCCGTTTCGACTTGCAACCGCCGTCTGTGCGATGCAACCGGATCACCCACTGGCAGAATTGAAAGTGATTGAACCCGAAACTCTGCACGAGCAAGACCTGATTGCGCTATCCCGTCGACACGCCCGCCGTTCCCAGCTTGAAAAGCTGTTTCACGAGTCGTCCGTCGCTCCAAACATCGTTGCCGAGGTCTCTTCCTCGGTCGCCGCTGCGGAGCTGGTTCTTGCCGGGCTAGGTGTCGCCGTCATAAATCCATTTCCAATCGCGAACCAGTACGCGAGAAAACTCGTCCTCCGCCCTTTCACATCCGCCTATTCCTATCAAAGTTACTTTGCGATTCCGGAGAACCGCCCAGTGTCCCGCATCGCGCGTCACTTCATGCGGCACGTCAGGCTGCACACCCCAAGAGACGAATTTTCGCACGTCGTTTAGTTTTTTTGCGGAACCGCCGTGAGTTCACTGCGAACGGCCAGTAGGAGTACAAGACAGGTAAATCTTGTCCAAATAATTGAAACCGAAATGCCACAATAACCTCAACATCGGAAATTTTCAGGAGCAACTAAATGTCCCACCTATGGCAACTCTCAGCCTCGGAAATTGCAGACGCAGTTCGGTCCAAGAAATTATCAGCGGTTGAAGTAACAAAATCTCATCTGGATCGGTTGCATACGGTCAATCCGGTTCTGAACGCCGTTGTCCAAGAATTCCCCGAAGAAGCACTCGCTGCGGCCCAAGCTGTGGACAATAAAATTGCGAACGGCGAGGATCCCGGCTCTTTATGTGGGGTTCCGGTTACCACCAAAGTTAACGTGGATCAAAAAGGACATGCTACGACCAACGGTCTGAAATGGAATCGCGGTTACCGCAACTTGCGTTGCCCACACTTGGCTTGCCCGGATTAACGGTTTCCACAAGCCTTGTCGGAAAAACTCCGGTCGGTGTCCATCTGGTTGGCGGTCGTTATCGTGAAGACGTGTTACTCGCCGCAGGATCCGCCATTGAGCGCGGGGGCACACCAATCAGCCCTATGGATCCGCAATAGACGAATACCTCTTGTTTCGCTCAGCGATAAAGCAACGATTTCCCGCTTTCAAATACATGCACTTTGGCAGGCTCCGCGCCTAAATTTATCTCGCGTCCGCGTAAGTCACGCACAATGCCTGGAAGTTTGGCAATTACCGGATCAGCACTGCCCTCGGTGTCGAAATAAATCTGCGTCACCTCTCCCAACAATTCGGTGTAATTAACCGTGCCCGAAAAGAGTGGCGTGGTGTCAGTAGCAACGAGATCTTCCGGCCGCACGCCGATATTCACCTTCAGCCCGATGTCGGCATCCGTTGTCGGAACATCCGAGACCGCGGTACCGCCGCCATCAAGCTTGACAGTTGTCTGCTTGCCGGTGCCGGTTACTTCGCCAGACCACAGATTCATGGCAGGCGAGCCTATAAACTGCGCCACGAATTCATTCTCCGGTCGCTCATACAGATCAAGTGGCGTGCCGACCTGAGCGATGCCTTTGTTCGCCAGCACCACAATCCGTGTGGCGAGCGTCATCGCTTCGACCTGGTCATGCGTTACATAGATCATCGTGCTTTCCGGCATGCTTTCCTTGAGTTGGGCAATCTCGATCCGTGTCGCCACCCTAAGAGCAGCATCAAGATTGGAAAGCGGCTCATCAAACAGATAAACTTTGGGATTGCGCACGATAGAACGCCCGATGGCCACGCGCTGTCGCTGACCACCCGACAAAGCTTTGGGCAGCCGGTCCAGATAATCTTCTAACTGCAAAATATGCGCGGCTTTATTCACCGCATCGTCAATTTCCTTTTTCGATTTCTTGGCGATCTTCAACGCAAACGACATATTATCCCGTACGGTCATATGCGGATAAAGCGCGTAAGACTGGAACACCATGGCGATGCCACGCTCGGAAGGCGGGACATCATTCACAACCATGCCGTCGATTTCCAACGACCCGTCGGTTATTTTTTCCAAGCCGGCAACCATGCGCAG
>DFBM01000074.1:4981-9162 GCA_002366645.1 Rhodobacterales bacterium UBA3080 | reverse complement strand
TAGACCGGCTTCACCGCGATGCCTTCCGGCGTATCCCACGTCAAATCGTCGAGCGGTCGACCACGGAGTTCCTTTTCCGCAAGGGCTTTCCAGTCATCAGTTTTATCGGTCATAGTTGATCTCACTATCGTTATTGCAGTGTGTGAACGGATTTTCGCAATATGCCGCAGCGGAAGATACAAAACTTCCGTTTCGGGTATTAGAATTCGTGGTTCCAGTGCCTATATCGTGGGGCATTGGAGGCGTTATGCGTAAATTCAGTTTGTTAGCAGTATTGTTGTCTGTCGTGGCGGTCTTTGCCGTCGCGCAGGAAAACACGGATCCCCTTGCTGAATACAAGTGGGTGGCGCGGCCATTGGTGGTGTTCGCGGATTCGCCGTATGACCCGCGTTTCATTTCGCAAATGGAAATGCTGGCTGAAGATTCCGCTGCGCTCGAGGAACGGGACGTTGTGGTTTTGACCGATACCGACCCCGCCGCAAACGGCCCGCTGCGCCAACGCCTGCGGCCTGACGATTTCACATTGGTTTTGGTCGACAAGGAAAACAACATCGTCCTTCGCAAACCCTCACCGTGGACCGCGCGCGAGCTATCCCGCGCCATCGACAAGCTACCAATGCGACTAGACGAGCTTGACCGACGGTAGGGTATCGTCGATGCAATATCGCTTGTTCGGACTATTTTGGCAGCCGTTCGCATAAACCTATTCGAACTCCATAATCACATCGTCAACCGCTAGGCTTTCACCCGCTGTCGCGTTGATCTTGGTGACGATGCTGCGCTTCTCGGCCCGCAGTACATTTTCCATTTTCATCGCCTCAACGGTGCAAAGCGCCTGACCTTCCTGCACTTCATCGCCGACTTCGACGGCAACGGAAACCACCAACCCCGGCATCGGGCAAAGCAACAATTTTGACGTGTCCGGTGGCAATTTTTCGATCATATGCTTGGAAAGTTCGAACAGACGCGGGGTGCGGATAAGCACCTTCAGATCAGCACCGCGGTGGCGCATTCTGTATCCGTTGGATATCTGCTCGATCTTCGCTGTAACCGCTTCGCCAGACACCAACAAACGTGCCAGCCCCTCGCCCGGCTTCCAGTCCGACGCAACACGGTGGCTGGTGCCGTCAGTAAAGACCACAGTCGAGCCTTCACGATCCGCATCAACCTTAACTTCGAAGTCCTGCCCGCCGAGCGAGATAACAAAATCCGTACCGACTTCGCGTTCGTGATTGTCCATACGGCCCGAAACACGAGCCGCGCGGATTTCGTTAACGCGGTGCATCGCAGAAGCACCCGCCGCCAGTTGTTTCAAAATTTCTTCTGACAGAACCGCCCCTTCGAAACCTTCGGGATATTCCTCTTCGATAAAGGCCGTCGAAATATTGCCGGTAACAAACCGTTCGTGGTCCATCACCGCAGATAGGAACGGCAGGTTGTGACCAATACCTTCAAGCTCAAACTCGTCAAGCGCCGCGCGCATTTCCTTGATCGCAGCACCCCGACTAGGTGCCCATGTACAAAGCTTGGCAATCATGGGATCGTAGAACATCGAAATCTCGCCGCCCTCATAGACGCCGGTGTCGTTGCGAACCGCATGCGAAGGTGTTGCCACCTCGGTCGGCGGGCGATAGCGCGAGAGACGACCGATTGACGGCAGGAAGTTCCGGTACGGGTCTTCCGCATATAGACGGCTTTCGATCGACCATCCGTTAATGCCAATATCGGCCTGCTCCATTGCCAGCTTTTCGCCGTAAGCGACGCGGATCATTTGTTCAACCAGATCAATGCCGGTAATCAGCTCGGTAACTGGGTGTTCCACCTGCAGACGGGTGTTCATCTCTAGGAAGTAGAAATTCTGCGCGCTATCAACGATGAATTCCACAGTTCCGGCGCTGCAATAATCCACAGCTTTGGACAGCGCCACGGACTGCGCACCCATTGCGGCGCGTGTCTCTGCATTTAGAAATGGCGAAGGCGCTTCTTCGATAACCTTTTGCTGACGGCGCTGGATCGAGCATTCGCGCTCGTTCAGGTAAATGCAGTTGCCGTGCTTGTCGCCCAACACCTGAATTTCGATGTGGCGCGGTTGCGTGATGAACTTCTCGATGAAAATCCGGTCGTCGCCAAATGATGCCGCCGCTTCGTTCTTGGAGGATTGGAAACCCTCGCGGGCCTCCTCGTCATTCCATGCGATACGCATACCTTTGCCGCCGCCGCCAGCCGAGGCCTTAATCATCACCGGATACCCGATTTGATTGGAAATCTTCACCGCCTCGTCAGCGTCTTCAATCAGCCCCATGTAGCCAGGAACCGTCGAAACACCGGCTTCCTGCGCCAGCTTTTTCGAGGTAATCTTGTCGCCCATCGCCTCAATCGCGCCGACGGGTGGCCCGATGAAAGCAACGCCGGCAGCCTCTAGCGCTTCGGCAAACTTCGGGTTTTCGGACAGGAAACCATAACCAGGGTGCACAGCCTCGGCGCCGGTTTGCTTAATCGCGTCCATAATCTTGTCGATGACAATATAGGACTGGTTCGCGGGTGGCGGCCCAATATGAACAGCTTCGTCCGCCATACTGACATGGAGCGCGTTTTTATCGGCGTCCGAATATACAGCCACCGTCTTGATGCCCATCTTGCGGGCGGTTTTGATAACACGACAGGCGATTTCGCCACGGTTTGCGATCAGGATTTTCTTGAACATGGTTTTCCCCGCCTAGGCTTTAGACAAACAAAAAGGGACACCGCATACAGGCGGCATCCCTTCGATAATTTCAAATCTGCGCACAGGCGCAGTGGATACTTGATTACTGGCAGATAACACCTTGATCGCATGCGTATGCGGCACCCACACCAACGACAGCGCCCGTGACGGGATCGCCGCCAACCAGCATAGCGCCCGCAGCGCCAACTCCGGCACCAAGACCAAGGCTTTCGCCGAGTGTGTCACATCCTGCCAAAACAACGGCAGCCAATGCGAGAACGATGAATTTTTTATGCATTTTTCTTCTCCTGTATGACTTAACCGGCGGTGTCCCCCGCTCGATACGGCAGTATCGTAACGACAAAATTCCTGCGCCGCTATAGCGTGTTTCGCACAAGCGGTTTTCCACCGACGCGCCAACATCACTCGTACTCTTCCGTGAACGCCGCCGGAAAGTTCCGGCGAATGGCGTCGGCATCCAGACGCAACATGGCTTCGTAACTGGCTGGATCAAACGGGTCTTCAGCCGGAAGAACCTCGCGCCCGAATAGCCAGTTGATACGGCCAGCATCAAGATTGCCCCGCTCGAACGGCTCTTCGCCGAAATGCTTCCACAATGCGGCAATAAACGCTTCGTCTGCACGCCGGTCCGCTGGACGACGGTCCCTGAAACGTTCACGCGCTTTCAGCGGTGTCACACCTTTGGTCGCAGGACGTCGGATCGTAAACTGGGACTCCGACCCCGCGAGACGCGACGGAAATCCGCGGTGTTTCAGCATATATAGTTGAGCCATCTTACCCTCCAATCACATGTTGGAGGTGCGCGCTTAGTCCTCGTCCTCGCCCAGATGCATCACCGCGATAGCCATCGACACGGCCCCGAAGGTAAATGACGTCTGGAAAAACAGCAGGAACGTCGCCAGCCCGCTGTCGTCGGTCTTGAGCATCGTTCCGATCCCCATAAAGTCCGTCCATATCAGCACCAGCACAAACACTGCGCCGATCACCAGACCGTTCAGAATGTGGCGCAGCATAAAGCGTACGAGCTTGGGTGGGTTTGGAAGTTTCATCACTGCTGACCTTGGTGTTGTCGTTTAAATCAAGAAAATAAGCAGCTTCGGCACTTCTACAAGTAGTATGAATTGTCGCGGTATCCACGTTCACTATCCAATCCTCACAACGGAATATTGTCGTGTTTCTTCCACGGATTGCTGACTTGCTTGTTACGCAGGCTGGCAAAGGCGCGGGCGACACGGATGCGGGTGTTTTTGGGCATGATGACCTCGTCGATAAACCCGCGTTCGGCGGCGACGAACGGGTTGGCAAAGCGGTCTTCGTAATCTTTGGTATGAGCCGCAATCTTTTCCGCATCACCCAGATCCGCGCGATGAATAATCTCAGTCGCACCCTTCGCGCCCATAACCGCGATCTCGGCGGTCGGCCATGCATAGTTAAAGTCACCGCGCAGGTGCTTGGA
>DFBM01000074.1:385-4844 GCA_002366645.1 Rhodobacterales bacterium UBA3080 | reverse complement strand
CGGCTGGCGTCGATATCCAGACAACCGGCCAGAACCATCGGCTGGTTCGCAACCACCCCGACGGTAGAGCCTTCGAGCCGGATAAAGCCAGTCAGGATGTTCTTGGCAAAATCTTTCTGTATCTCGAAGAAATCGGCTTCGTCCGCGAGCTTTCGAACCAGTTCATGCATATCGTAGGGCGAGTTCGCATTGTCGGGGATCAGCGTGTCGAGGCTATCCTCAACCCGCGACTGGCTGTCGAAAAATGGCCGGACCGGAGGTTTTTCACGGTTGTTCAGCGGCAGCAGGTCGACCAAACGACGGACCTCGAACAGCGCTTCCATATCATTGTCAAAGGCGCCGTCTGCGACCGACGATTTGGTCGTATGCGTCCGCGCACCGCCCAGGTCTTCGGCAGTTACAATCTCGTTGGTCACGGTTTTCACCACGTCGGGCCCCGTCACAAACATATAGGAGCTATCGCGGACCATGAAGATAAAGTCGGTCATCGCCGGCGAATAAACCGCCCCGCCCGCACAAGGCCCCATAATCACGCTGATCTGCGGCACCACACCCGAGGCCATGATGTTTTTCTGAAAGACATCCGCATATCCACCAAGCGCATCAACGCCTTCCTGAATTCGCGCGCCACCGGAATCGTTCAGACCGATCACAGGGGCGCCGTTTTTCATCGCCATATCCATGATCTTGCAAATCTTTTGTGCATGCGTCGCCGAAAGCGATCCGCCTAACACCGTGAAGTCCTGCGAATAGAGATATACCATACGCCCGTTGATCGTGCCCCAGCCGGTGACAACACCGTCGCCCGGGAACTTCTGGTTTTCCATCCCGAAGTCGGTGCAACGGTGTGCAACAAACATGTCGAACTCTTCGAAGCTACCCTCATCGAGCAGAACCTCAATGCGTTCGCGCGCCGTTAGTTTACCCTTGGAGTGCTGTGCATCAATACGGCGTTGCCCACCACCAAGACGCGCCTCGCCACGGCGGTTTTCAAGTTGTTCCAGAATGTCTTTCATCGCGTTGCCTCCCGATTACGGCATGTTTGCGCCGCAGCATAGGTAGCCGCAGCCCGAATTTGAAGCGCTTCTTAGTGAATTTGCAAAGTTTATTGCAATTACACTTTGCAAATTGCATAATTGCGAACAATGGCACAACAGCAGAAACTATACGCTGGCGCAACCTTGCGCGAAACGCGAACCCGGCTCGGGCTGACGCAGAAGGATTTTGCGAATTCGCTGGGCGTTTCGCTGTCCTACCTGAACCAGATGGAGAACAACCATCGCCCGATTTCGGCGACGGTCGTCTTGGCGCTGGCGCAGGAATTCGGGTTTGACGTCACACAACTGTCAGCTGGCGAGAGTACGCGACTTGTTGCCGATATGCGCGAGGCCTTCGCAGATCCGGTATTTGGCGAGGACACACCACCGCTGGCGGACTTGCAACTGACCGCTTCAAACGCCCCGACCCTCGCCCGCGCCTTTCTGAAATTGCATCAAACACACCGGCAAAGTCAGGACCGGCTTGCCTCGCTGGACGAGGCGCTTGGCCGCGAAGATCTGGGTATTGCGCCGCTACCTTGGGAAGAAGTGCGGGATTTCTTTCACTATTGTGACAACTACATAGACGCGATCGACCGCGCGGCCGAGCATTTCCACGCAGCGGCCATGCTGAACCAGCCCGATAAAATAGGCACACTCGCGAGCTGGCTGGAAAAGCGGCATCGGGTAGAGCTATCCTTCTCTCCAGATGCCAAAATCCGTCGATATGACACCAGAATCCGCAGACTGACGATCTCCGCGCGCGCGAATGTCGCGACACAAGCGTTTCAGATCGCGCACCAGATTGCCCTGCTCGAATACAATGACCTTCTGGAAGCCACCCTCGACCTCGCCCGCTTTGGCAGCGACGAAGCACGGGCAATATGCAAGATCGGGCTCGCGAATTATTTTGCCGGTGCTGCAATCCTGCCCTATCAGGATTTTCTGAACGCGTCTCAGGAATATCGCCACGACCTGGAACTGCTAGCCGAGCATTTTTCCGCCAGCATCGAACAAGTCGCGCATCGGCTTTCAACCATGCAACGGACGGGCGCAAAGGGCATTCCGTTTTTCTTTGTGCGGGTCGATCAGGCAGGCACAATCACCAAGCGGCACTCCGCCACACAGCTACAGTTCGCACGTTTCGGCGGCGCCTGCCCGTTGTGGAATGTGCACCGCGCCTTCGAATCGCCAACCCAGTTTTTGCGGCAGCTTGCCGAAACGCCGGACGGCGTACGGTATTTTTGTCTGGCGCGCGATATATCCAAAAGCAGCGGAGCCTTTCGAGCGCCCGTCCAGCGTTTCGCAATTGGTCTGGGTTGCGAAGTCGTACATGCTGGCGCACTGGTTTACGCCGACGATCTGGATGTACAAACCGATAGTGCCTTTGAACCGATCGGTATTTCCTGCCGCATCTGCCCGCGCGAAAACTGCCACCAACGGGCAGTGCCGCCGCTGGAACGCCAGCTAAACGTCGACCATAACGCACGTGGCGTGCTGCCCTACACCATCGGATAAAGCCCGAGATATTTTTTATTTTACCATTTGATAAAATTTTAAACCTGTGGCATCGTAAACATAACCTACGTGCAACAGGAGGCCTCTATGCCAAATACACCGCAGACTTCAGGGATTGCAGACCACCGTCTGGCCCCGTCCGCCTATGCAGATAACTTTAGCGATCTACACGCCCCGCTAAGCGATCACGAGGCGCTTGTAGCGGCGGATCGTTGCTACTTCTGCCACGATGCGCCTTGCATGGATGCCTGTCCGACCTCGATCGATATTCCGCTATTTATCCGGCAAATTTCGACGGGAACAGCCGAGGCTGCGGCCAAAACCATATTCGAGCAAAACATTCTAGGCGGCATGTGCGCCCGTGTTTGCCCGACAGAAACCTTATGCGAAGAAGTTTGCGTGCGCGAGACCGCCGAAGGCGATCCTGTTGATATCGGCCAGCTTCAACGCTACGCGACGGACCGTCTGATGGCGAAGGGGCAGCATCCATTCGTACGTGCTGCCGATACCGGAAAGACGGTCGCCGTAGTTGGTGCCGGCCCTGCCGGACTGGCCTGCGCGCACCGACTGGCGATGAACGGACATGCGGTCACGATGTTTGACGCGCGCGCCAAGGGTGGCGGGCTGAATGAATTCGGCATTGCTGCTTATAAGTCTACCGGTGGCTACGCGCAGTCCGAAGTAGATTGGCTGCTATCAATTGGTGGAATCGAAGTAAAATACGACTCGCCGCTTGGTGGTCCGATCACGATTGACGGGTTGAAGGCGGATTTTGACGCCGTGTTCCTTGGCATCGGTCTGGGTGGCGTAAACGCGCTTAGAGCCGAGGGAGAAGACAAGGCCAACGTACTTGATGCGGTGGATTTCATCGCGGAGCTTCGGCAAGCCTCTGATCTGGGCACTGTGCCCGTCGGTCGCCACGTCGTCGTTATCGGTGGCGGCATGACCGCAGTCGATGCGGCAGTTCAGTCCAAGCTGCTCGGCGCAGACGAGGTCACGATGGTGTACCGTCGCGGCAAGGAACGCATGAGCGCGTCCGAGTTCGAGCAGGAACTGGCCACTTCAAAGGGTGTGCGGATCATCTACAACGCCGCGCCCGTGAAGGTTACCGGAAACGGCGCGGCGCAGGCGGTCGAATTTGCCTATACGCAGGATGTTAACGGCAAGCTCGAAAACACTGGCGAGACATTTACTGTCACAGCAGATCAGGTTTTCAAGGCTATCGGCCAGACGCTTGATGGCGCGCCTGACGGGTTGGCGCTTGAAGGTGGAAAAATCAAAGTTGATGAAAGCGGTCAAACTTCCGATCCGGCGATCTGGGCCGGCGGCGATTGCGCGAGTGGTGGTGACGATCTGACGGTCACAGCTGTAGCCGAAGGTCGCGATGCGGCCGAAGCTATTAACAACAAACTAACGGCGGAGGGCTAACTCATGGCTGATCTGACAAGCAATTTTATCGGTATTAAATCCCCGAACCCGTTCTGGCTGGCCTCGGCTCCTCCCACAGACAAAGAATACAACGTCCGCCGCGCATTCGAGGCCGGCTGGGGTGGAGTAGTTTGGAAAACGCTCGGCGAAGAAGGCCCCCCTGTGGTCAACGTCAACGGCCCGCGCTACGGTGCGATCTACGGTGGCGATCGCAAGCTGATCGGCTTGAACAACATCGAGTTGATTACGGACCGTCCGTTGCAGCAGAACCTGCAGGAAATCAAAGCGGTAAAGCGTGATTATCCTGATCGTGCCGTGATCGTATCGCTAATGGTTCCTTGCGAGGAGCATGCCTGGAAAGCCATCCTGCCGGTCGTCGAAGCAACCGGCGCTGACGGGATCGAGCTGAACTTCGGCTGCCCGCATGGCATGGCCGAACGTGGCATGGGATCCGCCGTTGGTCAGGTTCCTGAATA
>DFBM01000074.1:0-296 GCA_002366645.1 Rhodobacterales bacterium UBA3080 | reverse complement strand
GCGGATGCGGTCAGCCTGATCAACACCATCAATTCGATCACGTCGGTTAATCTGGACACGTTCTCGCCTGAGCCATCCATCGGTGGCTGGGGTGCACACGGCGGCTATTGTGGTCCTGCGGTGAAACCTATTGCGTTGAATATGGTCGCCGAAATCGCCCGCAATTCGGAAACATCCGGCTTGCCGATCTCTGGCATTGGCGGCGTAAGCACGTGGCGCGATGCGGCTGAATTCATGACGCTAGGTGCGGGCAACGTTCAGGTTTGTACTGCCGCGATGACCTATGGTTTCAAAGT
>DFBM01000094.1 GCA_002366645.1 Rhodobacterales bacterium UBA3080 | reverse complement strand
CTTCGCCGCGCGGCTGCCGTTTCGCTTTCAGGTGGAGAGCGCCGTCGAGTCGAGATCGCGCGTTGCCTGGCGTCTCAGCCAAATTACGTTTTGCTTGATGAACCGTTTGCGGGGGTTGATCCGATCGCAGTCGGTGAAATCCGTGATCTGGTTTCTCACTTAAAAGACAGAGGGATAGGCGTTCTAATTACCGACCACAATGTTCGTGAAACCTTGGATATTGTAGATCGGGCATATATCTTGCATGATGGGAAGGTTCTGAAAAGCGGAACGCCCGCAGAAGTTGTGGAAGACAGTAATGTCCGTCGGGTCTATCTCGGAGAAACATTCCGGTATTGACGCCTCGGCCCTATAAGATCAGAGCTATATGGCGCTTGGCCCAAAACTCGATTTAAGACAAAATCAACGACTGACGATGACGCCTCAATTGCGTCAGGCGATTTCGTTGCTGCAGATGTCGAACATCGAGATTTCTGCCCATATCGCAGAGGAGGCGGAGAAAAACCCGCTGTTAGAAGTTGTGGAGCCGCATGCCACCGAAGCACCCGTGCAAGCAGGTCCAAAAGAACACCAAGCATCTGCCGACGCGTCGCAACAACAACTGCCGATCGGGACACACCATGCCAGCGACTTCGATCACGTTCAGAATTATCGATACGAACCAACCCCGCGCGAAAAACTCAGATTACAAATCATTCTTGCCGAGCGTGATCCGGACCGGACCAAAGTTGCCCTCGCCTTGATCGACGAGCTTGACGAACGGGGATGGATTGCGGCGCCAATGTTTGAAATTGCGGCGCGATTTCGAGTAACCCAGAGATCCGTTGAAGCGGCATTAACGACACTACAATCTTGCGAACCAGTCGGCGTCGGCGCGCGCAATTTGCAGGAATGCCTTGAACTCCAATTAACTGACGCGAAGATGCTTACACCGGAGATGCAGGTGTTGACCGAGAATTTGGATGTTTTGGCCGCGCAAGATTATACGAAACTTGAAAAACTAACCGAATTGTCACGCGATAGCCTGATGCAAGCGATTGCGACTTTGCAGAAGCTTAACCCGCGACCGGTCGTCGGATTGTCGAACGAAGTTGTGCAAACGGCAATCGCCGATGTAACGGTGGTTGCGAGTGCAGCGGAAGGCTGGGCGGTAGAGCTTAACAACGACGCATTGCCTCGTGTGCTGGTCAACGAGCATTACGCCAGCGAGGTTGCCAAAGATGGAAGGTCGTCGACCGAGTTCCTGAACACCTGCCGCTCTAATGCGCGGTTTTTGGTGAAGGCGATGGATCAACGTGCAAAGACAATTCTGAGGGTGGCTACAGTCATCGTCCGCCATCAAAGTCGATTCTTTGACGAAGGTCTCACAGGTTTGCGCCCGCTAAACCTTTCAACCGTTGCGGCGGAATTGGGGATTCACGAGTCGACGGTCAGCCGCGTGACGAACGGAAAATACCTCTATTGCTTGCGCGGGACATTCGAGTTGCGTTTCTTTTTTGTGCAAGGCATCGCGCGCAACGACGGTGGCGCGAACATTGCCGCGCCGTTAGTGCGTGAAAAAATCAGGCAACTGATTGAGGCAGAACAGCCGGGAGGCGTTCTTTCGGACGAAAAGTTGTCGAAATTCTTGCAAGAAGACGGTGTAGATGTTGCACGTCGGACGGTTGCGAAATATCGTGAAGCCATGGGAATACCGTCTTCGAATCGGCGACGCAGGATGCACATGTAAGTCGGTGCCGCGGTACGCCGCATTAACCGTTATTTATATGTGTGCAGCTGATGTTGACTTCGGGGTCGTCTGCCCATAGGTTCCGCGCGCTGTGGAGCCGCACTTTTTAACCCATCGTCGGACCACAGTTCGACTAACCTCGGGGAGAGATCATGAGAATTCAGATCAATGGTAAACACATCGACGTAGGCGCAGCCCTTACTGAACATGTTGAAACGCACCTTAAAAATTCTGTCGGAAAGTATTCCGAACAGCCAATTGATGCGAATGTTACCTTTTCCAAGGACAGCTTTGAATTCGTCTGCGATATCTCGGTGCATCTGTCGACCGGCCTCAATGCGCAGGCCAAAGGCCGCGCCGGGGACGTTTATGATTCATTCGAAGTGGCGGTTAACCGTCTCGAAACCCAATTACGTCGTTACAAACGCCGTCTGAAAGACCACTATAAAGATCGTAAAGATCCGATCGAGGCCTCGGGCGAACCGTCCTATGTTCTCGCAGCTGGTGCAGAGTCGGACGAGCCTGAAACACTACAGCCAATTATCGTTGCCGAAATGGAGACGAAAGTTCAGACCCTTTCGGTTGGCGAAGCAGTGATGCAGATGGAATTGTCGGGCGCGGACATGCTCGTGTTCCGGAATACCACTCACGGAGGGGTGAACGTAGTTCATACCCGTGAGGATGGAAACATCGGCTGGATAGACCCACGTAACACACGGTAGGCAATCCCACCTACCCAAGCAAAGAGACCCGGTATGGAGCTTTCTGAAATCCTGTCGGCGGATGCTGTTGTTTCGCAGCTGAACGCCACAAGTAAAAAACGTCTGTTGCAAGAAATTGCGCGGGTGGCTGACTCTGTCTATGGGTTGCCGTGCAAAGACATTTTTACGGCCCTTCAGGATCGCGAGTTACTGGGTCCAACAGGCATGGGAAATGGCGTCGCTATTCCCCATGCTCGACTTGCGTGTCTGGACGACGTCAAAGCGATTTTTGTCCGTCTAGAAAAGCCGGTTGATTATGAATCTGTTGACCGGCAACAGGTTGATTTGATTTTTGCGTTGCTGGCTCCTGAAGGTGCTGGCGCAACTCATTTGAAAGCACTGGCGCGGGTTTCGCGCACACTTCGTGATCAGACGGTTTGCGCGAAATT
>DFBM01000136.1:11653-12919 GCA_002366645.1 Rhodobacterales bacterium UBA3080 | reverse complement strand
CCAGATCAGCCGATATATCGTCGGGGTTCTGGATCAGAACCGCACGGTCTTGCGTGCCGTCGTTGTTCCACTCCGCCGTGATCGAAGTTAAAGCCTGCCAAGGCTCGATCAGCCGCGGTTGCGCGAGCAACGCGGTGGGCATTAGCAACAGCAATACTATCAAGCGCATCGGTTTTTTCTTTCATTGGTCCTTGTCGCATCGCGCAGTCTTGCCTAGGATTTCGACTATGACAACAGCTCTTGTAACCCACCCCGACTGCCTCGATCATATTACGCCCGACGGACACCCTGAACGCGTGGACCGCCTGCTTGCGGTGAACGCGGCGCTAGAAGATCTCGACCTGCGGCGCGTTGAAGCCCCGATGGGCGAGGACAAAGCCATCTTGCGGGCACATCCGCAATCACACATCGACCGGATCAACACGGCGGGCGTCGGGGCGCTCGATCCGGATACGTTTATGTCCGAAGGCTCGCTGGCCGCCGCATATCGCGATGTCGGCGCGGTGGTCAAGGCGGTGGATATGGTGATGGGGGGCGAAGTGGCGAATGCTTTTTGCGCCATCCGGCCACCCGGTCACCATGCAGAACGGGAAAAGCCGATGGGGTTTTGCCTGTTCGGGAATATCGCGATTGCGGCGAAACATGCGCTGGAAGTCCACGGACTGTCACGCGTGGCGATCATGGATTTTGACGTGCACCACGGGAATGGCACCCAGGATCTGGTCTGGGACGAGGCGCGAATACTCTTCGCGTCGACCCACCAGATGCCGCTTTTTCCGGGAACGGGCGCACCACACGAGCGGGGCGCACATAATAACGTCCTGAACGTACCGCTTGCCCCAAATACCGGCGGCGCCGAGTTCCGCGCAGCGATGGAAGCGCAGGTTCTACCGGCAATTGACGCCTTCAAGCCGGAACTGATCCTTATCTCTGCCGGATTTGATGCCCATAAGAATGACCCGCTTGCGAACTTGAATTGGGTCGAAGATGACTTTATCTGGGCCACAGACCGCCTTTGTGATCTGGCGGACAAACATTGCGACGGCAAGGTGGTATCGACTCTGGAAGGGGGATATGATCTTGAGGGGTTGGCAGCGTCCTGCGCCGCCCATGTCGAAACTTTGATGGAGCGTGGAAGATGAGCGATAAACCCGTAGCAGACCTGAGTTTCGAAGAAGCGATGGCCGCGCTGGAAACCGTGGTCGGGCAACTGGAATCCGGATCGGTGCCGCTTGAAGAATCCATTTCGCTATACGAACGCGGCGC
>DFBM01000136.1:11264-11554 GCA_002366645.1 Rhodobacterales bacterium UBA3080 | reverse complement strand
AACCAGTTTACGGAAGCGTTGCACGACACAGCCACCCGCGTGGAGGCGTATCTGGATGCTACGCTGCCCGCCCCCGATACCACTATCACCGAGGGGATGCGTTATGCTGTCCTGAACGGTGGCAAACGGCTGCGCGCCTTTCTGGTGATGGAGAGCGCGAAGCTGCACGGAATTTCTGCGGATATCGCAGATCCTGTAGCCGCCGCAATCGAATGCCTGCACGCCTATTCACTTGTGCACGACGATTTACCCTGCATGGACGATGACGATCTGCGGCGCGGGTTGCCAAC
>DFBM01000136.1:0-11115 GCA_002366645.1 Rhodobacterales bacterium UBA3080 | reverse complement strand
GACACGCCGTTGACTTTAGCGCAGATCACAGCGCTACAGGCCTTGAAAACCGGCGCCTTGATCCGCTGGTCCGCCGAGGCAGGAGCCGTTTTGGCAGGGACCGACGCCGCGCCATTGCGGGCCTATGCCGAAGCCCTCGGGCTTGCCTTTCAAATTCAGGACGACGTGTTGGACATCGAAGGTGACGCGGAAACCGCCGGAAAACGTCTGCGCAAAGACGAAGACGCCGGAAAGGCCACCTTTGTTTCGCTGCTGGGGCTAGACGGCGCCAAAGACCGCGCCGCCAAGCTGGTAGAAACCGCTTGCGATGCCCTCGCGCCTTACGGCGAGGCCGCAGAAAACTTGCGTCAGGCGGCGCGATACACCATAACGCGCGCAAATTAGGGAATCTGTTTTGACCTCTGAACGCCCACATACACCTACTCTGGACCGCGTGAATACGCCCGCCGACATGAAATCCCTGTCGGATCAGGAATTGCGCGTGTTGGCCGATGAAGTGCGCGCCGAGACGATCCATGCCGTTTCGCAAACAGGTGGGCATCTGGGCGCCGGGCTTGGCGTGGTTGAACTGACCGTGGCGATTCATGCGGTGTTCGATGCGCCCAAGGACCGCGTGATCTGGGATGTCAGCCACCAAAGCTACCCGCATAAAATCCTGACCGGCCGCCGCGACCGCATCCGCACCTTGCGCAAAGGCGAAGGGCTGTCCGGCTTCACCAAGCGTTCCGAAAGCGAATACGACCCGTTTGGTGCAGGGCATAGTTCGACGTCGATCTCCACCGCTTTGGGGTTTGCCGTTGCCCGCGATCTGGGCGGCACGCCCGAGCATGGCCTTGGCGACGCGATTGCCGTGATCGGCGACGGCTCCATGTCCGCAGGTATGGCGTTCGAGGCGCTGAATAACGCCGGCCACCTTGGCAAACGCCTGATCGTGATCCTGAACGACAACGAAATGTCGATCGCCCCGCCGGTTGGCGCGCTGTCATCGTATCTTTCGCGCCTCTATGCGGGTGCGCCGTTCCAGGAAATCAAAGCGGCCGCCAAAGGTGCGGTTTCGCTGCTGCCCCCGCCCCTGCAAGAAGGGGCACGCCGCGCCAAGGAAATGGTGAAATCCATGACCGTCGGCGGGACCTTGTTCGAGGAATTGGGTTTCTCTTATGTCGGCCCGATTGATGGCCACGATATGGAGCAGCTTCTGGCAGTTCTGCGGACCGTCAAGGAACGCGCCGATGGACCTATCCTGATTCACGCGATCACCAAAAAGGGTAAGGGCTATCACCACGCCGAACACAGTTCGGATCGCGGCCACGCGCGCGGGCAGTTTGATGTGGTGACCGGCGAACAGTACAAAGCCCCCTCCAACGCCCCGAGCTACACAAAAGTTTTCGCTGAAAGTCTGATCAAACAGGCTGAAGCCGACACCAAAATCGTCGCCATCACCGCAGCAATGCCGGACGGCACGGGGCTGGACCTGTTCGCCGAACGCTTCCCGTCGCGCTGCTTTGACGTTGGCATCGCCGAACAACACGGGGTGACCTTCGCCGCCGGCCTCGCCGCCGCTGGCATGAAACCCTTCGTGGCGATATATTCGACCTTCCTGCAACGCGGCTATGACCAAGTTGTGCACGACGTCGCCATTCAACGCCTACCCGTGCGCTTCGCGATCGACCGCGCCGGATTGGTTGGTGCGGACGGCCCGACACATGCGGGCAGCTTCGACATCGCGTTTTTGGCAAACCTGCCGGATTTCGTCGTCATGGCCGCCGCTGACGAGGCCGAACTGGTGCACATGGTCGCCACCGCCACCGCGATCAACGACCGCCCCAGCGCCTTTCGCTTCCCGCGTGGCGAGGGTGTCGGCGTGGAACTGCCCGAGGTTGGCGTTCCGCTGAAAATCGGCAAAGGCCGCATGATCGCCCACGGCGAACGCATCGCGATCCTGTCCTTCGGCGCCCGCCTGACCGAAGTCCAAAAAGCCGCCGAGGCGCTGAAGGCCAAAGGCATCACCCCGACCATCGCAGACGCCCGCTTCGCCAAACCGCTAGACCGCGACATGATCCTCGACCTCGCCGCCAACCACGAGGCGCTGATAACCATCGAGGAAGGCGCGGTCGGCGGTTTCGGCAGTCACGTCGCGCAGCTTTTATCGGATGAAGGGGTGTTCGACGAGGGTCTAAAATTCCGCTCGATGGTGTTCCCTGACACGTTTATCGACCACAACTCGCCCGCGAAAATGTACCAATTGGCGGGAATGAACGCTCCCGAGATCGAAGCGAAGGTGCTTGAGGTTCTCGGCGTGGCGCGGATTGGGGTTAAGCGGGCGTAGACTGTATGCTCTGCACGCACCGTTCCTATTAGGTGCCCCGCAAGTTTAACTTGGTAGCCCAAGCTTACAAGATCATGGATACATCGCCATCGGGGTTCGCTTCGAGCCCAAAGCTCAAACTTCTGCACCACCGCCGAACGTCTGCTTCGCTCAAGGATGTGGGCCAGCGTTGTGCAGCACAATATTGAACGATTCATCTGAAGTAGGCGCAACGAAGTGCTTGGAGATCTGCCGAAACTGCTCCTCCGTCGCAGCAAACGGATGATCGCTTTGCGCGTTGCGTGCTTGCAGCCTTGCCATACAAACCTCATCGGGAACTTCCAACACATGAAGCTCGTGATCTGCGTTTGTATGTTCTAAGATACCTCGCATCCAGTCGCGTGATTCAATCGTGTTAGCTTGAAAGTCCAAAACAACCGAGACCCCTGCATTCAACAATGATGCGACATAAGGGCCCACGATCGTCCTAAGCTTCAAAGTGCAACGCACATAGTCTGATATAGAAGAAATCTCTTCAGAATAGAGAGTGTTCAGCCAATCGTCTTCGGCAATCACAATGGTTCCGTCTAAGCGGCCAAGTTGAGCAGACAGTGTTGATTTTCCGGAGGCAATTTTTCCGCACAGCAAGTGCAGTGTTGGCGATGTAGGGGACATGAGAATAACCTTGTTAGACGCGTAGCGCATAAGTGATGTTCAGATACGAGTTACCCGGCCCAGTTTTTAGGCCGGGATCGTAATTCGACTTTGGCGCTGAACGCCGAAATTTTGAACGTAGGCTTTCATGGGTAATTAATAACACGCAGTAGCTCTAATGTCTATTTTAAGAGCAGACATTCAACGCCGGCGAGCCAAGGTCTGTTTTGTCCGCACAGCTGTCGTTGAATGAATTCGCACAAAAAACAAGACGTTCGAGTCCCCTCGCGCCTAAATCATCAACATTCTCGGGAGGTTCCGCTGAAGAACCGGGTCTGACCAAATCGGGGTGGATTGGTCGTAGGTAGCGAAGTTATCGCGCCGTTAGCCCGACACCGAACAATGGTGTCGTCTTTTGCCATCAAGACGATCCAGGTCGAGCGGATTGTCTGTGGTTAAATTTTCATTGCCCGACGCGATAACCCCATGAACGTTTTAAGTCCTGTCCAGCAGGGTCGCTTATACACACCATAAGTTAAAAAACAGTGAAACCGCCGAGGCGAAGCCGAGGCCACCCCCAACGGGAGGGGTTTCGTTTTGCGTGCAAAACGACGACCCTGACGGGCGGGAGCGCCCTATCGGCCGCTTAGCTTCGCATGGACTTCGTCGAGATCGATTTCGTTTTTCGGCCCGCCCCGCCCCGGTTCGCGGTCGTATTTAAACAGCCGGAAATCACGTTGATATATCTCGTACATCAGGTGTTGCGAGAGGTCGTCGAAGTAGTCCTCCACCGGAAATGCCCGCTTTGGACCGTGGCCTTCGCTTTCGTTAAAGCGGGGCATGTTTTCGAGGTCGACCGGATGGGCTTGCTCAATCTCCGACAATATGCTGCCCATGCCAGTCCCGAAATCCTCGGTCGAGATGATGCGGTTGAAGCGCCCGCCATTGGCGATGAACGTCGAGATATGCCCAGACATCGCCGACCAGTGGATATCCGGATCCATCGGTTTACGGAATTTGATGGTGTCGCGCACGAAAAGCAGAAACCGGCGGAACGAGGCGATCTGGTCGAAGTCACCCTCCACGTCCACGCCATATTTGCGCACCAGCATCGGCACCAGATTGCCCCGATACCGTTTTCCGTTACGCTGAATACCGGCGATTTTGTCGAAGTAGGCTGACAGCACGCGGCTGTAGGGGTTGCGCACGCAGGTAAACGCGTAGGTTTCCTGTTCGGTCACGCGTTTCTGGATCAGCGGTTTGCTGCTATCGATACCCCATTTATGGATACCGGAGGTCGCATCGTGGATATCGCCGTCGAAATATTCGCCGTGATCACCGTAATACATGACCTGGCCGATGGTGGAACACGCACACTTCGGGACTACTCGATAAACGACCGATTCACTCTCGGTCATCCAGGTGCCGGGAAAGCCCATGGAAATCTCCTCAAAATCAATGGCTTTTTGTAACTTGGTCTATCTGCGGTGGCAATAGAGTGTGCGACAGCGGGAAAATTATTGCCGATTTCGCATGTCCTGACTTCAATACCGGTACGTTCTACACTAGTGTTCGCGGCGGTTTCATTGGAATTAGGGCCCCATGGCAAAAATCTGTTTTCTTCTTCTCTGTCACAAGAACCCCGAGTTGATTGTCGAACAAGCCGAAATGCTTACCGACAGCGGCGACTACGTGTCGATCCATTTCGACGCGCGCGCCAGCCTTGCAGATTTCACGACCATCAAGGACGCCTTAAAGGATAATAACCACGTCTGTTTTGCCAACCGCGTGAAATGCGGCTGGGGCGAGTGGTCGCTGGTGCAAGGAACGTTGAATGCCCTTCGCAAAGGATTCGAAACCTTCACCGATGCCACGCATTTTTACATGCTGAGCGGCGATTGCATGCCGATAAAACCGGTCACCCATATGCACCAGTTTCTGGATGACAGCGGCAAGGACTATATCGAACATCATGACTATTTCGAGAGCGACTGGATCAAAGTCGGCCTGAAAGAAGAGCGTCTGATCTACCGTCACTGGTTTAACGAACGGGCGCGCAAACCGGTGTTCTACGCCTCGGTCAAGGTCCAAAAAGCGCTGGGCTTGCAGCGGGCCTTGCCCGAAGGCTTGCAGATCATGATCGGTTCACAGTGGTGGTGCTTGCGGCGCTCAACTATCTCGAAACTGTTGAAATTTATCGGCAAGCGGCCAGATGTCGTGCGCTTCTTCAAAACCACATGGATACCGGACGAGACGTTTTTCCAGACCTTGGTGATGCATCTGATCGCCGGCAACGAAGTAGAATCGCGGACACTGACGTTCCTGTCGTTCTCGGACTACGGGTTACCGACGGTGTTTTACGAGGACCATCTGGAGTTTTTGCTGTCGCAGGACTTCTTGTTCGCGCGCAAAATATCCCCCCACGCCGCTGGTTTGAAAAAGTCGCTTTCCGAGGAGTTTCTAAGTGATCGGCCTGCCCATATTGGTCCTGATGGAAGGCGTTTGATTACCTATCTGAACGAGCGGGGCCGAACCGGGCATCGATACGGCGAACGTTTCTGGGAGCGAGGCGGCCGAATCGGACGGCAGAACAGCTTGCAAATTGTATTGTGCAAAAAATGGCACGTCGGCAAAGATATCGCGGACTCGATTGCGAAGGCGGGTAACATTCAGTCGCTGGGGTACATTTTTGATGAATCCGGTGTCAACTTACCTGATCTGGGGCAGTTGGAACATTCACGTATCAAAAGAAACCGGCATCGGCGGGCGTTTCTGAAACTGCTGTACGAACGGCTGGAAACCGACAGTTTGGTTATTTGTATGGACCCCGGCAACCTCGAAACCCTCGCCGATTTCGCTGGTGATCGTTGCGAGATGCGGGTTCTGGATGTGCAATGTTCGTTTGATGACGGCTATCTTGTCGGCCACGCCCAGCGCATCGGTCTAGCGGATAGTAACGTCAGCCCCGAGATGGGTGGTTCGCTAACCACTGCGCTGCGCGGTAACATCCGGACGGATCAGGAAACTTTGCATGAAATGGGTCTTCCGGCGCTCTATACACTTGGTGAAACAGCAGACGCCGAAACCAATGGTGTCGCATTGGCGTATTTTATGAAAATATCGACGCGACGCGCGGAAGAAATCGCACAATCTTTGTCTTTTGACTGAAACGGAGGCCAGTATGCCCTACGAATACGACGAGCAAAACATCTTCGCCAAAATTCTGCGGCGGGAAATCCCGAATGATACGGTGATGGAGACAGATTTCACACTGGCGTTTCGCGACATCGCTCCGCAAGCGCCCGAGCATATTCTGGTGATCCCCAAGGGTTTCTACATGAACTACGATCACTTCGCGGCAGAGGCGACCGATCCGGAAATCCTGGATTTCACGCGGGTGATCGGTGCCATCACACATGCAATCGGCGTGACTCCGGGGAATGGCGGCAAAGGTTACAGGTTGATCGCGAACGCCGGACACGACGGTGTTCAGGATGTGCCGCATTTGCATATGCATATTCTGGCGGGTCGACGCCTTGGAAGAATGATTCAACCTATCTGATAAAATCGCGTATACTGAAATAAGAACGGAGAACCCCATGACCATCGAAGCCCCGGAAACCGAGGAAGTGACCAAATCCAGCGTTCCATGCGACGGAGGCGGCGAGCACCCGCGTGTCTGGCTGCAAATCCCAGCCGACAAAGGCTATGTGGAATGCCCGTATTGCGACAAAAAATTCGTTTTGAAGAAATAGCATGGCGTTTGGCAAGGGGCACCATCTGCATCTGATTGACGGCTCGGGTTTTATTTTCCGGGCCTATCATCAGGGTATGCGTATGGATGAAAAGTACAAATATAGGAGCGATGGAACGCCGCTTTGGGCCGTTCAGCTCTTTTGCAATATGATTTACAAGATGGTCGAGGATAACGCCGGACCGGATGCACCTACCCATGTGGCGGTGATTTTCGATCATAAGGGCAAAACCTTCCGGTCGGCGATCTACGACGACTATAAAGCCAACCGCCCGCCTGCCCCTGAAGATCTGGTGCCACAATTTCCGCTGATCCGCGACGCAACGCGGGCGTTCAATTTGCCGAGCATCGAGTTGGAGGGGTACGAGGCAGACGATATCATCGCGACCTACGCGACCCAAGCGCGCGCGGCGGGTGGTCGGGTGACGATCATTTCCTCCGATAAAGACCTGATGCAACTGGTTGGCGGCGGCGTTGAAATGCTGGACGGGATGAAAAACCGTCGGATCGGGGTCGAAGAAGTCGAAGAAAAGTTCGGTGTCCAGCCGGAGCGCGTAGTTGATGTTCAGTCATTGGCGGGGGATTCTGTTGACAACATTCCGGGTGCACCCGGAATCGGCATCAAGACGGCGGCGCTGCTTATCCAGGAATACGGTGATCTGGATAACCTTTTGGCGCATGCCGAGGAAATCAAGCAACCCAAACGGCGGCAAACCCTGATCGAAAAAGCCGACCAGATCCGTATGTCGCGGGAACTGGTCACGTTGAAAATCGATACACCGGTTGTCGAGAGCATCGACGAATTCGAGGTAAACGATCCGGTGGCCGAAGATGTGCTGGCCTTTACCGCTGCGATGGAATTCCGGACCCTGACCACGCGTATGGCGGCTAAACTTGGTGTGGAACCACCGGCGATTGCCGAGCCCGCCAACACCGGGGCATCGAGCCCCGCTGGTGGCGGCGCAGATACATCTGCGCTGACGGCACCGATAGATCATTCCAAATATGAAACCGTACGGGACTCGGCAGCACTACAACTGTGGATCGACGCGGCTTACGCGCGGGGATGGGTCGCCGTTGATACAGAGACAACCGGCCTTGACGAAATGGTTGCGGATTTAGTTGGCGTTAGCTTATCGGTCGAGCCCGGCTCGGCCTGTTATATCCCGTTGGCGCATGTCGCAGGGGTAGACGATCTTTTTGGCGGGGCGGAACTTGCCGACGGACAGATGAACAAATCCTTGGCTTTGGCGATGTTGAAACCCATGCTCGAAGATCCTTCGATCCTGAAGATCGGCCAGAACATGAAATACGACGCCAAGATTTTCAAACGCAATGATATTTCCATCGCCCCGATCGACGACACGATGCTGCTTTCCTATGCATTGAACGGTGGGCTGCACCGGCACGGGATGGACCTCCTATCGGAGCGGTATCTGAACCACACGCCGATCCCGATTAAGTCGCTGCTGGGCGTTGGAAAATCCGCGATTACGTTTGACCGCGTGCCTATCGACGACGCCTCGCCCTATGCTGCCGAGGATGCGGATGTGACGTTGCGGTTGTGGAAAATGCTGAAACCACGGCTTTCGGCGGAGCATGTGACCACCGTTTACGAGACACTGGAGCGCCCACTGATACCGGTGCTGGCAAAGATGGAAATGGAGGGGATCAAGGTCAATCGCGACCACCTTTCCCGCATGTCCAACAACTTCGCACAAAAAATGGCGGGGCTTGAGGACGAAATCCATACCTTGGCTGGCGGCAGCTTTAACGTAGGATCACCCAAACAGCTCGGCGAAATTCTGTTCGACCAGATGGGATTGTCCGGCGGTAAAAAAGGGAAAACCGGTGCCTATGCGACGGGGGCCGATGTGCTGGAAGATTTAGCCGCCGAGGGGCATGACCTGCCTGCCCGCGTGCTGGACTGGCGGCAAATGGCGAAGCTGAAAAGCACGTATACCGACGCGTTGCAGGGACACATCAATGCTGAAACGGGGCGCGTGCACACCTCGTATGTGATTTCGGGGGCGACAACGGGGCGACTGGCCTCGACTGACCCGAATCTCCAGAACATTCCGGTGCGGACCGAAGAAGGTCGCCGTATCCGCGAGGCGTTTATCGCCGACGAAGGCAACGTCTTGCTGTCACTGGATTACAGCCAAATCGAGCTGCGGATTTTGGCGCATATCGCAAAAATAGACACGTTGAAGCAGGCGTTTTACGACGGGCTGGACATTCACGCGATGACGGCTTCGGAAATGTTTGGTGTGCCGATCGAGGGCATGGATCCGGCAATCCGTCGACAAGCCAAGGCGATTAACTTTGGCGTGATCTACGGAATTTCGGCCTTCGGATTGGCGCGCAATCTGCGGATTCCACGTGACGAGGCGAAGAAATTTATTGATACCTACTTCGAACGCTTCCCCGGCATCCGCGCCTATATGGACAAAACCGTCGAGGATGCGAAAGCGAATGGCTACGTATCAACGCTGTTTGGCCGGCGCATTCATACGCCTGAAATAAACGCCAAGGGACCGCACGCGGGTTTTGCAAAACGGGCAGCCATTAATGCGCCGATTCAAGGGACAGCGGCCGACATTATCCGCCGCGCCATGATTAAAGTCCCGGCAGCGACCGCGCATTTGCCCTCGAGAATGCTGCTGCAAGTCCACGACGAGCTTATTTTCGAGGTTCCAAAAGACGCTGTCGAGGAAACGACGGCGGTTGTTCGCCGAGTTATGGAGCAGGCGAGTTTACCGGCAATTAAGCTGGACGTGCCGCTTGTGGTTGATGCCGGTCAGGGTGCAAACTGGGCGGAGGCACACTAGAAAACGCGATTCTACGGCCTAAGTATTGTATATGGCCGCAGATTATTTTTTTTGTTAAGGTTTATTATGCAGACATCTGTTTTACGTATCTTCGGGCTTCTGGCATCGGTATCACTGGTTACCGCCTGCGCGACCGGAACGGTGCCGACCGACCATATTTATGACCCGTTTGAAGAAACCAACCGGCAAATTCACGAGTTCAACAAGGCGGTTGACGAGATGGCGTTGGCCCCTGCAGCGTCTGCATATGGCGCAATTCTGCCCGAAGAAATACAGCAAGTCATTGATAATAGTGCGAATAATCTGGAGTTGCCCGGGCAAGTGGTTAACCACATTTTGCAGGGCGACCTGCCCGACGCCCTCCAGACGACAACGCGGTTTTTGCTGAACAGCACGCTGGGTATCGCGGGGATGTTTGATCCAGCCTCGGACTTCGGTTTGTTCGAGGTGCCTACGGATTTCGGCGAAACAATGAGCATCTACGGGTTTGCCGAGGGCCCGTATCTGGAGCTGCCGTTCCTTGGCGCAAGCACGGTGCGCGGGACCGTCGGGATGGCGGTCGACTTTGCGATAGACCCGATTCGGCAGATTATCCCTTCGCCTGAACGCGAGTATCTTTTTGTGCTCAAGGGGTTCAATCTTGTTGGAGACCGGCACGCCTATTCCGATTTGGTCAATGTATTACTATATGAATCATCAGACAGCTACGCGTCGCAGCGGATCACCTATCTGCAGAATATGCGACATAACGCTGTGGACGAAGTCGTGATTGAAGATCTGGAGGACCCCTTTGCGTTCGATTATTAAAACCCCCGAATTACCCCGCCGCGCCGTCTTGGCAGGCGTCGCAGGTCTTGCGTTAAGCAGCATGGTTCCGACGTTTGCTTTTGGTGTGACCGAAAAAGCCGCCGTTTCCTTCATTCAAAAAGTGGTGGCGGACGTGCACAGAATTATCAATACCGGAAAAGCCGAGCCGCAAATGCTCGTCGATTTCGAAGCGATTTTTCGGGATTACGGCGAGGTTCCCTTGATCGCGAAAACTGTTCTGGGTGCGCCGGGACGTACGGCTTCGTCTAGCGAATTATCAGCATATATCCGGGCGTTCCAGGGCTACCTTTCGCGTAAATATGGTCGCCAGTTTCGAGATTTTGCCGGTGCCGAAATCAACGTTGTAAAAAGCCGCAATGCCGGAACCAAAGGCGTTTTGGTGACCAGCATGGTGGACCGCCCCAACAAACCGCCGTTCGAGCTGGAGTGGTGGGTGATCGATATCAACAACGGTATCAAAATGTTTGATCTGAAAATCGAGGGCATCTCGCTGATATCCACCGAGCGCACCGAAATCGGCGCGGTGCTGGAATCCTTTGGCGGTGACATGGGCAAAATGACGGCGCATCTAAACGCCAACTGATTTACAGGCGGAGATCGTCCGGGAAGTTGTAATAGACGGCCAGACACCCAATGCGCGGAGGCAGTTTCGGAAATTCGTCCGCCGCTACGCGTTCGCCAATATCGCCGTTGCTGATTGCGAGCGCCAAGTTCGAAACCGTCGAGTTTTCCAGACCCTTATC
>DFBM01000028.1 GCA_002366645.1 Rhodobacterales bacterium UBA3080 | reverse complement strand
TCGCTGAAGGCGGGCGAGAAAGTCATAATTCAGAAAAACCACAGGTTTCTGAAAGATGCGACGACCTTTACCCATTACCCCGGCTCCCACCGGTTAACCCTGCAAATCAACGGTCAAAGTTGCGGAAGCTGTGCCTTCGGGTTATTCGCAGAATAAAGCAAATTCACGCCTGCTCACAACTTCGGGGGCGGATGTTTCGAGGGGTATCAATCTCGTGCACGTCCAGCTAAGAACTCCGAAATGCAAAGCAGGAGCACAGCATGAATTTCTTCGCAAGCCCCGAGGCCCTCGTCATCCTAGTTGCCGTAATTGCGGGCGGCAGTATTTTCCTGTCCCCGCGTGCAAAAACAGCCAATGCCTTTTTCGCTGGAGCAGATGCACAGGGTAATGCCCCCGGCTTGCTGACGTTGGTATTTAGTCAGGTGACAACCTGGATTTTCGCGCGCTCGCTGCTAACCGCTGCCATTTTGGGGTATTATTACGGCGTCGCGGGGGCGCTTGCATACACGGCCTACTATATGAGTTTCCTGACCGGTATGATTATTGTTTCGCGTCTGCGCCGCAAAGGTGCGCGGAGTTTGCAGGACTGGTTGCGTCAGGATTATGGCCGCGTCGGCGTGCTTTGCTATAACATTGTAATCGCTTTGCGCCTGATGTCCGAGGTTTTTGCAAATCTTATCGTCGTGGGTCTGGTTTTTACCGCCGCTTACAATGGCTCCGAGCAGGCCGGACAGATCGCCATGATCGTTTTGGCTGTAGTGACTTTGGCCTATTCAGCGCTAGGTGGGTTGCGGGCGTCGCTTCGTACCGACGTTGCGCAAATGGCTTTGTTCCTTGTGGTTTTCCTTATCGCGTTTGCAGTAATGGCGCTCTCGGCTGACTTCTCGCTTGGGACTGTGTTGACAGCTGGCGGTATCTCGGGCGGCTATAATGGCTGGGTTTTGTTTGCAGTGGCTTTGCTGCAGGTCACATCCTATCCAGCACATGATCCGGTGATGATGGACCGTGGTTTTCTAGCCGATGAAATTACAACCAAACGTGCGTTCCTGCACGCGTTCTGGCTCTCCGCAGTCAGCATTTTCGGGTTCGCCCTGTTTGGCGTTCAGGCGAGCGTCGTCGGCGCAGAATTGGTGAACGGGCAATTGCTGGGCACGTGGCAAGCGATGTTTGGGCCGTTTGTATACTTCTTGATCGTTGCGTCGCTTTTAATTTCGGCGATGAGCACACTGGACTCGGCACTTTCATCGGCTGCACGCCTTGCCGTCGACGAAATGAAGCTCGGCGGCCGTAGTGTGCTTAACGGCAGGATCGCTATGGCAGTTTTTATGCTTGGCGGGGTGCTGTTTCTGCTGGCAGAAACCAAAGATCTGTTCGCAGCTGTCGCAGTGTCGGGCACCGCGTCAATGTTTCTTGCGCCCGTGTTGGTGTTGGGGCTTGGCTTTGGTCAAAGGATGCCGATCTGGTCTTATCTTGTGTCCTTTATGGCGGCTATCAGCGGTGCTGTGGCATATTTTTACCAAAGCTCTGATCTCGTAATCGCGATATTTGGCGAGGGTCACAAATACGAACGTCTATTCCTGATCTGCGTTGCTGTTTTGGTTATCGGTTTCGGCGCCGGTTTTATCGGCATTGCGTTGCGTCGTAGGGTTGCAGCGGCATAATCCTGTTGCTATCTGCTACCAATACCCGATAAAAACTATCGGATACAGGCAGGAGCGCGTGTGAGTATGGCACCACCCAAATTGGTTCTCGAAGGAATTACCCGCAAATTTGGCGGTGAAACCGTTGTGGACGGATTGTCACTAAGCCTAGAACCCGGGCAAGTAACCTGTTTGCTTGGCCCGTCGGGCTGCGGTAAATCCACAACATTGCGGATCGCAGCAGGAGTTGATCGGCAGGACGAGGGTCGTGTGTTGCTCGACGGTCAGGTGATTTCGGATGACGAGCATCATCGGCCACCGGAAAAGCGCTCTATTGGCCTGATGTTTCAGGATTTTGCCCTGTTTCCTCACCTAACAGTCGCCCAGAATGTTGCCTTTGGTTTGAAGGGCACGCGCCATGAACCGGTCGTGCGACAGATGCTCGAGCGTGTGGGTTTGAAAGATGCATGCGATAAATATCCGCATATGTTGTCCGGCGGCGAACAACAGCGTGTTGCCTTGGCGCGTGCGCTGGCGCCCAAGCCGAGCGTGATGCTGATGGACGAGCCCTTCAGTGGCCTCGACAATCGTCTGCGAGACGGAATTCGCGACGAAACTTTGGGCATCCTGAAAGAAGAAGGCACTTCGGTGTTGCTTGTAACCCACGAGCCCGAAGAAGCCATGCGCATGGCCGACGAGATCGCATTGATGCGCGGTGGAAAAATCGTGCAGACCGGCGCGCCGTATAATATTTACAACAATCCCAAGGACCGGGCTGCCGCAGCGTTTTTCTCGGATGTGAACGTAATTGGCGGCGTCGCCGAGAACTTCCAGACCGACACACCTTTTGGGAAATTCTTCACACCAGCGCTCCATAATCGCACTGATGTGGAGATCGTAATCCGGCCTCAACACCTGAAAATCGACTTTGATCGCAATGGTCACGGGCCAAACGCGACACCGGCAGACGGGGTTCCGGCGCGTGGATTGGTCAAACGTGCGCGGTTCCTCGGTAACGAAAGTCTTGTCGAGTTGCGGATGGAATACGACGATTCCACGCTGACAGCTTCGATTCCTGGCGTATTTCTTCCCAAAGAGGGCACGCCATTGTGGTTATCCATGCGGCGTGATCGCTGTTTTGTGTTCCCCTGCACCAAGCGAACAACCGCCAAATCTGGTGCGGCATCTTAAAAATAACCTTCGGATTGCTTATTTGGGGTTTGAATACTTCTGCGTTACCCCATAAATGTAATGGTAATCAGACTGTCGCCGGGTAATTCCGGCAAACTCTTAAGGGAGCATTAAAATGCTGAATAACATCGGACTACCGGGTCTTCTTCTTATCGCGGTTGTTGTGCTGGTTCTTTTTGGACGCGGCAAAATCTCGTCCTTGATGGGCGAAGTCGGCAAAGGCATCACCAGCTTTAAACGTGGCGTAAACGAAGGCAAAGAAGAGCTTGAAAAAGCTGCCGCCGAAGAAGCTGTCGACGTGACACCAACGGCTGAAAAAGACGAAGCCTGATCTAACCGAAAAGGCTTAACCCATGTTTGATATCGGCTTTTCGGAGCTAATGGTGATTGGTGTCGTGTCGCTAATCGTCGTAGGCCCCAAAGATTTACCCGGCATGTTTCGCACGGTCGGCCGCTATGTGGGTAAAGCCAAAGGTATGGCTCGTGAATTCCAGCGCTCGATGGAAGACGCAGCGGATGCAACCGGCCTTAAAGACGTAACGTCCGATTTCAAAGACATGGCCAGCGGTCTGGACGACGTCAACAAAATGATGAAGCCGGGCACCAGCGGTGTGAAAACGACGAAAGAGAAATTCGACAAAATCCTCGAAGCTAAAGATTCCGGCGTTCCGCTGAAGGAAGGCGAGCTTGAATCCGTCTCCGACAACGATCCTGCATCTGATCTGGTCGATGACGACCCTGCGCCGATCATCGAGATCGTTGAGGATGCGCCAAAGCCGACGAAACCCGCCGAGGCTGAGGGCAGCGAAGCCCCGGCGCCAAAAGCATAGAATCTGAGAAAGACCCTGAAATATGAGCGACTCGGACGTTGACGAATCTACCGCCCCGCTGATTGAACATCTGACGGAATTGCGTACACGGATCATCCGATCTGTTCTCGCGTTCCTCGTCGGTATGATTATTTGCTTTCCCTTCGCCGAACAAATTCTTTCGATTCTGGCGGAGCCAATGGCCGACATCATGCGCGCACGCGGCGAAGACGCCCAGTTGTTCTTCGATGCCCCTCAAGATGCTTTCTTTGCCTATATTAAGATCGCGGTTCTTTTCGGTTTTGCGTTGATGTCTCCCTATATTGGCTATCAACTGTGGCGTTTCGTTGCGCCCGGCCTTTACAAAGAGGAGCGCGGGGCGTTCCTGCCGTTCATTGTCGCCTCGCCACTATTATTCATAGCCGGCGGTGCTTTTGCGTATTACGTCGTCATGCCTTTGGCGATGAACTTCTTCCTCGGCTTTGGCAATGTAATCCCGATGCTGTCCTCCGTTCTTGGGATTGGTGGCGAGCCGGATCCCGAAACCGTCGACAGCGGTTTGCGCGTCTTTTACTTCGGTTCGATCAAGGAATATCTCGCGCTGGCAATCAAATTCATTGTCGCCTTCGGTATCTGTTTCCAACTTCCGGTGTTGCTGACTTTGATGGGCAAAGCGGGTCTGGTTTCGGCCAAGGGATTGGGTGAGGTGCGTAAATACGCTGTTGTTGCCATTCTGGTGCTGGCGGCGATTGTGACGCCTCCGGATGTTGTGACACAGGGTATCCTGTTTGTCGTGGTTTACGGCCTTTACGAGATTTCCATCGTGTTGGTCAGAATAGTCGAGAAAAAACGCGAAGAACGTTTGCGCGCCGACGGCTACTATGACGACGAAGAAGAGGATGAGGTCGATCCAATGATGGCCGAATTCGACAAGGAAAACGATTAATGGGTCAAAAGGCACGGGCGCTGGAACGCATTGCGGATGCGTTGGAACGGATGAACCCTGCGCCGATAGCTGCCCCCGATTTTAGTGATGCCGAAGCTTATGTCTGGCATGTATCACCCGATCGTTTGGAACCCGTTGCCGCTGTAAATCGCATCGATATTAGTCTGCTGGTTGGTATCGACCGGTCCCGCGACACTCTGCTGACCAATACACTACAGTTTGCCAAGGGGATGCCAGCAAACAACGTGCTGCTTTGGGGGGCGCGCGGGATGGGTAAATCCTCGCTGGTAAAGTCCGCCCATGCCGAAGTTTTAAAGCAGGTGCCCGGGCTGGTTTTAATAGAAATCCAGCGTGAAGACTTGCCCACTATCGGCCGACTGTTGAATCTACTGCGTGATCGGAGCAAGCGTTTCTTGCTGTTTTGTGATGATCTTTCGTTTGATCACGACGACAGCCATTATAAGTCCTTGAAGGCTGTTCTTGATGGCGGCATCGAGGGGCGCCCTGAGAACGTACTTTTTTACGCGACCTCGAATCGACGTCATCTTATGCCGCGCGATATGATCGAGAACGAGCGCTCCACCGCTATCAACCCATCCGAAGCGGTTGAGGAGAAGGTATCATTGTCGGACCGTTTCGGGTTGTGGCTGGGCTTCCATCCTTGCGATCAGGACGAATATCTCGCCATGATCCGTGGCTACTGCGATGCGCTATCCATCGAAATTTCTGACGAGGACATGCGCGCCGAAGCTATCGAGTGGCAACAAACCCGTGGCAGCCGCTCCGGCCGTGTTGCTTGGCAATATGTGACGGATTTGGCCGGAAGGCGCGGCGTCAAACTGTAGGGTGGGTGAAGCACCCACCACTACACACTTATCGTAAATATGGCGCCGGATCGACACTCTCGGTGCCTTTGCGCACCTCGAAATGCATCGTTGCCGGATCACCGGCAGCAACCACACCGATCACTTGTCCGCGTGAAACCCGGTCACCTTTGGCGACCGTCACTTTATCAACGCGACCGTAGATCGTCAGAACGTCGTTGGCATGACGCACCAGCACAATCGTACCAAGACCACCTGTCGACTGCGAAACCAGCGCGACGGTTCCGGCAGCTGCGACCCGAACATCAGTTCCCGCAGGCGCGGCATAGTCGATGCCATCGTTCTTGTTCCGGCCAGCTTGCGGATTGTACGGCCGTGCAACAGTGCCATCGACCGGTTTCACAAAACCGTTTGCAGCGGGTGCGGGTGTCGGCGTTGCCACAGGTGTCGGGGCAGGCGTTGGTGTAACCACCGGCTTAACAGCTGGTGCGACCGGTGCGGAGGTTGTACGTGAAGTATCCGGCACTGGAATGATTAACTCTTGCCCGACCCGCACTCCTAGATCGGCGCCTAAGCCGTTCCATGATGCCAAGGCTGTTACCGAAACATTGTAGAGTCGAGCGATCGAGTAGGCGCTGTCGCCTGCTTCGACACGATGACGCAAAGGTTCGTCAGGGCGACCAAGCGACGGTTGTGTAACCGTGATCGCGCCACTCGCATTATCGATTGCCGAAATCGCCAGGTCTGGCGTCCAGCCCGACGGGCTGCGCACGAGCGAACCGCCTACATTGCGCGGTAGTGCCAGCACTTCGCCAGCACGTGGTGTGTAACCTATGTTGAGGCCGTTATGGCGGGCTAGCTCGGTAGGTGCCATGCCAATACGTTCGGCCATCGTTGCAACGGTGTCACCGGAACGTGCGACCATCACTTGGTAGGTCTCGTAGGTAATCACGCCGCGCGCATCGGGCAGTGGTCGGTCGATTACCGGCGCAGGGGCGGATCGAAAATTCAGATCCGGCATCCGGACCTCGGGGATATTGACGCTTTCACATGCCGTTAGAAAGCTGGTCGCCAGCAATACACTGGCAATCCGCGTGCGTTTTCCAAAATATTTCATAACAATACCTATGCTCGTTTACCTAATCAGGTTTGCTCTCAATGTTCCGAGTCCTTTGCCACACCTTCGAGTAAAGGTACGAACCGGACTTCTCCCAGCTCGGTATATTCCAAGCCGTCTTTTGTTTTTACCACTTTTATCAGCGCTTGCACAGTGTCCGTCTGCCCGACTGGTAAAACCATTATTCCGCCAGGTTTTAGTTGCGCCAGAAGATTGGCTGGCGGGTCCTCCGCGGCGGCGGTCAGAAGGATTCGATCGAAGGGAGCTTGTTCGGCTAAACCCATGGACCCATCGGCGGTTACAACTGTAATATTCCCCATATCCAGCGCCTGAAAAACTGCCCTTGCAGTTTGGGCTAACGGCCGGTGACGTTCGATCGTGTAGACACGTCGCGCCAGTTTCGACAGGATTGCGGCCTGATAACCCGAGCCCGTTCCGATCTCCAACACCTTGCAACGATTGTTTAATTCCAGCGCCTCGGTCATTTTCCCAACCACTGACGGCTGACTAATTGTCTGGCCGCGGGCGATTGGTAGGGGACGATCCTCGTAAGCCCGCTCTTTAAATATCCCATCCAGAAACGCATCGCGCGGGATGGCTTCCATCGCCGCTAGAACGGCGGGGTCTGATACGCCGTTACTACGGAGCTTCAGGACAAATTGCATACGTTGTTCGGATAGATTCATGTTCTAGAATAGCTCTGCGAGACCGGTAGCAATGTCATGCGCGGTCATGTCTGCCCTTAGCGGCGTGACGGTAATCCAGTTTTCAGATGCCTCACGCGCGTCTGTACCGACTGCTGCGCTATCGTTGCCGGGACTGGCCGTGATCCACAAGTACCGCCGGCCATTCGGCGCGGTATGCGGTTCAACCCCGAAAGCGGAGCTTGGACGATGGCCTTGTACAGTGGCTTTTATGCCTTTTGTCTTCGCGGCTGATACGCCGGGGAAATTAACGTTATAGAAAACGCCGTAAGGCTGATCGTGCCAAGTAGCGCTGTCCAACAACCTGCGGCAAATGCCTGCGCCATGCACGCGCGCGGCTTCGAAAGGGTCGTCTAGCAAAGCGTTGTCACGGCTATAGTATTGCGACATGGCGATGGCTTTGAACCCGTGCAACGTAGCCTCGATTGTGCCGCCTATCGTGCCGGAGTATAACGTATCTTCGGCGACGTTGTGGCCGCGATTGACGCCCGAAAGTATCAAGTCTGGCGGAGTGTCTTTGAGGATTTCGAACAACCCTGCAAGGATGCAATCCGCAGGCGAGCCTTCAACTGCGTATCGACGCTCCCCCAGTTTTTCCAGCCGCATTGGCCGGATGTAGGAGATGCAGTGCGAGACACCGGACTGTTCAAATGCCGGTGCTACAACCCAGACCTCGCCGTCCGGTCCGGCAAGATCAGCGGCAATCGCCTCTATAACGGCCAAGCCGGGGGCGGTAATGCCGTCGTCATTAGTAATAAGAATACGCATGGCTGGACCTTTTTCTTAGTTCGACGCCCTTTTACGGTCAGGAATCTTCGTCGACAAGCGAAACCCGTTTTTGGCTTTCGACCCAGTCAAGAAATGGAACCGCCGCGACATCTAGTGCCGCAAGGTGGGTAGCGTGTTTTTCCAGCAATACTTCGCCGAGCGGTGTTAACGATGTGCCACCTTGCTTGGAGCCGCCGCGTGCAGAAGTGAATAAGGGTTCCT
Organism: Rhodobacterales bacterium UBA3080; assembly: GCA_002366645.1. Taxonomy (GTDB): domain Bacteria; phylum Pseudomonadota; class Alphaproteobacteria; order Rhodobacterales; family Rhodobacteraceae; genus NORP23. The sequence goes on along the minus strand of DFBM01000028.1, from coordinate 26,861 downwards.
CGAAACATAGTTGCAGTGTTTCAAGCAGGAACCACGCGCGCCGATAGGCCAGACCCATCTCTTTGGCTGCAGCCGATATCGATCCAAGATCCCCGACTAGTCGCAGTAATTCGACCTTGCCCATACCGATGACATTTTCGTCTACGGATACTTTCGAGTGCAGGGCGGGAGGGGTTCCCGGTTCGTAGTGATGTTTGCGCATTTCTTTCCCGATATGTCAAAAAAGTCTTGTCGGTTTTAGTCTCGCCGATATACGTTATGTAAAAACTAGCATAACGGGGATTGTCATGGCGACGTTGAATAAAATACTACTTGGTTTTGTTGCACTTGCAATGTCCGTAATCGGCGTATCTGCCGCTCCGGGGCATATTCTGGTGCAATCGACGACTTCGACGCAAAATTCAGGGCTTTATGATTACCTTTTACCCAAGTTTTCAGCAGAAACCGGCATTGAAGTACGTGTCGTCGCCGTTGGCACAGGTCAGGCCATTCGAAATGCCGCCAATGGCGATGCGGATGTATTGCTCGTACACGCCAAAGCGGCAGAACAGGCGTTTATCGAGGCGGGTAACGGCGTGAAGCGTTTTGATCTGATGTACAATGACTTTGTAATTATCGGGCCCGATACTGATCCAGCTGGGCTTTCCGGCGCGGGAACCCTCGAGGAGGCTTTGAGACTTCTCGCAAAAGGCGCCGCGATTTTTGTTTCGCGCGGCGATGATTCAGGTACTCACAAAAAAGAACGGGCGCTTTGGGCTTCGATTGAACACACTGTTGCACCATCGCAGTGGTACCGCGAAACAGGCTCCGGCATGGGGGCGACTATTCGCGCTGCGATCGAGATGCAGGGATACACATTGACCGACCGCGCCACTTGGATTGCATATGAGGGTAAAAACGATGCGCGAATCCTGTTTGAAGGCGACGCCGACCTTTTCAACCAGTATGGCGTTATCGCGGTAAATCCCGTCAAGTTTCCGCACGTAAACGCAACCGGCGCGCAGGTGTTTATAGCTTGGTTGCTTAGCGAAGAAGGACAACAATCGATCGCGGACTACGAACGCGACGGCCAGCAATTGTTTTTCCCTAACGCCCGATAAAACAGGGGCTCTCCCGCCGCAAATACTTTCCCTGAAGAGGCAAGCATTGCAGGTTGGGTCAAACCTCGGCGATTGTCTTACAAAGTGCGCGTGATTTTACACATGTAGCAGTTGTTTATGGCCGAACGAACGTGGATGTAAGCCACCTTCGTGTCTGCAAATACTGCGTCACAAGCAGCGGTGAAATCATCGGGTGAGACGATTTCACCTGTGCCATAGACAATCCGGTCGTCTGTGCAATACCCCTTGACCAGATACTCTGGAGAGGATTGCAGGATTGGGGGTAGGTCCGACGAAGTCTTGAACTTTTCGCATTTTTTCCCGCAAAGAAAGATCGGCCTGACTTCTGCATACGGCTGATCGTTCTCAAACGGACGATAGGAAAGGATCCGCATTGTTTCACCCGCCGGTGTGTTCGAAAGACAATGCCGGCAGGGCGTTCCTGAACCGCTAGATGTCGTGCGTTCAGCCGAATGCCCGTAGAAGTCGGGGTGGCCTGCTTGTAGGTTACAGACGTCAAGGGTGGGCAGGGCGTGAAATATTACGGGCATTCGGGATCCTTTCGTCAGAACCCGATACTTAAAACCCTATTTTACCACCCACGACCCGTTTCTTGCTGATTACGCCAGAGAACCTTCGGGCGTAATCATGGTGCTCCCGCCCATGTACCCATGCAGCACTGCCGGAATCCCAATCGAGCCATCTTCCTGCTGGTAATTCTCGACAACGGCAATAAGTGTCCTGCCAATCGCCAGACCCGAGCCGTTGAGTGTGTGCAAGAATTCGGGTTTACCTCCGTCGGGGCGATAGCGGGCGTTCATGCGACGCGCCTGAAAATCACCGGCGAGCGAGCAGGACGAAATTTCGCGGTAGGTGTTTTGACCCGGTAGCCAAGCCTCGATATCGAATGTCTGACGCATGCCAAAACCGGTGTCCCCTGTGCAAAGCACCAGTGTACGGTATGGAATTTCCAAAGCTTCGAGAATGCCTTCTGCGCAGCCAACCATTCGATCAAGCTCGGCGCGGCTGTTTTCAGGTTTAGAGACCGACACCATCTCGACTTTCTCGAACTGGTGTTGGCGTAGCATACCGGATGTGTCTCGCCCTGCGGAACCTGCTTCCGAACGGAAGCACTGTGTGTGCGCAACCATCCGGCGGGGCAGGGTGGATTCGTCAACAATTTCGCCGGATACGGTGTTGGTCAGCGGTACTTCGGCCGTCGGGATCAGCCACCAACCGTTTTCTGTGCGATAGCTATCCTCGGCGAATTTTGGCAATTGGCCGGTACCATACATTGCCTCGTCGCGGACGAGCACGGGCACCCACATTTCGGTAAGCCCGTTTTTATCTATATGCGTGTCGAGCATGAACTGCCCAAGCGCCCGATGCAGCCGCACCATGGCGCCGCTCAACACAACAAAGCGCGAACCTGATAGCTTGGCCGCCATCTCGAAATCCAGACCGTCGGCGGCACCAGCAATTTCGTAATGCTCTTTGGGGGTAAAGGCGAAGTTGCGGGGGTTGCCGTGGCGCTTCACCTCGACATTATCGTTTTCGTCTGCACCGTCCGGAGTATCTTCGGCTGGAATATTCGGAATGCCCATTAACAATTCGTTAAGGCGCGCGTCCTCAGCCTTCGCTTCTTCTTCCAGATTTGCGATTTCGGTCTTTTTTTCTGCAACCAGCGCCCGTAACCGCTCGAATTCCGCTTCGTCTCCCGAGGCTTTGGCAGCGCCAACCATCTTCGAGGCAGCGTTGCGTTCGGCCAAGGCTTCTTCGGCGGCACGAATTTTTGTGCGCCGCGACTCGTCGATTGCCAGTATATCGGAAGACATCGCTGAAACGCCGCGCCGGGCCAGACCGGCGTCAAAAGCTTCGGGGTTCTCGCGGATCAATTTGATGTCATGCATTGGCTTGCTCGTTGGTTAGGATTCTCATGGCGGCGTTATGCAACAAACTCACGTCAGGATAAACCCGTTTGATCGTGGGGTGCGTCATAGAACGGTGTAGTGCAACCCTGTTGCGTAGACGTGAACACAATTTCCAAATGCAATTTCTAATGAATAAAAGGATTAGGTCGCCGGTATAAGTCTAAGATTTATCGGGTTTTTTCTGCTTTTTCGATTTCGTTGCGGACACAACAGGAGCCGCTTCTACTTCGGTTTTTTCGTCCTTGCGACGGGTCGCATCATAGGTTTTGGTCGTAACGTCCCGACACTTGGAGCAGGTATAGGTTTCGAGGACTGAATATTTTTCCTCTACCCATGTTTTAACGATGGTCGACCCGTCTTCTTGTGGTTCGCGCTCTTCTTTATCTTCGGCGGACATAACCGTCTCGACGCGATCAGTGCGCGTTATGCTGAATGCTGCATCGCATTTACTACATCGCGCGGATTTGGAACCTGATGCAAAGGACTTCCGATACATCGATATTGCGACCGCGACACCACTAAGGGCGGCTGCAGCCATTCGAACTCCGCTAGTTTGGCTATTCAATATCCAGTAAATGATGCCGACAGTGACAAGCCCGACAACGACGGCCCAGATCGTCGAGCTTTTCTTAATGCTGTCTTTAAGGTCTTGTTGTTCTTGTGACAAACCGGACATTTTAAACTCCCTGCTGAAATATAACTACGACTATATCAGAAAAACATTTGTTGTGGCTACTTGCCCCGCCCACTCATTCGGCGCACCAGTGTGGTTCGTAAATCATGCATCGCCATAAGCAATGGTTGTGCCGATTGCGATATCTGTTTGTCGTTAGCGTTCGCCTGAATCCATTGCGCCATCGAGTTCATTTCGCCAATGAACTGATCCACCCGCGTCGCGTCGCGGGTTTTTTGTTCGGACTTCCGTTCCTGATGCCACGCTTCGATTTCCGCGAGCTCGGACTCGCTTGGAAGCAATTTGCCTTGAGGTTTCACTTCACCGTTCTGTTTGAGTACGGCGATTTGAACCAGATCAAGACGAGCATGGCTCCCCTCGCCAATCCGGTAGACGGCAGCACCGTTATCTTTTCGACGGAAATATAGGGTCGGACGTTCAAGCATCATTTCAACCCTTCGCAAAAACGGGTTATACGGTTGCAGGCTTCGGTCAGTATTTCGTCCGAGGTAGCATAACTTATTCGGAAATTCGGTGACAATCCGAAGGCTGCACCAAACACCACCGCCACCCCTTCGGCTTCCAGCAATTCCGTGGCGAAATCCTCATCGTTTTTAATGACGCTTCCTGACGGAGTAGACCTACCGATCAATCCCTTGATTGAAGGGTAAACGTAAAATGCGCCTTCGGGTGTAGGGCAGGCCATACCGTCAATTTTGTCTAGTAGCTCTACGACCAGATCTCGACGCCGCGCGAAAGCGATACGGCTGGTGGCGATATAGTCCTGAGGTCCGTTAAGCGCCTCAACCGCCGCCCATTGACTGATGGAGCAAGGGTTGGTGGTCGACTGCCCCTGAACCTTTATCATCGCCTTAATCAGGGACTCCGGGCCTGCGGCATAACCGATCCGCCAGCCCGTCATCGCATAGGCCTTCGAGACGCCATTAACAGTAAGGGTGCGATCATAAAGGGCCGGCTCCACCTGTGCAGGTGTGCAGAATTTGAAAGGGGCATAGGCGATATGTTCGTACATATCGTCTGTCATCACCCAGACATGAGGGTGGCGTAATAGAACATCTGTCAGGGTTTTAAGCTCGTCCCACGAATATCCGGCGCCGGTCGGATTGGACGGCGAGTTGAATATCAACCATTTGGTTTTGGGCGTTATCGCCGCCTCGAGCTGGTCTGCAGTGATTTTGAAATTAGCCTCGATTTGCGCTTCGATCACAACGGGTTCGCCACCACACAGCCGAACCATGTCGGGGTAACTAACCCAATAGGGGGCAGGGATGATAACCTCATCTTCTGGGTTCAGCGTTGCCAGTAAGGCATTGAAAAGCACTTGCTTTCCGCCCGTCGACACCATGACTTGCGAAGGGGAATACTCTAGTTCATTTTCGCGGCGGAATTTATCACAGATGGCGGCTTTCAGTTCCGGAATGCCATCTGGGGCCGTATATTTGGTCTCTCCTCGGTTGATCGCGTCAATTGCTGCCGCTTTGATGTTGTCCGGAGTATCGAAATCCGGTTCGCCTGCGCCAAGACCGATGACGTCCACTCCCGCAGCTTTTAGTTCGCTTGCTTTGGTCGACACCGCTAATGTTGGCGATGGCTTAACACGTGAAAGGGCATCGGCGATGATGGACATTTTTTAGCTCCGTCAAAATGGTTCGTGAAAGTGATAGGTTGCCTTAAAGCAGGGATCAAGGTTGCACATGCCCTCTTTTGGGTGCAAACGGAGCTAATTAGAGGAGACACCCATGACAGAGACCCCCGAAAACCGCATCAAACGCCTTCAAATGCGTAGCTGGCGACGTGGGACGAAGGAAATGGACATGATCCTCGGGCCGTATTCCGACACGGAAATTGCCGCTCTTTCCGCGGACGCGCTGGAGCAATACGAGGCGCTTTTGGTTGAAAACGATCAGGATTTATATGTTTGGATGTCCCGTCAGGCGACTCCACCGTCTGAACATGCCGAAATTATTAGCGTGATCCGTGATTTCCACAAAATTGCGTAATTTGTGCGACTAATTTTCGATATTTAACCTCTTGTTGCGATTCGCAATGTCAAAACCAATGCAGCGAAAGGTATTGGGAGGCATGATATGAATATGCAAACGGCGGTAAATGGACAGGATGCGCCGGATAATCTGTCGATCTATCTGGACACACTCGGACGGCTGGAACGCCTACACCGATTGTTGCTGGATGTGGTTAAGGACGAATTCGAACGCTTGGGGCTGATCGACATCAACTCCGTGCAAGGGTTATTGTTGTTCAACATCGGGGAACAGGAAGTGACCGCCGGCGAGTTGAAGTCGCGCGGGTATTACCAAGGCTCGAATGTGTCATACAATCTTAAAAAGCTGGTCGAATCCGGCTATATGCATCACGAAAAATGTGCGGTCGACCGGCGCTCTGTGCGGGTGCGCTTAACCGACAAGGGCCGTGATATTCGGGTGGCGTTGTCGGAAATGTTTGCACGTCATTCAGATGGATTACTGGATATTGCGTCGATGGATGAAGTCTCACTGGATGATGTGAATGCACATTTGCGTGTTCTTGAGCGGTATTGGGCCGACCAAATCCGGTTTATTTACTGAGATTTATCCCCCGTATACAAAAAATGACCTTGCTTAAAAGGAAACAATAGAGCATCCCTGCGGCGATTTGTGACGTGAGGAGTTGCGTTAACTCCCCTTATATACGACGATCAACGTGTTTGGAGAGTTGCACATGGATTATAACGCCAGCCTGGATAAAGCCCTACAAGCCTTGCATGACGAGGGGCGATATCGTGTCTTTACGGATATATGCCGTGAAAAGGGTGCGTTTCCGCATGCAGTCTGGACTCGTCTGGATGGTGTGAAGCAGGATATTACGGTCTGGTGTGGCAATGACTATCTAGGCATGGGCCAGAACCCCGTTGTGATCGAGGCGATGGAGCGTGTTTTACAGGTTGCCGGTGCCGGATCCGGCGGAACCCGCAATATTTCGGGCACGACGGTATTTCACAAAGAACTGGAAGACGAGATCGCCGACCTTCACCAGAAAGAAGCGGCCCTGATTTTTACGTCAGCATATATTGCCAACGAATCCACGCTTTCGGTTTTGCCAAAGCTGTTTCCGGATCTGGTGATCTTTTCGGACGAACTAAACCACGCCTCGATGATTGAAGGTGTTCGCCATGGCCGTTGTGAAAAACACATATGGCGCCATAACGATCTGGAACACCTGCGCGAGCTTCTGGAATCAGTCGACAAAGACCGCCCTAAACTGATTGCATTCGAGTCGATTTATTCGATGGATGGCGATTTTGGTCCAATCAAGGAAGTCTGCGACCTTGCGGACGAGTTTAACGCGCTAACCTATATCGACGAGGTGCACGCAGTTGGCATGTACGGTCCACGTGGTGGCGGAGTCGCTGAACGGGACGGTTTGATGGACCGGATCGACATCATTAACGGCACGTTGGCCAAGGCTTATGGCGTGATGGGCGGCTATATCGCGACAACTGCAAAAATGGCTGACGCCGTTCGTTCCTATGCGCCCGGCTTTATCTTTACGACATCGTTGCCGCCGGCCATAGCGGCCGGGGCTGCCGCTTCGGTGCGGTATTTAAAAGAACATCAGGAATTGCGCGACGCGCAGCAAGCGGCTGCCAAGACTTTGAAGCTACGTCTAAAAGCTATGGGTTTGCCAGTGATGGACAACGATAGCCACATTGTACCCGTTCTTGTGTCAGACCCCGTAAAATGCAAACGTTTGTCCGACCAGATGCTCGAAGAATTCGGCGTTTACGTCCAACCGATCAATTTTCCGACGGTTCCAAGGGGAACCGAACGGCTGCGCTTCACCCCTTCACCAGTGCACACCCCCGAGATGATCGACAATCTAGTCACCTCGCTTGATTCGCTTTGGAAGCACTGTCGCCTTAGCCGCGTAAGTTTGGCGGGATAGGCCGAATAAGCGCTTTTCTGCGTAGTTTTCCCGCCGTTGTTTTTTTCCAATATTTTTTTCTGCACAAAGTACAGAAAAGGTGATATAAATTCGCAACTAACGTCATGCGGCTATTGTGATTTCGTGGCGTTGGGATAAATACGCACCGAGGCAACACAAAAACAAGCAGGCTAATGAGCAACTCGCCCTCAGACACAACCCTTGGAGGTTTCGACTCTTTCGAGCGGAAACTCGGCGACGAACTGCGCGGTGAGCGTGCGACGATGGGGAAGTCCCTGTTGGACGTACAGCGTGAATTGCGTGTAAAAGCCGCCTATATTTCAGCCATCGAAAATTGCGATGTTTCAGTGTTCCCGAACGCGAGTTTTGTTGCCGGATACGTACGCTCCTATGCCCGATACCTGGAATTGGATCCTGAAGTTACCTTTCAGCGGTTCTGTGTCGAGGCAAGGTTTCAAAGTGCTGGAGCCGAATTGGGCGGCACGGCCAAGAAGTCTCGCGATGTCGACGTTCGTCCAATCACCGATCCACAAAGTTGGACCCCGAATATGCCCGGTAGGGGCGGAGATTTCCGGCCCGCTGGAACCGCCGGTACAACTCTAGCTGCGGCTGGTCCTGCGCTGGTATTGGCGGCAGTTGTCGGTGTGCTCGGCTATGGGGCATGGTTTGTGATGCAGGATATCCAGCGCGTGGAATTTGCGCCGGTAGAAGACAATCCAATGGTCGCGTTTGAACCGGACAACCTTGGCGCCTCTAGTTTGAGTGGCTCTGACGGGTTTCTGGCCTCGGGGATCGAGTTGGCCGCTGATCCGTCGATTCTTTATTCCCGCCGTGAGCTGGAAATTCCGGTGGTTGAACCGCGCGACGGTCCAATTTTTGCGATTAACCCTGACGCAGGAACCGAAGTCCTACCGCTGGAAGTTGTGGATCAGCCCGACATTGAAGTGGCTGCGGTTGTTGAGGGTTCGCCACGCGTAAGTGAAACGCCTTATGTTCCAAGTGTAAGCATCGTCGCACAACAAGAAGCCTGGGTTCGTGTTTATCAAGAAAACGGCACCATCATCTTTGAAAAAACACTGGCTGCTGGCGAGCAATATTCCCTGCCAAGTGACGCACCAACAGCATACTTGCGTGCAGGTAATGCCACATATGTTTATGTGATGATCGACGACGAGGCCTACGGCCCACTTAGCAACAACTCGGCTGTTGTGCGCGATATCCCATTGCTACCAACGGCGGTTGCAACAAACATGACCGAAGTAGACAGCCCTTCGATTGCCCTGCAAGTTGCGGCTGAAGCGTGGCGCAGCTTGAACACCGCGCGCCTCGATCAATAGAGATATCTATCTCGAAGAGGTGATGACATTCGGGTTATCAGGTCTTAAGTTCCCCTTACCAAGATTGCATAGAGCGGAACCATAAATGTCGCATAACCCAATTCGCCCTTGGCGAGATATCGAACGCCGGAAAAGTCGTGTGATTCATGTCGGTGATGTCGCTGTTGGCGGGGATTCACCTATTTCCGTCCAGACAATGACAAATACTTTGACCTCGGATGCCAAGGCGACGATCGCGCAGATTCAAGCCTGTGCCGACGTCGGTGCAGATATAATCCGGGTTTCCTGCCCTGACGAGGCATCGACGGCGGCGATGCCTGAAATCGTTCGCGCAAGCCCTGTGCCTATCGTTGCTGACATCCATTTTCACTACAAACGGGCAATTGAGGCGGCCGAAGCCGGGGCAGCTTGTTTGCGTATAAACCCCGGCAATATCGGTTCGCCAGAGCGGGTCCGCGAGGTTATCAAAGCAGCAAAGGATCATGGTTGCTCAATTCGCATCGGGGTGAACGCCGGTTCGTTGGAAAAACATCTGCTCGATAAATATGGAGAGCCATGTCCGGACGCGATGATCGAAAGTGGAATGGATCATATCCGGATTTTGCAAGACAATGATTTTCACGAATTCAAGATTTCGTTAAAAGCATCGGACGTGTTTATGACTGCTGCGGCCTATCACGGTTTGGCAGACATGACCGACGCCCCGATTCACCTTGGCATCACAGAGGCGGGCGGATTGGTTTCGGGCACCGTTAAATCCGCCATCGGCCTTGGAAACCTATTGTGGGCTGGTATTGGCGATACGATCCGTGTGTCGCTATCGGCTGATCCGGTCGAAGAAGTTAAGGCTGGATTCGAGATTTTGAAGACTCTGGGGTTGCGGCACAAGGGTGTGAACATTATTTCCTGCCCATCCTGTGCTCGGCAGGGTTTTGACGTCATCAAAGTCGTTTCCGAGCTGGAAAACCGGCTTGCGCATATTCATACACCCGTAAGTCTATCCATAATAGGTTGCGTTGTTAATGGCCCGGGCGAAGCTCTTATGACCGATGTGGGCTTTACTGGTGGCGGTGCAGGCTCGGGCATGGTTTATTTGGCTGGTAAACAGGACCACAAAAGCGATAATGCAGGTATGGTCGATCATATCGTCGAATTGGTCGAAGCCAAGGCGAAACAGATTGAAGCTGAGCAGGAGGCTGCGGATAACGCGGCGATAAACGTATGATCCGAATGGCGATTTTCTTAGTATTTATCAGTTTGGCGACCGCTGGCGGGTTGTTCTATTACGTCAGCACCGTCGAGCATGATACGGCGGTCTGGCATGTTGACCCGTTGACCGAACCGCAAACCGTTAAGCCACATAGTTTCCGTATGGCACCACCTGCATTGACCGAAGAGTTTGTAGACGTCCCGTCGCCCGTATATACGACCAACCCGACGCTGATGGCCAAAGCTTTTGATGACTTCGTTTTGAGCCAACGCAAGACCACAAGGATTGCGGGATCTCCTGAAGAAGGCTGGATGACATATGTCCAGAAGACCCCGAACCTGAACTTGCCGGATTATATTTCCGTCAAATTTATCGACCTCAATGGTGGTAAGTCGACAATAGCAATCTACTCGCGGTCAAGATTTGGCCACGGCGACTTGGGTGTTAACGAGGCACGCGTTCTGGCTTGGGTTGGAACACTCAGCTCATTCGAGCAATAACTGACCGGTATACCTGAAAAAATGATTGCAGCTGATAAACTCGAGCAAATTCGCCAACGTTTTGCTTATATCGAGGCGAAACTTTCGGGTGGAGCCGAGGCAAACGAACTTGCGTCGTTGGGGCGCGAATACGCAGAACTAAAACCTGTGGTCGAGCAAATCGACGCGTATCAAGGGTATCTCGAGGCAAAGACCGAGGCTGAGGGTATGCTCGACGACCCTGAAATGCGGGATCTGGCCGAAGACGAGCTTGCAGATATTCGAGACAAATTGCCAGCTGCGGAACGCGCTATTACCTTGGCGCTTATTCCGAAGGACGATGCGGATCATCGGCCAGCTATTATGGAAATCAGGGCGGGCACAGGCGGCGACGAAGCCGGTTTGTTTGCGGCAGACCTGCTCCGTATGTATCAGCGGTTTTGCGAAGACCGTGGATGGAAATTCGAGATTATCGAAGAGGCGTCCACCGGTATTGGCGGTTACAAAGAAGCTATCATCAACGTCAAAGGCGAAGGTGTTTTCGCGGTATTGAAGTTCGAGTCAGGCGTGCACCGTGTGCAACGTGTTCCCGCGACGGAATCTGGCGGCAGAATCCACACTTCGGCGGCAACCGTTGCCGTTCTGCCCGAGGCCGAGGACGTTGATATCGACATTCCGGCCACCGACATTCGAATTGACACCATGCGTGCTTCGGGTTCGGGCGGTCAGCACGTGAATACAACCGACTCTGCTGTCCGGATTACGCATATTCCAACGGGCATTATAGTTACGTCGTCTGAAAAATCCCAGCACGTCAACCGCGCCAAGGCCATGCAGGTTTTACGAACAAGACTTTACGACCTAGAACGTCAGAAAGTCGACGACGAGCGGGCGGAGGCACGCAAAGGGCAGGTTGGCTCCGGTGATCGTTCGGAACGTATCCGCACATATAATTATCCGCAGGGCAGGGTGACGGACCATCGAATTAACCTGACCCTCTATAAACTGGACCAGATCATGCAGGGCGATCTGGACGAAATGATCGAAGCACTTACCGCTGCCGATCAAGCCGAAAAACTGGCGGAGCTGGATCCATGAGTGTAACAGTTAACGAAGCTTTAACCAGCGCGACCAAATGGTTGGCCGATGCAGGTGTACCAAGTGCCGAAACGGATGCGCGTATTCTGTTGGCCCATGCGATGGACTGCGACCCGACCCGCCTTGTGCTAATGTCTGACGAAGAAGTGCATCCGGACCTTTTTCGGAAGTTCGATAATCTGTTGGCTGCACGCGAAAAATTTCAACCTGTCAGTCAGATTATAGGTGGCCGTGAGTTCTGGGGGCGCTGGTTTACGGTTACCCGAGACGTGCTCGACCCACGACCTGAAACGGAAACGATTGTCGACTTGGCGCTGCAGCAGGGTCCCTTTCAACGCGTTCTGGATCTTGGAACCGGCTCCGGTATTCTTGCCGTTACTTTGGCCGCCGAATGGCCCGATGCACTGGCGATTGCCGTGGATATTAGCGAGGACGCGCTAGCAATTGCTGCCAAGAACGCCTCGGCGCATGGTGTCACCGAACGTATCCAGTTTGAGCTATCGGATTGGTTTGATGCCGTTGGCGGGGTCTTTGATTTGATCGTTTCGAATCCCCCTTACATAGCCGCACATGAAATGGGGGACCTTTCACCAGACGTGCGAAACTGGGAGCCGTTTCTCGCGTTAACTCCCGGTGGAGACGGGCTCGAAGCGTACCGCACAATCGCGTTTATGCTTGGACAATTTCTGGCGGCAGAGGGGCTAGCGTTGTTTGAAATTGGACACACGCAGGGCGATGAAGTTGCCAAGATATTTAAAGATGCCGGTTTCTCCAAAGTATCCATTTCGCAAGATATGGGCGGAAAAGATCGTGTTGTATCTGTTCAAAGGTAGAAAAGAACCTATATGCTAGATGTTAAGCGAGATAGTATCGTTTTTTCGCTTGTTATTAGTTTACCGCAAGGTGTAGTTTAGCGCATCCGCCCGAGATTGAGCCTTGAAGGTTCTCTCGTTGAGAGTGGAGACGTTAACCCGATGTTGGGAATACTACGCAAGAATACCCGCGCTATGGCTGCGCGCCCCCCTTAATCCCACACTTCAGAAATCCGAGAATATGAGAACTTCAAACAAATCCCGTTCTAGAAATAAGAGCAACAATCGTCGTAATCCGAATACGAATACCGCAAATGTGGTAAATCGTGTTTTTGATAGTGCGGGCCCCGAAGGCCGTGTACGAGGAACGCCGCAGCAAATCATCGAGAAGTATAGCGCGATGGCGCATGATGCATTGCTTTCTGATGACCGTGTTGCTGCGGAAAGTTTCCAGCAACATGCCGAGCATTACAGCCGGATTTTGCAAAAAGCGCAGCGTCAAATAGCGGAGCGTCAAGCTGAACAGCAGGCGCAACAAGCGCAACGGCAAAGCCAACAACAACAGCAGCAACAGCAACAACAACAGCAGCAACAAGATACTGCGAAGGCAGAGGCGGCTGATCAGCCAGAAGTTCGTGGAGGGTTCGAAGCGTCGGCCAGCGAACAACCTGATGTTGATGAAAACCTTGTACCAACACCAGAAAACAAGCCGCGGTCACAACGTTCGCGCGCGCCACGACGTAAGCCTGCAAAAGATGCGGCAAAGACAGAAGCTGCGCCTGTTACAGACGACCAACCTCAACCGAACTGATTATTCGGGGAAAAGTACGCGGCTTAGGCGACAGAACTCTTCAATCGAAACCTGTTCCGCCCGTGTGGTTGGGTCTATGTCCGCTGCGCGAATGCGTTCCTCGATATCGCTACCAAGGGATTTCAGGCTGGCGCGCAACATTTTTCGGCGTTGACCGAAAGCCAATGAAACCGTGCGAGACAGGTCCTTAGCGTTGGCCGGAAAGCGCGGTGTCTCCAATCGCTCCAGATGCACGACTGCGGATATGACCTTCGGTGGTGGAGTAAACGCTTGCGGCGGCAATTCAAAAGCAAGTTTTGCTTCGGTGCGCCATTGCGCCAGAATCGACAGGCGCCCATAGGCCTTGCTTCCGGGTTCAGCAACGATCCTTTGTGCTACCTCTTTTTGGAACATTAGCGTCAAGCTTTGCCAGAACGGCGGCCAATCGCTCGGCGTCAACCATCGCACTAAAAGTTCGGTTCCAACATTGTACGGCAAGTTCGCCACTACACGGATAGGGGCATTGAGGTGCTGCATAGGATTGATCTCCAGCGCGTCCCCTTCAAGTACAGTCAGGCGATCTGGGTAAGCAGCACTGATTTCGGCAAGCGCTGGCAGGCATCTTTCGTCGCGCTCGATCGCAACAACTTTACGCGCACCTTCCATCAATAATGCTCGTGTCAATCCGCCTGGTCCTGGGCCGACTTCAAGTACGTCGCATTGGCTAAGATCGCCGGCGCGACGTGCGATTTTTGAGGTTAGATTTAAGTCCAACAGGAAATTCTGGCCTAGGGATTTTCGCGCGCTCAGGCCATGGTTCGCAATGACATCGCGAAGAGGTGGCAATCCGTCGTGTGATAATATCATGAAGTACCCCGATGCCGCGCCATGGACCATGCCGTTCGCAGGGCCTCAATGAGAGACTGCGCGTCAGCGATATTTTTTCCGGCGATATCAAATGCCGTGCCATGGTCTGGCGAAGTGCGCACAAACGGAAGGCCAAGTGTTGTGTTTACACCTGCCGAAAAATTCAGCGTTTTGATCGGAATAAGGGCCTGATCGTGATACATGCACATCGCAAGGTCGTAGTGTTCGCGCGCGGCGGCATGAAACATAGTATCAGCTGACATCGGGCCAATCAGGTTTATGCCTTCGCTCCGAAGCCGTTCTAATAACGGTGAAATTAGCGTTATCTCCTCGCGCCCCATCGCCCCGCCTTCGCCCGCATGCGGGTTGAGGCCAGCCACGGCGATACGGGGATTTGAAATGCCAAGGTCATTAATCAACGCCTTGTGGGTTACGCGGATAGTTTGTTCCAGTAGCTCTTCGGTTAAGGAACTAGCAACCTCTGACAAGGCAATATGGATTGTAACGGGGACCACGCGTAATTCAGGTGCGCTTAGCATCATTACTGGCCGCTCCACATCCGCGAGATCCGCAAGGAATTCGGTGTGCCCCGGAAAAGCAAAACCTGCACCGTCCTGCAGTGCCTTTTTGTGAATCGGATTTGTCGTGAGCGCACAGGCATGACCTTGTTGTACCAGATCAACGGCGCGTGCGATCATAGCGACCACTTCGGTGGCGTTTTCGGGGGTAGGAATGCCGGGTCGAACCTTCGCAGGAAGCGGATGGTCGAGAACTGGGAGCGCCCGCAGTATTACTTCGGTCGCTTGCTCGGGGTGGGCAATAACCTCAACCGGAACGTCGTCAGCCACTGAACGTATAAAGGATGCATCTGCGATCAGAAAGAAAGGCAGTTCCTCGCGCAGTTTGGCCCATGCCTTTAGCGATATCTCGGCCCCTATACCTGCTGGTTCGCCAAGTGTAAGTGCAACCGGTTTCGCGTTCATCGTTTCTCGATAATTGCTGTGCGGCGGAGTTCCAGTAAATAGCCTTCTGCAAGGTTCCCCAGTTTTTCTCCGAATACGCCGTTACGCAACTGGTCTTTTACCGCTGCAGGCAGGTCGGTGGTTCGGTTACAGAGCTGGATCAACAGGACATTGTCGCCGTTGGCGATGACTTCACTTTTTCCTGGCATCAAGCGCGCGAGTGATACCGCGATATCGACAGGAACACTATCCACCGAAACTGGACCAAACAGGCCACTTTGCGGTCCATAGTTCGCCGCAGTTGATGTCGAGACGCTACATTCGTCCAACTTGCGTTGCATGGAGGTCGCCTGCGAAATTGCGTTCGATTGGCCGGAGAAATCCAAAACGGCATAGTCTACCGTGACTTTCTTTTGCAACGGACTAGATAGAACTTTGGAGGCAACGACCTTCAGGATGATAACACCGGTAGACACGATAACCGGTTGTGAAACTTGCCCTGCCCCAAGCCCAAGTACATTTGCAGCAATCGCAGCAGGCAGGCGTTCCGGTGCAAGCCAGCCGATCTGACCGCCGTTTGCTGCGGTGCGGGAGCGGCTAAAACGTGTCACGGCATCTTCAAAGCTGGCGCCGTTATTAAGGTCACGTGCAAGCCGTTCGGCAAAAGCGATTGTTGCTTCTTCGCCACGTTCGGCGAAGGGCAGCGCGATTTCGGCCAACAGAATGGTTTCCTGCGTGACAGCGGCGGCAACATTGATAGCGTTATCAAGTTCTACGCTCGTCGGGTCCGCCGCCTCGCGGAAACGACGCTGCACTAACGAGCGCCAGATGAGTTGGACTTCGAAGTAATCATCGAAGGCTTGCCTTGAGACGCCACGGGCGCGAGCTTTCGCCCAGAGTCCTTCGGCCGTTGTATTTCTTTGAGCGGCAATTGAAGCGATGCCGTTGGCTAAAGCTTCCGAGGATACACCCATTCCAAACGACTCCGCCGCGCGAAGTTTCAACCTGTCTTCAATAAGTTGATCGATTGCAGCCTGCTCGACGCGACCGGAAGCACCGCCCAGCGCCTGAAGCAGTTTCACGCGTTCGGTGATATCGTAGTGGGTAATGATCGAGTCATTAACTGAATAAGCTGCGGAATAGGGATTTGCCGCCTGCGCAACACCTGTCCATGAGGACAGAACCAACATCATTGTTAGTGCCAGTTGAAGGATTTTACCCATTATTAAAACCTCGTACTTAAACTTAATAAACACAACGTGCCGTCGGCCATTTATTCTGCGACGTTCCACCGAATCCCGCAAGCTGAATTGTCAGGTCGATATCTGTCGATGGCGAGACATTATTCGAAGAAGTGAAGCGGCGCGAGAGGGAAAGACCGATTTCTATACATTCGTTGCCATAAGTTACGCCCATGCCGCCAAATACGTCTTCTTTTTCCAACAAATCACGCTGCCATTCAACATCGAGTTCCCAATTGTCGGCGATCCGGTAGGCAGCAGCGATGGTTCCTTCGCTCCGCTCCTCCGATGCCAGTGCGAGCGAGTCAGGCGCAAGATATACCAGTGAACCATCGAGATCCCACTTGTCGAAGGTAAATTCGAACTGCGTATCACTGCGTTTGAAATCGAAGTCATCATCAAACAGAAAACGCCCAATCACTTTGTAATTTGGTGCGAAATCGAAGCTGACCGCGCCAAGGATGCCGGATCTTGACCCGCCAAGCAGGGAATCCGCGTCAAATTGCGGCGAGGGTTCAGATCGAAACACCAGACCACCGGCCACGCCCACAGACCAGCCATCATCGTCAAAAATGGTGTAGTTGGCGCCGATGTTTGTCCGAAATCCTGTTTCCGACGCATCGAGACCCGGAAACCTGTTGAGATCAAATAGGTTTGTTTCATCGAATTCGATCTGAAGGCTATCTTCATTTGGAACGGTATCGTTAATGGAAGGATCGGCCGTATAAAGTAACTGAACAATTGGCTCGAGAACATGCCTTGCTGAGTCTGTCGTTTTTGATAGCGGCCACCGAATGTCCGCGCCGATGGAGGGGTGGATGCTAATTAACAAATCATTGTCGAAATCAACACTATCCCAAACCTTATAAAAGTCAGCATCAAGGCTGGCGAAACCCGATGCGCGCAGGCCCAATGGAAGTTCGAGCGGTACGTGCCAGTCCATCCCGCCGCTTACGCGCAAAACGTCCTGTCCAACGTTGCGCGAAAGTCCGAGAATCCCTAGATCGTAGCCGAATTTGCCGTCGTAGATGGTGTCATTTCGATAGCTTCGATAGGAAACCTCGGGAAAGACAAACGGTATCGTGTTGTCGTCTTCGTCATCCCTCAAACTGGTCATGATGGCGGTCGCAAGCGCGAAGTAGCTGTGATCGCGGTATCTGCTAACGCTAACTTCACTCACCAGACGGTCGGTGTCATCGTAATTGTACTGCCTCAAAAATCCGTCGTCAGACGGTGCCGTCGCGGAGAATGCCAGCGTCATATCGTCAAAAATGTCGAAACTGCCGTCTATTGCAAAAAAACCACGGCCAAAATCACCGGACTCGTCAGCGACGGCAAGGGCAGCAAAGGTATTAAATCCGCCATTCTTGAACCGCTGCCGATACTGGGCATCGACTACCTTTGCACCCGAGAAGGTGAGCGTTGGCGTGAAAGTCGCATCCGCATAATCGCTTATCACCAGAAAGTAAGGAAGCTTTATTGCATCGCCAAAATACTCAGACGAGAGGATGCTGGGTCGCAAGAAACCCGATGCGCGGGTCACCGAGGGGTCTGGTATTCGCATGTAGGGTAGAAAGAAGATGGGTAATCCGAGTACTTCGAAAGTAGCATTTCGGAAATGGATCTGTTTGTTTTCATTGTCGCGTATGACCTGTTGGGCACGGACTTGCCAGACAGGAATAGGACGGGCGGCACATACTTCGCAGGAACTTGCGACGACATTTGTCATCGTGTCAAAACGTCCCTCGGTTCGTTGGAATTCTGTCGAAGCCAGCTGTAGCTGATTTTCGAGTAAAACCTTGGCCCCCTGAATCAATCCTTGTGTCAGGTCGCTCGAAAGTTCGGCGAAGTCCGCGAGGATCACAGATCCACTGGCGTCGGTAAGAATGATTGGACCTTCGGCGGTTATCGCTCCTTTTAGGGAGTCATATCTGATGCTTTTGGCTTTCAGGAAGGCGTCGCCGAAGAATACTTCGACGTTGCCCGTTGCCGTAAGGATTCCGGTGCTCTGGTCAAGGTTAATGGTATCAGCCAGAAAGCTTATCGGACTATCTGTTTGCGCAATGGACGCGGCAGGCAAGAGGCCGAAAGCAATAATCAAGGTCACTGCAACGAACTGTCGCCGCAGTTGATCAAAACCATCGAGATTAAAGTACCGCTTCATAAACCTAGCCATCCTCGAGATGCAGCACAAAGGCCAACGCAAAAAGCGCGGCTGCAGCGGCAGGTGCCCAAGTTGCCAGCACTATCGGAACTTCTTGGGCCTGTCCGAGCGATTCGGCAACATCCTTGACCGCGAATAGAAAGAAACCGGACAATAACGCCATCAAAGCCATGACGCCGGCATTCCCGGAGCGGGCATGCCGCAATGAGAACGTAGCGCCAATTAGCATCATCGCAACCAGAAGTAACGGGATGGAAAGTTGTGACTGCAAAAACACTTGATGCCTTACGGCCGAGAAACCCGACGCTTCTAGCTGGGTAATAAACGCGGGGATACGCCATACCGAAATCGAGTTCGGAGCCGCAAAACTGTTGAGAATTCGTTCGGTTGTCAAATCGGTCGGCAGATTGATTTCGTCGAATCTGCGAACGTCGCTGGTTTCGAAAAGGTTCTTGTCCAGAAATTTCCATTGCGTCGCGTTTATCAGGCGCCATGCACCTGGTTGCAACTCGGCGCGCGACGCCTCGATTCTGCGAACCAGCGTTCCATCGTTGGAAAACTCGTGAAAACGCACACCGTAGAGCAAATCGCCGTTGCTGCTTGAATTTCGCGCCTGAATGACGAAATTGCTGTTTTCGCCAGATTGACGTAGCCACAAGCCATCGCGGGAAACCGACATCTGGTTGCCTGCGTTGCCCGTATACCGCTCGTGTATCTCCGCCGTTTTTCGGATGGTAGCGGCGATGATCGGATTCATAATTCCGACGCCAATAACCCCCAGTAGTATTGAAACGGTGATCGGTGCCATCAACATTTTCAGTGCCGAAACACCTGAGGCGCGAACGATCACCAATTCGGATGAACGAGACAGGCCGAGAAATGTGAACATGCTTCCCAGTAAAACAACCAAAGGGAAAGTTACCGACAGCGACTCGGGGACTGTCACCAGAATGAGTTGGGCGTAAACGATCGCTTCAACCCCGCGTTCAGACAGAAAACGCATTACGTCCGTCGACACCATGAGCACAATTAACGCAGCCAATCCGCCTTGGACGCGCAACAGGTTTACCAAGAATTTTCGGGCGATGTAAAAGTATAAGGTCACGCTACGCCCTCGCCATTGGTCGCCGGAGGGTGCGGTTCAGCCGGTTCTTGGACAGAAGAAACGCAGCAATAATTAAGCATATTAGCGGTGGGGCATAGGACGCCAGAAAGAACTCCGGATTACTAATCACCCAGGTTTTGATCATCAAAGTCAAGCCCATCACAAAAACGCCAATTGCGCCGGTCAGGCCAATACGCCCCCCGAGCCCCGTGCGCCGGTAATTGGCCGACATCAGCATCGCGAAAGCAAAAATTGGCAGAGCCAAACCCAAAACCGGTAGAGCCAGCTTTTGATGGCCCTCGGCCAGATAAGCCGCCGCACTGCGGCCCCCGCCTTCAGCGATAATTTTTTCGGGGTTTAGCAAGTCGGAAATCCCGTATTCCAAAGGCGAACGCCCTCGAACTCCGCTCTCGCCCAACAGCAAGCTTAAATCGAATACAAATTTTTCAAACTCGATGGTGTTTAGCGTTCGGTCGACGAGAGAATATTGCTGCATAACTCCCTGATGCATGACCAGCCGAAGCTCTTCTCCGTCTTGCAGCAAAAGCGCTTGTGTAGCCGAATATGTGACGGGATTGGCAAAGTCGGTTTGATCATGGAGAAAAAGCCCGTCGATTTCGCCGGCTTTGCTGGAATCTTTGATGTAGATGGTTATGCCATCAATCGGGTGCAAAAACTGCTTCTCTTTGAGCAGGGTGCCAATCGCGTCTTGTCTGACCTCGAAAACACGTGCCGCCAGTCGGGTTGCCGATAACGGTTGTAAAATTACAAGTAAAACGGTCATCCCGGCCGTTACGATTAAACCAACCGCAATGGTTGCGCGAATAATTCGGGTAGGGCGCCAGCCTGCCGCCAGAATTACCACCATTTCGGATTCGCCAAATAGCCGGTTAATCGCGAACATCGTTGACACAAAAACCGCTATTGGCAGCACCACGATTAAAACGTTGGGCAAAATCAGGGTGGCAAATTCCAGAAAAATAAATCCTGATTGACCGCTGTCGATGATAATTTCCATCAACGGCAGCGTCTGTGCCAGCCATATGATACCGGCAAGCGCCAGTGCAAAAAAACCGAACGGCCCAAGTTGTTGAAAAAACAAATATCTATCTAGCCGGTTCACGAGTCGTTTTACCCTTAATGTTTGGCACAGTTTACCCATTCCCGCCTATTTCGTCACCCCCAACTGGTCAACCCGCAGATATCGCGATAGGACTGTAGACAGCAAGATTCTGCCAGCTTTTGAGGAGAGCATAATGACCACCCCGATCAGTATTAATTTCGTAGCTCCGGATATCGATGCGATAAGCGCCCTAAAGGGTAAAGTTGCAGTTCTGGTGAGCCCGGATGGTAAAATCGACACTCTGGCGCGGCGCGTGAATCGTTTGTCTAAGGGCGCGATTGCCCGCTTCTCTGAGAGCGACGAGTTCACTAAACTGGAAGCCGGAACCGGCGTTATGCTTTCCTATCCTGCGGGTATGGAAGCTGACGGTGTATTTATTGTGAAGCTTTCGAAACGACCAACGGTTACCGAGGCACGCAAGGCAGGTGCTGCGATGGCCGTCGCCAAGGGCGCAGGTGCGCTAACTGTTTTGGTGGCAGGGAATCCAAAAGCTGCGGATATTTCCTACGGTTTAGCGTTACGCGCTTATACATTTGATGCCCATAAAACTGCGGAGACTGCTGAAATTCGGGGGGCGTCCATGATGGTGAACCACCCAGAAGAAGTCGCAGCGGCAGCTGGGCCTATGGCGGCGCTGACCGAAGGGGTGTTCTTTACCCGTGATTTGGTTAACGAACCTTCCAACGTTCTGACCACCGAAGACTTCGCAGCTCGTCTCGCGGCGATGCAGGAACTCGGGCTTGATGTTGAAATTATCGAAGAGGCTGAACTGGCAAAACTTGGCATGCGAACATTACTCGCTGTCGGGCAGGGCTCAACGAGCCCGTCCAAGGTTGTTGTTATGCGCTGGAATGGTGGCGGTGACGAAGCCCCGTTTGCGCTCGTTGGCAAAGGGGTCGTTTTTGATAGCGGTGGTATTTCGATCAAACCGGCGGCTGGTATGGAAGACATGACGATGGACATGGGCGGCGCTGGTGTCGTTTCCGGTGTCATGCGTTCACTGGCCTTGCGCAACGCTAAGGCAAACGTTGTTGGTGTCGTCGGTCTAGTGGAAAATATGCCCGATGGTGACGCGATGCGCCCAGGCGATGTGATCCGCTCGATGAAAGGCGATACCATCGAGGTTAATAACACTGACGCAGAGGGGCGTTTGGTTCTGGCCGATGTGCTCTGGTATACGCAGGAACGCTTTGCCCCAACCGCCATGATCAACTTGGCAACTTTGACAGGGACGATAATTATCGGTCTTGGTCATGAAAATGCCGGCGTGTTTTCGAATAACGATGACCTTTGCGATGATTTCCTGAAGGCTGCGAAAGCGGAAAACGAAGGTGCATGGCGGATGCCGCTATCACCGGCATATGACAAGCTGCTGAAATCACGCGTGGCTGATATGAAAAATTCCTGTGGTCGCCCAGCTGGCTCCAGCACCGCAGGTCAATTTTTGCAACGCTTTGTTAAGCCGGAAACACCGTGGATCCACCTTGATATCGCTGGTGTAGCGCTCCTTTCGACCGACAGTGATCTCGCCCCTACAGGCGCGACTGGTTGGGGTGTCCGCGCGCTCGACCGCCTGATTAGCGACAAGTTCGAGGACTGATATTGGCAGAAGTTCTCTTCTATCACCTGACCCAAACCCCGTTGGAGCGTACTTTGCCAGAACTTCTGGAGAAGTCGTTGCAGCGGGGTTGGCGCGTGTTGGTAAAAGGGCGCGACGCTAGTCGATTGGAATTTCTCGACAATGCACTGTGGACCTACCGCGCAGATTCATTTCTACCGCATGGCACTGCAAGGGACAGCGCCAAAGATCAACCCATATATCTGACTGTTGGTGACGACGAACCCAACGAAGCCGATATTCTTATGTTGGTGGACGGGGCGGAGTATCCGTTTGAAAACATGGCGACCTTTGACCGCGTCTGTGTGCTTTTCGATGGCAATGACGCTGATGCCCTCGCTGCTGCGCGCGAGGGCTGGAAAAGCACTACTGCTGCTAAGTTGCCTGCCAAATACTGGGCGCAAGATGACGGCCGCTGGGTTCAAAAAGCCGAAAACACGCCTGACTAAAGGCCGAACAGACCGTATGCGCGAACGCCGTCCAGCACGAATTGCACGGATAGTGCGGCCAGGAACATGCCCATCAGGCGGGTCACCAAATTGATGCCGGTGTGGCCCAGAACACGTTCCAGTACACCGCTGGTCATGAACATCAAGAAGACAATAAGCAATACCGATAGCATTACGACGTGCACTAGAACTTGACTACCCACGTCGCCGGAATATTGCCCGGTCAACAGGATCATCGACGTCATAGCACCCGGACCGCTAATCAAAGGCATCGCGAGCGGGAAAACCGCCGGATCGTTCCCGTCATCGTCTTCAGCAGTTTTTTCTCGACGCGGAGTGCGTTTTTCAAACAGCATTTCGATCGCGGTCAAGAATAGTAAAATGCCGCCGGAGATACGGAAAGCCGGCATGCCGATGCCAATTTTTGTTAACATGAACTCACCGGCTACACCGAATACGGCCAATATGCCTGCGCCGGTTAGCACTGCCCTAATCGCAATGCTGCGTCGCTGGGCCGATGTTTTTCCGGCGGTCATCGCCACAAACAAAGGTGTCAAACCGATGGGATCGATAATCACAAACAGCGTCACAAACGCGGAGATTGCCAGTTCCAGTTCCATATCAGTCCCTTGCTTCCAGCTTTTCGAGCGCGGACATCCATAATCCCTCGGCCCGCTCCA
Organism: Rhodobacterales bacterium UBA3080; assembly: GCA_002366645.1. GTDB lineage: Bacteria > Pseudomonadota > Alphaproteobacteria > Rhodobacterales > Rhodobacteraceae > NORP23. The sequence goes on along the minus strand of DFBM01000028.1, from coordinate 3,259 downwards.
ACCCTTCGGTAACTTCCGCATGTTTCTTTTGCCACATGCTAATTGCAGCCGCTTCACCGTCGTAAAAACCCGGTTCTGCCATCTTCAAATCCAGCTTATCACGCATTTCCTGAAGTTTTGACACACGCTCCTCGCAGGTCGTGACTTCTTCGCGAAGTTTTTCTTTCGATACCTTGGCCGGCCGCTTGCCTTTTTGCTTTTTCTTCTCGGACTTTGTTACGCCGCCGCGCTCCGACAGGAGCATTTTGCGATAAGCGTCCATATCCTCGGTGTACGGCGCTACTTTTCCGTCTTTCACCAGCCACAAGCGATCGGCCACGAGCTCGACCAGTGACTGGTCGTGGCTGACTAAGATTACGGCGCCCGTGTATTCGGTCAACGCTTGTACCAACGCTTCGCGGCTTTGGATATCAAGGTGGTTTGTCGGTTCGTCGAGGATAATAAGATGTGGAGCGTCAATTGTTGCAATCAGCAGCGAAAGTCGTGCCTTTTGCCCACCTGACAGGCGCCCAACCTTGGTTTCAACCACTTCCGCATGTAAGCCGCCGGCCGCCAAACGTGAGCGGATTCTTCCCGGTAGTTCCTTCGGTCGCAGTCGTTGAACGTGCTGGATTGGCGTTTCGTCGAGTTCCAGTTCATCGACTTGATGCTGAGCAAAGAATCCAACCCGAAGTTTGGACGAGGAATACTTGCTGCCTGACATCACTTGCAGGCGATCCGCAATAAGTTTGGCAAAAGTCGATTTGCCTTGCCCGTTCGCGCCTAACAGAGCAATCCGGTCGTCCTGATCGATGCGCAGATCCAGATCACGCAGGATCGGCTTACCGTCGTAACCGACACTGGCATTTTCTAGCCGCACAATTGGCGGGCTTAACTCTTCAGGCTCCGGGAAGTTGAAAGGCGCTACGTGATCGCCAACGATCGGGGCAATGGTTCCCATTTTTTCGAGCGCCTTAATCCGGCTTTGCGCCTGCTTTGCTTTGCTGGCCGAGTAACGGAAGCGATCAACATAGGCCTGCATATGCTCGCGCGCGGCATCCTGCTTTTTCTTTTGCGAGATTATCTGGTCAAGTTTGGCGCGGCGCGTACGCTCGAACGTGTCGTAGTTGCCGGTATATAGGGTCAGCTTTTGCTGATCCAAATGCATGATCGATGTGACCGAGCGGTTCAACAAGGCTTTGTCATGGCTGATAATCAGAACTGTGTGCGGATACCGCGTCAAATAATTTTCGAGCCAGATTGCACCTTCGAGGTCCAGATAGTTAGTCGGCTCGTCGAGCAGCAGGAAATCCGGTTGTGCGAACAAAACCGCAGCCAAAGCCACGCGCATCCGCCAGCCGCCTGAATAATCGGAGCAGGGGCGTTGTTGGGCGTCGCTATCGAATCCAAGACCGTGCAAAATACTGGCAGCACGGGCTTCGGCAGAATGTGCTTCGATATCAGCAAGGCGCAAATAAATGTCGGAAATGCGCGTCGGATCGGTGGCTGTTTCAGCCTCGGCCAGAAGCTCGGTACGTTCGACATCGGCAGCCAGAACCACATCAATCAGTTTTTCTGGGCCGGACGGAACTTCCTGCGATACTCCGCCTATGCGCGTGCCGCGCGGAATTTCAATCTCGCCTTCGTCCAGAACCCACTCGCCGCGGATAAGTCTGAACAGTGTGGTTTTACCAGCACCATTACGCCCCACGATTCCTACCTTATGGCCAGTTGGAATTGTGACGGTGGAGCTGTCAATCAGCTTTCGACCCTCGAGGGTGAACGATATGTTTTTAATGGCTAGCATGAGCGGCTATGTCGCCGTTCTTTGCGCCCAAGTCAATGGGTTAGGATTTAGGGGCTTCACAGGGCTCGGAACCCATGTTAGTTGCGCGCCAGAGACAAACGGGGCCAGTTGGCCCGACTTTTCAAAGGACCAACAACATGGCTATCCAACGCACATTCTCGATCATTAAACCAGATGCAACAAAACGCAACCTGACTGGCGTAATCAACGCCAAGTTCGAAGCTGCCGGCCTACGCGTCGTAGCCCAGAAACGCATCCACCTGTCCAAAGCTCAGGCTGGCGTATTCTACGCTGTCCACGCCGAGCGCCCATTCTACGACGAACTCTGCGAATTCATGGCTTCCGAGCCAATCGTTGTTCAGGTTCTCGAAGGCGAAAACGCAGTTCTGAAGAACCGCGAAGTGATGGGTGCAACCAACCCGGCTGAGGCTGACGAGGGTACAATCCGTAAAGAATTCGCTCTGTCGATTGGCGAAAACTCGGTTCACGGTTCCGACGCTCCTGAAACTGCTGCTGAAGAGATCGCGTATTTCTTCGCCGGTCTGGAAATCGTTGGCTAAGGCTCACGCCTGACACCAAAGTTATCAAGGATCGCCTCGATATCGGGGCGGTCCTTTTTCTTTGTACCCGCAACTAGCCGGTCAAACCTCACACGAAGCGCTTCTTTTTCCACGCCTTGGCAATCGCCCCATGGACGACCCTGCAATCCCATTACCAACGCGTAGAAACCGATAAAATGTGGGCGTACGCCTGCTTCAAGAACACGCCGATACGCTTCGTCCGCCCCGATCTCTCTAAGTTGTTTTGCCGAGGTGATCCCCGCGCGCGTAAACATTGCCTCCGTCGCAGGACCGAGATTCCGAATCGTTGAGACCGCTTCCGTCAAAAACCCGCACGTTCAATGGCGGCATCAAACACCTTCAGCGCATTTTGCCATTCTTCCCCATCGGGATACCGAAACAAAGGCTTAACCATTTGCGCCGAAAAATCCTCGCTCGCCTCACGCGGAAGCAATGACGGTAAATTGTCGATAGCTGTGAGCTCTAGTTCCTCGCGGATTCCGTTTTTACCCAAGTTGAAGAAAGGCCGCTCCCAAGCAGAGGGTTCATCGTAAATTGGCAAAGGATTAAAATTGCTAAAAGGATCACAGGAAACATCCGCAATCATTTGAATAAAATTTTGCGGGTTACCGATGTCGTCCGACGCCAACAACCTCAACCCGGGTCCGGTCATCAGTACACAATTGACAAGTAAGTCATGCGCCATAAGCGCTACACGATCAAGATTGCGAGTCTCCTCGATATCCCACTCGGTCACTTCAAACCCCGCCAGCTTCAAAGCTTCGGTTGCCCCTTTGCCAGAACGCCCCTTCGCGCCAATCACGATTGCGCTGCGCGGCTTGATACAATCGGCCGATAGCCCAAGCAAAATATCAACCACCGCATCACGCGATTCAAAACTGCTAACGCCAGC
>DFBM01000064.1:1371-6468 GCA_002366645.1 Rhodobacterales bacterium UBA3080 | reverse complement strand
AACCAGAGGGCGCTGAGCGCGGCACGCAGATATTGCGGCAACCGCAGCGCTGGCCCCTTTTGTGTATCGGTTGCCACAAAATCATTGGGGTCATCAACAGGAGAGCCCTGATGAAGACTATCATCGAACCATTTCGCATCAAATCCGTCGAACCTATTCATATGACCACCCGCGAGGAGCGTCGTGAAAAGTTGAAGGCGGCCAATTACAACCTATTTGCGCTTCCGTCAGAAGACGTAATAATCGATCTTTTGACTGACAGCGGCACCGGTGCCATGAGTTCAGAACAATGGGCTGGCATTATGCGCGGTGACGAAAGCTATGCCGGATCACCATCGTTTCTGCGCTTCGAGGCAGCCGTAAAGCATCTAATGCCGTTCGAACACGTGATTCCGACCCATCAGGGCCGGGCGGCTGAAGCGATATTATTCAGTTTACTGGGCGGGACGGGGAAAAACATACCGTCCAACACACATTTCGACACGACGCGCGGCAATATCGAAGCCGGCGGGGCGCGTGCCCATGATCTTGTTATTGAGGAAGGTAAAGACCCGACCTGCCTGCATCCCTTCAAGGGTAATATGAATTTGCAGAAACTGGAGGAGTTTCTGGTCGAACATGGTGACTCGGTTCCCTGTGTCATGATTACGATCACCAACAACGCAGGCGGCGGGCAACCGGTTAGTCTCGAAAATATTCAGGCCGTTTCGAAGATTGCGGCGCTACATGGCAAACCGTTTATCATCGACGGGTGTCGTTTCGCGGAAAATGCGTTTTTCATTAAGCAACGAGAAGATGGGCAGGCAGAGCGGGCGATCGAGGACATCGTTCGCGATTGTTTTTCTTGTGCGGATGGCATGACGATGAGTGCCAAGAAAGACGGCTTTGCCAATATCGGCGGTTGGCTGGCGTTGAATGATCCGGATATGGCAGAACTGGCGCGTGCAAAATTGATCCAGACCGAAGGCTTTCCGACGTATGGAGGGTTAGCTGGACGTGATCTGGAGGCGATCGCGCAGGGTCTGAAAGAAATCGTTGACGATGATTATCTACGTTACCGGATTCGCACCAACGAATATATAATTGAGCGTCTAGACCAGATGGGCATACCGGTTGTGAAGCCGGCCGGAGGACATGCAGTATTCATTGATGCGCGGGCCTGGTTGAAGCATATTCCGCCGATGGAGTATCCCGGACAGGCCGTTGCGGCAGCCTTATACGAAATCGGCGGCATCCGGAGCTGCGAGATCGGAACGGTCATGTTCGGGCGTCAGCCTGACGGATCCGAGGTCCCCGCAGCGATGGATCTGGTGCGGCTGGCAATCCCGCGACGGACATATACCCAATCACATGCGGACTATATCGTTGAAGCGTTCGAGGAAGTTTTATCAATAAAAGACAGTTTGACTGGCTACCGGATAGTCAAGGAACCGAAACTGATGCGTCATTTTACCTGCCACTTCGAACCGTTGAAGTAATTAAACGGGGGGAGGGTGACTCCCCCCCCGAGCATTAGCCCATCTGGGTCACGATCTCGATTTCGCTTTCAAGTGTCCGGTGCACCGGGCATTTGTCGGCTATTGCCATAAGGCGGTCTCGTTGGTCGTCCGATAGGTCACCTTGAAGAGTGATAATACGGTGGAACTGGTCGATTTTATGGGTGCCACCGTCGCAGTGGTCACAATCTGCCGCGTGGATTTTATCGTGGGTGATGTCGACGCTAACGTGTTTAAGGGGCCACTTTTTACGCCGTGCGTACATGCGGATTGTCATGCTGGTACAGGCGCCGAGACCGGAAGATACCAATTGGTAAGGCGACAGTCCGAGGTCGGATCCGCCGTATGCGAGCGGCTCGTCAGACAATAGATGATGCCTTGGGCCGCCGTTAATATCTTGAAGGAAGCCGTCGGGATCGCTTTCAGAGACACGCACGACGCCTTCCGGGGCGCCAATCGGCGCGGCGGGTTTGGGCAGGTCGAGATACCGTGACGCCCATGTCGCGATAACGGAGGCGGCGTATTCCGCATCCTCGGCGCGGGACAGCAGGTGGTCGGCGTTATCGAGTGTGATAAAACTTTTCGGATGCTTCGCGGCCTTAAAAATATCGGCGGCGTTGTCGATGGAAACGATTTCGTCGAGCGGTGCATGCAGAACCAGCAACGCCTTGTGCATCTTGGCGATAGCAGGGGTGAGGTTGGCAGCGGCGATATCTTCGAGGAACTCGCGTTTGATCGTAAAGCCACGCCCCGCAAGGCTGACGGTGGCCTCACCTTTTTTGTGGATCTCGTCGATGTGACAACCGAAGTTGGCGGCAACATGCTCGGGATCCGAAGGTGCGCCGATCGTAACGACTGCTTTGACCGTGTCTATCTGCGACGCGACCTTCAATACAGCTGCTCCGCCAAGAGAATGGCCGACCAGCAGCCTGGCGGGTGTGCCTTGTGATTCAAGGAATTCAGCTGCGAGGCGCAAGTCCTCGACATTCGAGGAGAAATGCGTGTTTGCGAATTCGCCTTCGGAATGGCCAAGCCCGGTAAAGTCAAACCGCAACACAGCGATTCCGGCGGAGGCAAGTCGTTGCGATATCCGTTTGGCGGCAAGGTTGTCTTTGGAGCAGGTAAAGCAATGCGCAAAGATCGCCGTGGTCAAAACCTGACCGGTCGGGGTGTCAAAACGGGCGGCCAATTCTTCGCCGGAATGACCTTTAAACGTTAGTTTCTCGCTGGGCATATTTGCTCTCCTTATACAGTTCGCAATGTATGGGTTTGGGAGGTGAAGACAAGGCGCATGCGGCAAAGTTACAGGAACGTGAAAACCTGTCAGCGAAACCTTCAAATCGCGATTTTACGACCTATCTAGATACCATGCAGTCAAACTGTATTATGCAATGAAAAGGATAGAAAATGACTTTACGACTTGGCGATACAGCCCCGAATTTCACAGTAGACACTACCAACGGCAAAATTGACTTCCATGACTGGAGCGGCGATTCTTGGGTGTTTTTCTTCAGCCATCCGGGCGATTTCACCCCGATTTGCACAACCGAGATGGGTATGACGGCCAAACATGCAGCGGATTTCGCGGCGCGTAATGTTTTGCCGTTGGGTCTTTCGACGGACACAGTCGAAGAGCATGAAAAATGGATTAGCGATGTAAACGAGACGCAAAACACCGATTTGCAGTTCCCGATCGTTGCGGATCCGGATCACACAGTCGCAACGCTTTACGACATGATCCACCCCGAGGCGAGCGACACGCAGGCTGTGCGCTCGGTGTTTATTATTGACCCAAACAACAAAATTCGTCTGACCATGACATACCCGATGAATGTAGGCCGGAATTTCGACGAAATCCTGCGAGTAATCGACGCGCTTCAGATTGCGGATGAGAAGTCGGTGGCTCTGCCAGCCAACTGGCGTCCGGGCGGCGAAGTTATCGTACCGCTTTCGGTTAGCACCGAGGATGCGAAGGCGAAGTATCCTGATTTGAAGGTTTTGAAACCTTATCTTCGCACTACGAAGAATTACTAGGTTTTAATCTGAAAATCCGGCTGTGGTACATGACCGAATACAATAAAAAAGGGCCTCCGCGTTGGAGGCCCTTTTCTTTGACTGTTTCGCTGATTAACAGCTGTAATACATGCCGTATTCAACTGGATGCGGTGTGTGCTCCATGGCGTAAACTTCGTCCCATTTCAGATCAACATACCCTTCGATCTGGTCTTTGGTGAACACGTCGCCAGCCAGAAGGAAGTCCATGTCTTCGGTTACGGATTCCAGAGCTTCACGAAGCGATGCACAAACAGTCGGTATGCTGGCCAGCTCTTCTGGTGGTAGATCATATAGATCTTTGTCCGAAGCTTCGCCCGGATCCATTTTGTTTTTGATGCCGTCAAGGCCAGCCATTAACAATGCCGCGAAGCAGAGGTATGGGTTGGCGGATGGATCAGGGAAACGAGCTTCGACGCGTTTCGCCTTAGGCGAAGATGCCCAAGGAATACGAACGCAACCGGAGCGGTTGGATGCGGAATAGGCGCGAAGAACAGGTGCTTCAAAGCCCGGGATCAAACGTTTGTAGCTGTTTGTCGCCGGGTTTGTGAAGGCGTTCAGAGCTTTCGCGTGCTTCAGGATACCACCGATGAAGTACAATGCTTCTTGCGACAGGTCTGCGTATTTGTCGCCAGCGAACAATGGTTTGCCGTCTTTCCAGATCGACATGTTCACGTGCATACCGGTGCCGTTGTCGCCAGCGATTGGCTTAGGCATGAATGTCGCAGATTTTCCATAGGCGTGTGCAACATTGTGGATGATGTATTTGTATTTCTGCAAATCATCAGCCTGTTTGGTCAATGTACCGAATACCAGACCAAGTTCGTGCTGACAGGACGCCACTTCGTGGTGATGTTTGTCAACTTTCATGCCCATGCGTTTCATAGTCGAAAGCATTTCGCCGCGAATGTCATGTGCCGCGTCTGTCGGGTTAACGGGGAAGTATCCGCCTTTAACGCCTGGACGGTGGCCCATGTTACCCATTTCATACTCGGTATCTGTGTTCCACGATGCGTCTGCTGCATCGACTTTGAACGATACTTTGTTCATGGAGTTGGAGAAACGTACGTCGTCAAACAGGAAGAATTCAGCTTCCGGACCAAAATACGCAGTGTCACCGATGCCCGAAGCAATCAGATAAGCTTCGGCTTTTTCAGCAGTACCACGCGGGTCGCGCGAGTAGGCCTCGCCAGTGTCCGGCTCAACAACCGAGCAATGGATGCAGAGCGTTTTTTCCGCGTAGAACGGATCGATATAAGCGGAGGCACAATCGAACATAAGTTTCATGTCGGATTGATCGATGGATTTCCAGCCAGCGATCGAGGAACCGTCGAACATAAAGCCTTCTTCAAGGAAGTCGGCGTCGACTTCGTCTTGAATCACAGTCACGTGCTGTAGCTTGCCGCGCGGGTCGGTAAAGCGAACGTCTAGATATTCGATATCATGCTCTTTGATGGTATCGAGGACGTGTTGAATGTCACTCATGGTCTTCTCCTTAAAATTAGAGGGCTTCTACGCCTTCTTCTTCGGTTCTGATACGGATGGCTTG
>DFBM01000064.1:0-1343 GCA_002366645.1 Rhodobacterales bacterium UBA3080 | reverse complement strand
TCGGAGGCCAATACAATTTCGATTTTCACCTTTGGCAGGAAATCGACAACATATTCGGCACCGCGATACAATTCTGTGTGGCCTTTTTGGCGGCCAAAGCCTTTGGCTTCAATCACGGACAGGCCCTGAATGCCCACGTCTTGCAGGGCCTCTTTTACCTCGTCGAGCTTGAAGGGTTTGATGATGGCTTCAATTTTCTTCATGGCCTATCTCCCAATAATGCGTTTGCCTGTTAGAAAACATCTGTGCAGTCGGGATACAAATGGATACTGTCCGGTTTTAAGGCGCGTTGGATTTTTCCAAATCTAGTGCCTAATATTTAAGCATATTGCCTAACTGTTGATCAGATTGAGAATGCCATGACCGAACTCCTGACAGCCGCCCAAATGAGAGCCATTGAGCAGGCCGCGATTGATAGTGGCGAAGTTACAGGGCTGGAGCTGATGGAACGCGCAGGTGTTGGTGTCGTCGAGGCGATTCTGGAGGAGTGGCCTGCGATGGCGCTGACCTCGCACAAGGCGGTGGTGCTGTGTGGGCCGGGGAATAATGGCGGCGACGGGTTTGTCGTGGCAAGGTTGTTGAAAGAGCGCGGCTGGGAGGTTGAGGTTTTTCTTTACGGGGATGAGGGGAAACTGCCGCCGGATGCGAAGGTGAATTGTGAGCGGTGGAAGGGGATGGGGGAAATTTCATCCAATTCTAAACTCACGCGCGACTACCTGATTGCTAATTCAGAAATGTGTATTGATGCCGTTTTTGGAACTGGGCTATCCCGCCCGCTCGAAGGCGATGCATATAACTTTTGTTGGGCGATGCAAGCCGCTGGAATTGACGTTGCAATCGACGTTCCATCGGGTTTTTGCGCCGACAGCGGTGAATACATTGATGGCCAGATTGATAATATCGAAGGCCCGTCAGGCGTGGAACTCATTGTGACATTCGAGAGAGCTAAGACTGGGCACTTTCAATCGACACTAGCTACAAAAGCAGACTCACTGGTGGTAAAAAGCATTGGACTCGAAAATGTCCCAAAGTGGAGGCGCGATAAGAATATCGTGTCGCTGTCAAGAGGGGCACCGAAACGAGCCGCCTCGAAGGCTTTGCGCTTTTGGAAAAACGTAAAAGATGAGAACAAATACTCCCACGGTCACGCCCTTATCCTCTCCGGCCCGTCTGGTAAAACCGGCGCGGCTCGGCTTGCGGCGCGGGGGGCGTTGCGGATTGGGGCGGGGGTGGTGACGGTGGCTTGTCCTCCTGACGCTCTGGCGGAGAATGCGGCGCAGTTGAATGCTATTATGTTGAACCCTGTGGCGGATGCCACGGCGTTGAGGGCCGTGTTGCAGGAT
>DFBM01000053.1 GCA_002366645.1 Rhodobacterales bacterium UBA3080 | reverse complement strand
CCAAACCAGGTTTGCCCCGAACTCGTGTGCATAAGTGCCAACAACTTATCTTGATCGATCTCTAACGCTTCCGCCCAATCGAGTGCCAAGCGGGTCATCACGGTTGAACTCGCCGCGAGTAAGTTGTTCAGAACCTTAGCAGCCATTCCGGTACCAAAATCCCCCATCCGATGAAAATGCGTCCCCATTGCGTCGAGATACGGTTGAACAACGGCGATATTCTCATCTGAACCACCGAGCATGAACGACAGACGCTTCTCTTTCGCAGCGATGGCGGCACCCGACATCGGTGCGTCAATCAACGCGATGTGCTTTGGAACTCGCGCGCGCAACGATTGAACATATTTCGGTGATAAGGTCGAACAGATCACGATATGGGTCAAATCTGGAGCCATTGCGATCAGTGCCTGCATATCAAAAAGCACATCGTCGGTCTGCATGTGGTCCCTAACAACCGTAAACAGAACTTCGAGTTTGTCGGCAAATTCGGATACATCATCAGTCATAAGGCGTTGAAATTCGCCGTAGGAACTTGCAGGGCGTACGTCGAACCCTCGGACGGGAAAACCGGCCTCTTGCAAGGCAACCGCCATGGGTAGGCCCATGCGTCCACATCCGGCCACTCCGACGTTTGTCATGATTAATCCTTGAAGTTCGGTGTGCGTTTCTCGAAATTCGCGAGAACGGCTTCTCTTTGGTTCGGCTTTCCAAGCACTGCTTTTTGCGCAATGGATTCAGCCATTAGGGTTTCCGCAGGGTCGGCATTCCAGGTCTCTGAAATCAGTCGTTTCGCTGCACGGATACTTTCCGGATTCCGCATTGCAATCGCCTCGGCCAACTCAAAGGCGCGGGCAACGGGGTCGTCCGACAACTCGCTGACGAAGCCCCAATCGAGCGCCTGTTGTGCCGTAAAAACCTCGGCCGTGTAGGTTAGCCGCCGGATTACATCTTGTCGCGCAACTTGTGGCATGAGGACCATTCCGCCCATATCGGGCACTAGTCCCCATTTTGCCTCCATTACCGAAAAACGGGTATCAGGCGCGGCCACGCGAATATCGGCGCCGAGCATAATCTGGAAACCACCACCAAAAGCTACACCGTGCAATGCGGTGATGACCGGCATCGGCAGGTCGCGCCAACCAACTGATACCTGTTGAAACAGATTGGCGTCACCGTGCGTTCTCGTCATGAAATCGAGACTTTCGGGGTTCTGCAGCATTGCCGCAAAGCTAAAGAAGTCGAGCCCGGCGCAAAACGCTTCCCCGTCTCCTGACAAAACAACCACCCGCGTTTCGCGGGCTTCCTTCAACTGTTCGATGACTTCCGCAATAGCATCCAACATCGCCTGATCAAGCGCGTTCCGTTTTTCGGCACGGCTCAAGACCACATGCGCAATCGGACCGTTATGGGAGAGCTTTACCCGCTCAGTCGTCGACAAAAAGGTTCTCCCAAGCACGGTCGATCAGGTTTGTATCCATATGCCGCTCCATGCCCTCGTAATCACAAATCGACAAACTCTGGTCGATTAGGAAGGGCGCCTGATACGAAGCAAATTGGTTGTCCACGGCAGGATATTTTGTGTTCAGCAGATACTTCAAAACATTCTCGTCGGGCCGGAGCTTATAATGACGACAAGTTTTCACGAAGATTTTGATGAAATCGTCACGGCTTGGATTGTCGACTTTAATTTTGTAATAAATCCGGCGCAACGCAGCACCATCGAACATTACCGACGGGGTCATGTTGGTAGAGAAAATAACCAAAGTATCAAATGGCACCATAAACTTCTGACCCGATTGCAGCGTCAAAATATCAAAGTGCTGCTCCATCGGAACGATCCAGCGGTTGATCAGGGCTTGCGGCGATTCCTGCTGACGGCCAAGGTCGTCCACAATAAATACGCCGCCCGTGGCTTTTAGCTGCAAGGGCGCTTGATAGGTGCGTGAAACCGGATTGTAGTTAAGATCCAGCATCGAGAGCGTCAACTCACCACCAGTCATAACCGAGGGTCGGCGACAAAGCACAAAGCGCTGGTCAAAGGTTGGCCCTAGCCGACGCAAGGCGCTTTCATCGAAATCTTCGGTTTTCGCCAGCGTGTGCACGATTGGGTCGTATAGCGAGATTACCTGACCGGAGTATTCCAAGAAGCGCGGCAGGAAAATATTGTCTCCCAGTGAATCACGAATTCCGTTCGAGATCGAGGATTTACCGTTACCCGGAGGACCATATAGTAAAATCGACTTGCCCGAGTTCACGGCTGGCCCAAGTTGGTCCAACATGCCTTCCGGCATGACCAAATGCGATAACGAAGATTCGAGGTCTTCGCGTTTGATGTTTACGTCTTTAATGCTCTGTCTGGCGGTCTGCTTCCAGAAGTCGGCTAGCGGAACGGGGAGTGCTCCATAATACTCCGACTGATTCAACGCATCGAGGGCGCGGGATTTACCGGATTCGGTTAGTTGATAACGCAATGCAGATGTCGTCGATGCACCCCGCGCACCCAGCGTTTCGATCAGGCCTTTAGAGCGGGCGTCATCTATCAGTTCCTGCACAATAGGAACTGAAGTGCAAAGCGCCTCGGCGATATGCACAATTTCGTTTAGATTTCGACGGAATATCGTTTTTAAAAGGATGTCACCCATTAAGGTTAATTCCAGCCCGATATCTGCAAGGCTGCTCGGAACGCGAGGTTTGAAACTTTCGTGTGCGGATCCATCCATGATCGGTTTGCCCTCTTAACCTGAAAAAGTGATGTGTGGCTTCAATTTAACTTGCATTATGGTATTTACGCAATGCAGAGATGCATTATTCGTATAAATATATTATTGTGGAAATTGGGCGAAGCTAATGAAATCAAACATATTTTACTTGGGTTGGCTTGTTTTCGCAATTTTGCTTCAGGCTTCGTTAATGTGGCTGGCGGGCGATGTTTACATCACCGGGCACGAGAGTGACGTACTTCACTCTCTTCAGGGTGCTATTCTTCTGTTGGAATCAGAGCTCCCGCATCTTGATTTCGCGACACCTTTGGGTGTTCTGACTTTCGCTCCAATCGCTGTATTACTAGGGCTTGGATTTGGGTACGGGGCTGCGATGGCCTACTCGGGTGTCCTTCTTGCCGTATTGTTTTTGCCAGCTTTGTATTGGGTCGGTGTTACGAGACTGTCCGCATCGGTCAGGCTGGTGTGGAGTGCGGTTATTATACTGTTGTTTACCGCAAGCGTTTTTGGCTCAACTGACACTTTTAACTCGTTTTCGATGCACTATAATCGGTGGTCTTGGGCGATCGCGTTTATTTTGCTTACGGCCGTAACGTTCCCCAATTTAAAAAGTGATCGCGAACTTCTCGACGGAACTATTGTCGGCATTTGCCTATCGTTTCTTGCACTGACTAAAATCACCTATTTTGTCGCGTTGGCACCGGTTATTTTGATCGCGCTTGTGGCTCGGCGACAATGGCGCACCATCGGAACATCGGCTTTGGTCGGGTTAGTTGCAATTCTCGTGGTTACAATCTGGGCTGGCGGCACTTCCTACTGGTTTGCTTTGGTCGAGGACCTAAACATGGCGACTTCAGCCGGGTTCACTATTCGCGCCGGTGGTTGGGCGCAATTTGTATCCCGGCCTGACATAACTTTTGCACTAATAGCGATGCTTGTTGGTGCCGTTCTGTTATCCCGCGCTGGCGAAACGATTAGCAGCGTCGTTGCGTTGGCGCTCACACCGGCGTTCCTATTTATCACGTATTACAACTGGGGTTTCGAACCTAAGTTCCTGTTGTTTTTGGCGCTGATGATGTGGGTGTCAAAAGGCAATTCCCACACGGTCTCAATCGGTTATTCTATGGTGATGATCGGTTTTCTTGGCCCTGTTTTTATCAATCTCGCGATCAGCAACTTGCGCCCGGTTGCCTTTCAAAGAGAT
>DFBM01000109.1 GCA_002366645.1 Rhodobacterales bacterium UBA3080 | reverse complement strand
GAAAATCGAAGTTCTGGATTGCCCGCCGAGCGGCTTGACGATTGCTACCAACCTTGATCCCGAAAATGATGTGCTTGATAAGCACTACGACGAAATCATCGCTGAGTTTATGGAAGTGTCATTGTCCAGTTACGGTGAGGATAGGATAGTTAGAGAGCTAGGTATTGTTAGTAGTCGAGCATGGCCCGCCAATCGACATGTTGGTGGGGCCGCAATGAAAGAAGTTTCGGAAAAAAAAAAGACCCCAGAGAGCGTCGTATCGCCTGAGTTGCATCTTGATAGGCCAATTTCGTTCGAAATTAAGAATCCAGCGCCACAGCCGCGAGGTTCTGGAAATTGGGGAGAAACGTTTTTTGCCAACGGTTTGGCAAATGCGCTGAGACGCAAAGGTCACCATGTTGGGATCACTACGAAAGCGAATTGGTATGACGAGCGCGAATACGGTATCGATCTTGTTTTAAGAAGATTGGACACACCGTATACGCCTCAACCTGATCGCGCCTGTATTATTTGGAATATTTATGGCAACGATTTGACAGATGCCGAGATTGACTCCGCAGACCACATTTTTGTCGCTTCACAGATCGTAGCCGAGCAGCAAAACAAAGTTTTAGGTCCTGATCGGGTGAGCACTTTATTACAAGCCTTTGATGCTGATCGAATGATGCCAGAAGGACCTTCCAAACACACCAGAAGAAGTGTGGAAATGTCCGTGAAGCACGCCGTCGATATTGATTTGTTCGGTGCTGGTTGGAAGCGATCTAAAGCTTCGAAATACATTCGGAGCCAGTTCCTAGATAACGAAAAATTGGCCGAGTATTATCGGGGCGCGGAGGCTGTACTGAACGATCATTCCAACGGAATGGGAGCGGACGGCTTTGTTTCAAACCGAATTTTTGACGTATTGGCTTGCGGGACTGCGGTCGTATCTGACCAAATCAATGCACTTCCGAAAGATTTGCTCGAGTGGGTACACCAGTATCGCTCAGACGATGAATTTTCTAACGTGATCGCGCGCGCACTTGGCGAGACAGAGGCGAGAAAAAGCGAACGGGTCGAGTTTACCAGTTATATGCGCGAACATCACAGCTTTGATCAGCGAGCGACCAAAGTCATCGAGGCTGCGCGCCGCGCAGCTCCAAAGCGCAGAGTAATAACAAAATTAGCCGGATGATTGTTGGATAATTCCATTTATCGACCGCGTAAACCAGTAGAATTGAGGAATACATAAATGGTTGAATTCACCCTCCCGAAAAATTCCCGTATGACGATCGGGAAGACTTGGCCGAAGCCTGAGGGCGCGAATGTTCGTGCTTTCAAGATTTACCGGTTTGATCCGGATTCGGGGCAGAACCCTCGGGTTGATACGTATTATCTTGATCTTGACGACTGTGGTCCGATGATTCTGGATGCGCTTATCAAGATCAAGACGGATATCGATCCGACGTTAACGTTCCGCCGTTCGTGTCGTGAGGGGATTTGTGGGTCTTGTGCGATGAACATCGACGGGATCAACACGCTCGCCTGTTTGCACGGGATGGATGACGTGAAAGGTGACGTCAAGATTTACCCGCTGCCGCATATGCCCGTCATCAAGGATTTGATTCCTGACCTGACGCATTTCTATGCACAGCACGCCAGCATTATGCCGTGGCTGGAAACCAAAACAAACCGTCCGGCGAAGGAGTGGCGTCAGTCGATTGACGACCGCAAGAAACTCGACGGGTTATATGAGTGCGTGATGTGTGCGTCTTGCTCTACGTCTTGCCCTAGCTATTGGTGGAATGGCGATCGGTACCTCGGACCTGCGGCGTTGCTGCATGCCTATCGCTGGATTATTGACAGCCGTGACGAAGCCACAGGCGAGCGGTTGGACGAATTGGAAGATCCGTTCAAGCTGTATCGTTGTCATACGATCATGAACTGTACGAACACCTGTCCGAAGGGTTTGAATCCGGCGAAGGCTATTGCCGAGATTAAAACCATGATGGTTGAGCGGACAATGTAAGTCGGTTTTCCATTTAGTAATGAGTCAAAAGGCCTTCCTTGTCGGGAAGGCCTTTTTTCGTTGAGGGCTTAGGGGAAAGCGGCCTCTAGCGCGATTTCGACCATGTCACCAAAGCTGCGTTCGCGTTGGTCCGACGGCAGGGATTCGTGGGTTTTCAGGTGGTCGCTGACTGTCAGCACCGCCAAGGCGCGGGCATTATAGCGGGCGGCGAGAGTGTAAAGTTCGGCGGCTTCCATTTCGACTGCTAGCACGCCGTGCCGTTCCAGTTGGGCGTCCAGTTCGGGGCTTTCGGAGTAGAAAACGTCTGAAGAAAAGATGTTGCCGACGTGGACGGGTGTATCGCGGTTTTCGGCGGCAGCAACGGCGGCTTTTAGCAAGGACCAGTCGGCACAGGGGGCGAAGTTGGCGTTGCGGAAAATCGGTTGGTTCATGCTGGTTGTTGATGTCGTCGACATGGCGATCACCACATCGCGGACGTTGACGCTTTCCTGCATTGCCCCGCAGGAGCCGATGCGGATCAAGGTTTTTGCACCGTAGTCGCGGATCAACTCGTTAACGTAGATCGACAGCGAGGGCATGCCCATACCGGACCCGTGGATCGTCACGCGGTTGCCTTTCCATGTACCGGTATAGCCCAGCATTCCGCGCACCTCGTTTACGCATACGGGGTTGTCCAAAAATGTCTCGGCGGCCCATTTCGCACGGTAAGGGTCACCCGGTAGTAAAACGGTTTCTGCGATATCGCCCGGGTTTGCTCCAATGTGTACGGTCATAATTGCTCCTGTATAAAACTATGCCATCACTTATAGACCGTTTGTATTCGTTTGGTTATATCCTAGGCGACACTTGCGTTGAAAAAGGTTTAAAAATGTCTGGCCACGGTTCCCCACGTCCTATGACTTCCCGAAGATGCGGCCCTTTGAAGGGCGAGGCGCATGTGCCGGGGGATAAATCAATCTCGCATCGTTCGATGATTTTGGGGGCTCTGTCGGTTGGGGAGACTCACGTGACAGGGTTGCTGGAAGGTTCCGACGTACTTGATACGGCCAAGGCGATGCAGGCGTTTGGCGCGACGGTTGAACGGCTGGGTGAGGGCGAGTGGACTATTCAGGGCGTCGGTGTTGGCGGTTTTGCCGAGCCCGAGCAGGTGATTGATTGTGGCAATGCGGGCACGGGCGTTCGGCTGATTATGGGCGCGATGGCGACGTCGCCGATAACAGCAACGTTTACGGGGGATGCGAGTTTGCGGTCCCGTCCGATGGGGCGGATCACGGATCCGCTGGCGTTATTTGGTGCTGCAAGCCATGGCCGAAGCGGTGGGCGGTTGCCTTTGACTTTGGTCGGGGCGAGCGATCCGGTTCCGGTGGTTTACACGACGCCGGTCCCTTCGGCGCAGGTAAAATCGGCGGTGTTGCTGGCAGCGTTGAATGCGCCGGGCGAGACGGTGGTGATCGAGAAAGAAGCCACCCGCGACCATACGGAACGCATGTTGGCAGGTTTCGGGGCCGAAATCACAACCGAGGTTACCGACGAGGGTCGTGTGATTACGTTGAAAGGTCAGCCGGAGTTGACGGGGCAGACGATTGTTGTGCCGCGCGATCCGTCCTCGGCGGCGTTTCCGGTTGTGGCGGCGTTGTTGGTTGAAGGGTCGGAAGTTTTGGTGCCGAATATCGGTCAAAATCCGACGCGAAACGGTTTGTTCACCACCTTGGTCGAGATGGGTGCGGATATTACGTTTGAAAACGAACGCATCGAGGGTGGCGAGCCTGTCGCGGATTTGCGTATTAAATACGGCCCGCTGAAGGGGATTGAAGTTTCGCCAGCACGCGCGGCGAGCATGATTGACGAATATCCGATCCTGTCGGTTCTGGCCGCGACGGCAGAGGGCACGACGGTGATGCGCGGTGTTAAGGAGCTGCGCGTAAAGGAAAGCGACCGGATTGATGCGATGGCGCGTGGCCTTGAGGCTTGCGGGGTAAGTATCGAGGAAGACGAAGATACGTTTATCGTACACGGTATGGGCAAGGTTCCCGGTGGGGCGGTTTGCAAGACGCATCTGGATCACCGGATTGCCATGAGCTTTATGTGTCTGGGCATGGCATCGGAGAAACCTGTCGGGATTGACGACGCGGGTGCTATTGAAACCAGCTTTCCGGACTTTCTGCCGTTGATGGAACGGTTAGGCGCAAGCTTCCGAAAGGATAACGCATGAAGTCGGGCGGTTGCTTGTGCGGGGCGGTGACCTATTCGGTTAGCGGCGCATTGCGACCGGTTGTTAATTGTCATTGCCAGCAGTGCCGGAAAGCATCGGGCCACCATGTTGCGGCCACGTCCGCTGCGCGGGGCGACATCGAAATTGACGGTGCGGTAACGTGGTATCAATCGTCGACTACGGCCAAACGCGGATTTTGTGGTGTGTGTGGTTCGAACTTGTTCTGGGATGGTGGCGGCGAAAACCTCTCGATATTTGCCGGAACGCTCGATGGCGCTACCGGTTTGCAAACTGCGGGGCATATCTTTGTGGCGGACAAGGGCGATTACTACCAGATCATGAAAGGTCTGTCGCAAGCCGAGCAGGATGATGCGGAACTGACGGCGGTGGTCCGATGAAATTCACGGTAGCAATTGACGGCCCGGCAGCGGCGGGTAAGGGGACGATTAGCCGTGCTGTGGCCGAGAAATTCGGGTTCGCATATCTGGATACTGGCTCCCTATATCGTGCGGTGGGCGTCAAGGCGTTGGAGATCGGTCGGGGCGTGATTGATCCGGTGGTAGCGGCGCGGGTGGCGGGGAACCTGTCGGATACGGATTTGAACCGAGATGATTTGCGCACCGGAATGGCGGGGCAAGCGGCGAGCAAGGTGGCGGCCATGCCGCCGGTCCGCGAAGCATTACTGGAGTTCCAGAAAGACTACGCCCGACGCGAGGGTGGCGCGATCCTCGACGGGCGAGATATCGGCACCGTGATCTGCCCCGAGGCCGAGGTGAAAATCTATGTGACCGCCAGTGACGAAGTTCGGGCAGAACGCCGCCAAAAGGAGTTGGTGCCAGATAAGCCTGACCTGACCGTCGGGCAGGTTCTTATCGACCTGCGCGCGCGCGATGCGCGGGATGCCGCGCGGGATGTGGCCCCTATGAAGCCGGCACAGGATGCGCTCTTGCTAGACACTACGAAATTGTCTATAGACGCAGCCGTTGCCGAGGCTTTGGCGCTAATACAAAAACGAATCGGATAAGGGTGGATAAAATTCTGCCCTGCTTGTCGTTTTAACCACTGCCTCATGACCCGTTAACCGAAAGACCGGCGGAACCAACCGCACGGCCCGTAAAACAAAATATTAGGAGACTACATATGGCTGCTTCCGTATCCATGGAAGACTTCGAAGCCCTTCTTAACGAAAGCTTCGAGCTGGAAACCCCCGATGAGGGTTCCGTTGTTAAAGGCACTGTTATTGCTATTGAAGCTGGACAGGCCATCATCGATATCGGCTACAAAATGGAAGGCCGCATCGATCTTAAAGAATTCGCTATGCCAGGTCAGCCCGCAGAAGTCGCCGTTGGCGATACTGTAGAGGTATTTCTTGACCGCGTAGAAAACGCACGTGGCGAGGCTATCCTTAGCCGTGAAAAAGCCCGTCGCGAAGAAGCTTGGGACCGTCTCGAAAAAGCTGCTGAAGCTGAAGAGCAGGTCGAAGGCGCTATCTTCGGTCGCGTTAAAGGTGGCTTCACTGTTGATCTTGGCGGCGCTGTTGCGTTCTTGCCTGGTTCGCAGGTTGACGTTCGCCCGGTACGTGACGCGACTGCATTGATGCACATCGCACAGCCGTTCCAGATTCTGAAAATGGACCGTCGTCGTGGCAACATCGTTGTTTCCCGTCGTGCAATCCTTGAAGAGTCGCGCGCTGAGCAGCGCTCCGAAATCATCGGCAAATTGGCTGAAGGTGACGTTGTCGAGGGTGTTGTTAAAAACATCACTGACTACGGTGCATTCGTTGATCTTGGCGGTGTTGACGGCCTGTTGCACGTTACCGACATGGCTTGGCGTCGTGTTAACCACCCATCCGAAATTCTGGAAATTGGTGGCACGGTCAAAGTTCAGGTTGTTAAAATCAACAAAGACACACAGCGTATCAGCCTTGGCATGAAACAGCTGCAGGAAGATCCTTGGGCAGACGTCGAAGCACGTTACCCACTTGGATCCGTTCATATGGGCCGCGTTACAAACATCACCGACTACGGTGCGTTTGTTGAGCTTGAAGCTGGCGTTGAAGGTCTTGTTCACGTTTCCGAAATGTCTTGGACCAAGAAGAACGTACACCCGGGCAAAATCGTTTCTACTTCGCAAGAAGTTGAAGTTATGGTTCTGGAAATCGACAGCACACGTCGCCGCGTTTCCCTTGGTCTGAAACAGACACAGGGCAACCCGTGGGACAACTTCGCTGCGAAGTTCCCTGCCGGTACAGAAGTCGAAGGCGAAATCAAGAACATCACCGAGTTCGGTTTGTTCGTTGGTCTCGACGGCGACATCGACGGTATGGTTCACTTGTCGGACCTCGACTGGGATCGCACTGGCGACGAAGCCATTCAAGACTACAACAAAGGCGATGTGGTTAAGGCCGTTGTCACCGATGTTGATGTCGAGAAAGAGCGTATCTCGCTTTCGATCAAAGCCTTGGACGGTGACCCGTTCGTTGGTGCCACAGACGGCATCAAACGCGGTGCTGTTGTAACGGTTGAAGTTACATCCATCGAAGATGGCGGCATCGAAGTCGAGCACGATGGCATGAAAGCCTTCATCCGTCGCTCCGACCTGTCGCGTGACCGTGCAGAGCAGCGCCCTGAGCGTTTCTCGGTTGGTGACAAGATCGACGCACGTGTGACAAACATCGACCGCGCAAACCGCCGTCTTGGTCTCTCGATCAAAGCACGCGAAATTGCGGAAGAGAAGGAAGCCGTTGAACAGTATGGTTCTTCGGACTCCGGCGCGTCCTTGGGTGATATTCTTGGCGCCGCTCTGAAGGGCGGCGACGAGTAATCGTCATCTGACCTGAAGGTCTAAAAAATCGGGGCGGCATCGGCGACGGTGCCGCCCTTTGTTTTAGTTAAACTCGTGTATACGCATCGAATCACTAGCCTTGAGATATGTGGCAACACGGTGAGTAGCGGCGACGAGATTGCCAATTGCACAACTCTTGCTGCGACAACTTCGGCAAAAAACCGCTTTCGGGTGTGGAATCTTGCGTTCAGGCGGATGCGCCGACTTCCCAAAAATGAATAATGCTGTCAGTATAACGACTGATAACAGTAACTCGTATCCAGTAAACTTGAACGTTTCCGTATATTTAGCGGGGCGAATTCGGGAAAGGGTGGAACCAATGATAAAATCTGAACTTGTCCAGAAGATTGCAGATGAAAATCCGCATTTGTACCAGCGCGATGTTGAACGCATCGTTGGTACAATATTTGACCAGATTATCGAGGCGATGGCCGAAGGTAACCGTGTCGAATTGCGTGGTTTCGGGGCGTTTTCTGTTAAGAAGCGCGACGCGCGCATGGGGCGCAATCCGCGTACCGGTGAATCTGTGTCGGTTGACGAAAAATATGTGCCGTTCTTCAAAACCGGCAAACGTCTGCGTGATCGCCTAAACGGCCGATAAGCGCCAAAGGAAATTCTATGCGATATCTTCGCTACAGCTTTTATGTTGTTTTGATGCTGGTGCTGATTCTGTTGGCGCTGGCTAACCGCGAGATGGTGACGCTGGCGGTTCTACCTGAACAACTGTCCGGACTGTTTCCGGTTTCGGTGCGCCTGCCTTTGTTTGTCGTTATTTTGCTGTCGATGATGGCGGGCCTTCTGGTCGGATACGTTCTGGAATATTTCCGCGAGCACAAGTTGCGCCGCGAGGCTGCCGCGAAGAAGCGCGAGGCCGCAAGTTTGGCGCGCGAAGTAGATGCGTTGAAAAAGCAGGCAGGCACCGAAGAGGATGACGTCCTCGCGCTGCTGAACTGATGCACGTTAAAATTTGCGGGCTGAGCACGCCGGAATCTGTGAAGGCTGCGGTTAATGCTGGCGCAACTTACGTCGGCTTTGTGTTCTTTTCGAAATCTCCAAGACATTTGACTTATGAGCAGGCGGCCGTGCTGGCCAAGTCCGTACCCGGGGGTGTGGTAAAGGTTGCTTTAACGGTAAATGCGGACGATGCCGCGCTGGCCGAGATGTTGGCCAAGGTTCCGGTGGATATGCTTCAGTTACACGGCGGGGAAACGCCTGAACGGGTGGCCGAAGTAAAGGCGAAGTTCGGTTTGCCGGTGATGAAGGCAGTCGGGGTGGCGGAGGCTTCGGATCTGCAGGCCTTGAAAGATTACGCCACAGTCGCTGATCAGTTGCTTGTCGATGCCAAACCCCCTAAAGGTAGCGCGCTACCGGGGGGGAATGCCGTGGCATTTGACTGGCGTTTGATCGCCGGTTTTGAGTGGACGGTGCCGTGGATGCTCGCAGGTGGCTTGACGCCCGAGAATGTCGCCGCGGCGATGGAACTGACCGGTGCGACGATGGTTGATGTTTCCTCGGGCGTTGAAAGTGCGCCGGGGGTGAAGGATTTGGACAAGATCGCGGCCTTTGTGAAGGCCGCTAAAGGAGCGGTGTGATGGCCTCGGATAAGGTGAATTCCTACAAGACTGGCCCTGATGAGCAGGGTCGTTTCGGCAATTATGGCGGGCGCTTCGTGGCCGAAACCCTAATGCCGCTTATTCTTGATCTAGAGGCCGAGTACGAGAAGGCAAAAACCGACGATTCCTTCTGGGCCGAAATGGATGATTTATGGAAGCACTACGTTGGACGGCCCAGCCCCCTTTATTTTGCTGAAGGTCTGACCAAGCATCTTGGCGGTGCGAAGATCTACCTGAAGCGGGACGAGCTGAACCACACCGGTGCGCATAAGATCAACAACGTGCTGGGGCAGATTTTGCTGGCACGGCGCATGGGTAAAACACGGATTATTGCCGAGACCGGTGCAGGGCAACACGGCGTTGCAACGGCGACGGTTTGTGCGAAATTCGGCTTGAAGTGTGTGGTGTTTATGGGCGCAACAGATGTTGAACGTCAGGCGCCGAACGTGTTCCGTATGAAACTGCTGGGGGCGGAGGTTGTACCGGTCACGGCTGGTCGCGGCACTTTGAAGGACGCGATGAACGAAGCGATGCGTGATTGGGTTACCAATATCGACGAGACGTTTTATTGCATCGGGACGGTTGCTGGCCCGCATCCTTATCCGGAAATGGTTCGCGATTTCCAGTCGATTATCGGCAAAGAGGCCCGCGAGCAAATTCTTGAGCAGGAAGGCCGGTTGCCGGACACTCTGATTGCCGCAATTGGCGGTGGCTCGAACGCGATGGGTCTGTTCTTCCCGTTCCTCGACGACAAAGAAGTCGGAATTATCGGGGTTGAGGCCGGTGGGCACGGTGTTGACGATCGTAACGAGCACGCGGCCAGCCTTTCGGGAGGACGTCCGGGTGTGCTGCATGGCAACCGCACGTATTTGTTGCAGGACGATGATGGGCAAATTCTGGAGGGGCACTCGATTTCTGCGGGCCTCGATTATCCAGGAATCGGTCCCGAGCATTCGTGGCTGAATGATATTGGTCGCGTGGAGTATGTCGCGATTACCGACGTCGAGGCGCTTGAAGCGTTCCAGCTTTCCTGCACCACCGAGGGGATTATCCCCGCGCTCGAACCGTCGCACGCTTTGGCGCATGTCGCAAAGATTGCCCCGAATCTGCCAAAGGACCATGTAATCATCATGAATATGTGTGGCCGTGGCGATAAAGATATCTTCACTGTTGCTGCCGCACTGGGCGTGGATTTCAACGAATGAAATCTGCGTTCCACCTTGCGTATAACGTCCGTGATTTAACGGATGCCCGTGCGTTTTATGGCGGGCTTCTTGGATGTGCCGAAGGGCGAAGCACCGAAACTTGGGTGGACTTCAATTTCTTCGGACACCAGATTTCCTTGCACCTTGGCGAACCGTTTTCTGTTGAAAAAACCGGTATGGTGGGTGGGACGAAGGTTCCGATGCCGCATCTGGGCGTGGTATTGCCTTTGGAAGACTGGAAGCTGCTCGCGTCAAAACTCCAAGCGGCAGACTTGGAGTTCGTGATTGCGCCGTCAGTCCGTTTCGAAGGAGAGCCGGGTGAGCAGTGGACAATGTTCTTTTATGACCCCAGCGAAAATCCGATCGAAGTTAAGGGCTTTGCCGACTTTGAAGGAATTTTCGCCAGCTAGGTTTCGAATTCCAGCGGCGGCAGGATTAGCCGCCATGTTTCGAACGACTGTTCGGGATTCATGCTGTCCCGCTTGCTGTGCAACATCAATCGGGCAAGCCCGTGAATAAGCGACCAAATCATTAACTCATTAGCTTCGCTGCCGCCTTCGCCCTTTTTTATCGGGGCGCAGATTTCGCGGAGTACATTATAGGCGTCTTCGGAGGCTTTGCGCAGGTTCTCGTCGTCCACGTCGCGCGGGGTGCCGCCAAATATCAGGTTGAACAACCCCTCGTTATTCTGCGCGAAGCTTAGATATCCGCGCCCCGCCGCTAGTATCCGTTCGCGTGGGTCCTCCGACGCATTTGAGACTTCCGCGCGCATCGAGTCGGCGAACATCTTATATCCCTCGGCCATCAGCGCGGAGTGCAACGCGGTTAGATTCGCGAAGTGATGTGCGGGGGCTGCGTGACTGACGCCCGCTTTGGCAGCGAGCTTACGGATCGACAAGGTTTCCGGACCACCGGTCTGCAGCAACGCCAA
>DFBM01000151.1:3374-22890 GCA_002366645.1 Rhodobacterales bacterium UBA3080 | reverse complement strand
GATGTTAAAAACGGAGTTATCGCGGGAATATTCGACAGCCAAAGCCACTTGCCCACCGGCATCGTCAAGGCGTATGGCGTCTAGTTTCAGAGCCAATCCGGTAGTATCCATCTGGAGTGAAGCCGTCGCTGAAAGTTCAGCCGCCAGCCCCATCAAATCTTGCCCCAAAATGATCCGCGGCGTCGAAATTTCCGTGATACTTATGTCTAGCGGCAAGTCCGGCAACGCAAACCCGCCAGCCTCAGGTGTTGGTAGGCTCTGGTCGGGCAGGGGGGCGCGGCTTATTTCGATGACGGCAGCGGAGAGGGATTCGACCTGCAGGGATCCTGTCAGCAACGCCGAGCGTTTCCAGTTGATCTGCGCGTCGTCGATCCGCAGCCACTCGCCTTCGGTATCGGAAATAGAAATCGTGCCGATTACTGCGTTAGAACTCAACGCTCCTTCGATATCACGTAACTTGATGATGCGGTTTGGACCTGAAAGTTTGCCCTCGATCCAGCTGACAATCGCGCCGTTATCCGTGTCCTGTGCGGCGAGCATCGTGCCCTGCGAAAACAGTAAAACGAGGGCGAGGAGTTTTAAAATATACCGCATCAAAACGCCTGCCCCAAGCCAAGGTAAATCGCGTACTCAGGATCGCCCGCCTGTAAGTCCATCCCACGCGCTAGGTCTAGACGTAAGGGGCCAAGTCCGGCCTGATAACGCAGGCCAACGCCGAATCCGCTGCGCCATTCGCCTGCAGGGTCGGGCAACGCATTCGGTCCTACGGTGCCGGCATCGATAAATCCGACCACACCGATGGTGTCGGTCACTTTCGTCCGTATCTCGGCGCTAAGGTTAATGGTTGATAGTCCACCGGTGAAGACAGTGCCCGTCGTTATTCCGATGCTTTCGAAACCAAACCCGCGCACACTGTTTCCGCCGCCCGAAAAGAACAGCATGTCAGCGGGTGCTTCACTGACTGGAAAACCGTAAAGGCTGCCAACGCGCGCGCGACCGGAAAGCACAAACCGGTCATCCTCGCCAAACCCGTAGTATCCGCGCCCTTCAACAGTGCTTCGAACGCCTGTATTGCCAAACACAAATTCACGCATCGGGCTGACGGTGGCTTCGAGATAATAACCCCCGCTCGGATCCAGCTTGTCGTCCCGTTTGTCAAAGGTGGCGTCCGCCTTTAAGCCCACGAACCGGAACTGGCGGAAGCCGAGGTCATCTTGTGTTTCGGTATAGGTACCGAAGATCGACAGGCCGGCAGCCAGGTCGCCTTGTGTGTATTCAAGGCCGAAATCCACGCTTGCTGCATCGCGTTCAATCTCGTCGTTTTGCACGTGTTCAGCGCCAGCTGCTGCAATAAAATTGACGTCCGGAACAATAACGCCCGGTTTGGTGAAACGCAGACCTACAGCGTAATCCGCGCCATCCAGACCATCCAGACCATCCGCACTTTCAATGCCATTCAGCGATGCTTCGAAGCGCAGGCGCTCCGCACGTCCGAAAAGGTTGCGGTGAATCCAGTAGGCTTCGACTCCGAGTCCGTCGATCGAGGAGAAGGTTGCTCCCAATCCGATCCGGCGGAGGGGTTGTTCGTTCAGGTGGAGCGTAATTGGCAATGCGCTGTCAGAGGTCAACACTTCGGCCTCTTCAATCCTGATAGAACTGAAGACCTGAAGTTGCACCAAGCGTGCGCGCGCGGCGTCGAGGTCGTCCGGATCAAACTCCGTAGTCTCAGGCAGTTTTGCCATGTAGCGAACGAAATCGGCGTCCATGCGTTCGTTGCCGCTGACCAATATCGGTCCATAGGTCGCCTGACTTCCCGGATCGATCTGCAGCGCAACGTCAAGCGTCTGATCGCTGTGGTCGGCGACAATCGACCGTTCAGCGATCGTTGCCAGTGGATAACCTTGCTGGCGCCACGCTTCGACCGCTAGATCTTTGGCCGTGCCAACAATGCCTGACAGTGCGGGAGCACCTGATTGCAGACCAACCGTGTCCGGCGCTTCCACGAAGTCGCGCCGTTCAGTCGTTATCGGAGCAAGCGGGGCGAGATCAACGTTGCCAAATCTGAATTCGGGACCGGCATCAATGGTGATTTCAACAGTTATCACTGACGCTAAATCCTGCGTGAACGCCACTTCCGAGGCTTGCTGGCCGTTAAGCGTGATCGAGATTTCAGGCGCGTAGTACCCCGCACCGTAAAGCGCCGCCAAAATCGAACGGTAGTCGCTATTGGCCATAGCGATCAAACTAGCGCTGCCTTCTGTCGGAGCATCTTGCTCAAGCCAGAGATCGGACGCAGCATGAAGCGTTGCCGCCAATTCCGTTGAAACGTCAGGGCTGTTGAAGTCTAGCGAGTAGTAGACAGGGTTTTGGACGGTGGTTTCGCTGGCAGCGTTTTCAAAGAACCGCATGCCGAATATCTCGAACGCACTGGCAGGCATCGCGATGGAAAACAATGCCAGTACTATGGTCGAACTAATTACACGGTTGATATTCATTAAAACCCGGTCACAAACTAGAGATAGAATTGTCCGGTGCTCTCGATACGGTGCAACACAGACTCAGTCTGTGTTGATATATCATCATGGGCGCGTGACAACAATCAACCGCTCGTCAGGTGGGGTGGTGTCGGCAGTATATTGCTGTTCGCGGAGTGCTGAATTTCTATTTTCGCACCCATACCTCAACACGCCGACTTAGGCGCTGGCCTGTAAAGTCGGTGTTGCTGTTCACCGGATTTAACTCGCTGTTACTTTTTACATTAATTGCAGTTGCATCAATGACAGCGTTATCAACTAGACCCGCAATTTCCACCCTGACCGTTTCGGCGCACTCGAAGGCGAAATCTCGATTGTCTTCAAACGATCCGGAGGTCACGTCTTGATGCATTATCGAGGGTCGACGAACCGGTCCGGAAGCGGAAGGTCGGGGATACGGGTTCCCATTTAAGCAGGTCGATATACAGGGTGCGCATCACGTATATCCGTATTGCCCGCCACAATATTCGCATTGGGAGCGAGCGCAGCATTATTAGGTGCCAAAAACTTGTCGCTTATGGTCGAATACGTGCCTGATTCACTGTTACGCGAGAACATCTCGACCGCCACCGGTTAAAACGTAGACAAGCATAGTTAATGTCTTTGGGTACCAGCTGATTCACAGGGCTTTGCAACAGTTTCACGACAGCAGAGTGCCGACCGAAAATCAATCGCTCGATCGGCGGATAAGCAAATTACCTATTTGGGAAATAGGGGTAGAGGACGTTAAGTGTCAATTGAACGTATATCGCGTTAAATAGCCAAGGTGGTTTCATCGTCTTCGTGGGTTACGCTGGTGATAACAACGCTTTGGCCGCTTTTTAGATCCTGCTCGAAAAGCAACCTTGCGAGCGGATTGACGAAGTAAATTTCCAACCTGTTCCCGATCCCGCGACCACCTTCAAACAGATCGTAACAACACAGGTCCTGCAACGAGTTTTCAGCCTCGACCGAGAGTTGCACCTCTATCCCGCGTTCCTCGATCACAGCATCAAGAATTTTACGCAGCATATTATTGAAGATCAGGATCGACGTGCGACCTTTGATAAATTCGAAGACCACAATGTTCTTGCCGATCCGGTTCAAAAGTTCGGGGCGCTCGAGCTTGAAGCGGAAATGGTTCTGGATGGCCTCGACGATCTTGGCCTCGGTGTCGTGATAGCTTTCACCGGGTAAAACCCGCATGCCGTGGTTCATGGCCGTATCACCGCCCAGTAGGCCGATATTGGACGTGAAAATGATAAGTGACGAGGAAAAATTGACGGTTTTCCCCATACCATCCGTCAGCCTGCCTTCGTCGATGATTTGCAGGAATTTGTCGAGGATGCGCGGGTGGGCCTTTTCGATTTCGTCAAAAAGGAAAACGCTGAACGGGCGTGTTCGGGCGGCGTTAACCAATTCACCACCGCGGTCATGGCCCGAATACCCCGGAGGGGCTCCGATCAGGCGGGATTCCGAGTGTTCGGTGGTGAATTCGCTCATGTCATAGCGGTGATAGGCAGTTTCGTCACCGAAGAGCAGTTCGGTCACCGATTTGGCCAATTCGGTTTTACCAACACCTGTCGGACCGGCGAAAAACAGGACTCCGCGCGGGCGACCGTGGCGGCTGCTGGTCTGTGCACCACTTAGCCCCATAACCGACCGGATCAGGATATCCAGCGTCTTGCGTACCGCGTGCGGTTGTCCCTTCACACGATTAGTCAGGATTTCCTCACCGTTGCGAATACGGGTCCGCATGACTTCGGATTTCCAGGGGTTAGTCTGGGTGCCAAATTGATAGGTTTTGATAGCGTCGGAAACATCCGTCAAAGCAATTTTTTCGTAGTGGGCCAATCGCGCAATCGCCACCATTGATCGCAAGAGCATGCCTTCGGTTTCCAGCGCAAACACTTCAAGCGCATCGGTGCGCGACTGGGGCGCCAATGTATCATTGTTTGGAAACTGTTGAGCCAAGGCCGAGGCGAGCGCATAGCGTTCCTCAAGGTCAGGTGTTCCGACCGACAGCAGGCGGATGTTTTCGTTGTCTACGACAAACCAGCTGGGCATTTTATTGAGATAGTCCACGACCCAGAATATTGGATTGAAAGCAGGGCGAGGGTTTTGCGTAGAATCAAGCGGTACCGAGTGGTTGGCCATTTTGTCGATCGCGACAAAAAACAGACGCTCTGCCTCCTCAAGTTCGTTCGGGTTCTCCGCCAGTTGCGAGGCGTAGTCGATAACCATTCCGACAGACATTTCTTTTAGTGCACCAACACGTTTGATGGTTTCGACCAGCTTGCCAAGGTCGAATTCGGTTGGCGAAAAATCTATCCCGAGCGCTTCGAGTGCGGGCTGCGTGCCGCTCGCCGCTTCGCGATGGACTCGAAGGCCGTCAACGGGGTCAAAAACCAGCAATGCCTGATAGTCGTTAGTTTCAAGAATAGACCAAATCGCATCGAAGGTCGGAAGAAACTCTCCGGACGAAGTTGGATAAATATCTCTGATATTCCCCGAAAGAACGAATTGCGTTCTTACCGGTAGGCCTACCTGCAATTCCTGCATCCATACCGGTAGTATGCTCGGCGATGTTTTGGCGTCGGGCGGCGTTTGAAAATTCATCACTAACTCACTCGCTTTGGCGGTCGTCCGGTGGAACGGGGCAGGCGGCCGAATACACTTGTTATCACCGTATCACTGTGTTCTCTATCCGTCGATGATCCTTAATGCCGCTATCTAAAACAGGTTAACAAAATGCTTATCGATGTTGATTGGGTTTTCAAGCAATACGAGAAGGTGCGGATATCGTTGCCGGATGCCAGTTTCCCTGATCGTTCGGAACCGATTGCAAATCTCGCGGAGATAGCGGACCAGATTGACGTGTTCCTACTGGACGCCTTCGGGGTTTTGAATATCGGCGAGACCGTCATCCCCGGTGCTCCCGAACGGGTTGCCGAATTGCAGGCGGCCGGAAAACAGGTGTTTGTGGTGACGAACGGTGCGTCACTGCCAGCGCGTGTTGCTTTGGCGAAGTACCGGAAGTTCGGTTTCAATTTCACCCCTAACGACGTCATCGCCAGTCGCGACGCCTTATCTGTGGGGTTGTCACTACGCCCTGAAAAGCTCTGGGGCGTGATGGCACTCGAACATTCGGCGATTGACGAGTTTCCGGTTTCTTGCGTTCGGCTTGGCGATGACCCTGATGTATACGAGCGCGTGGAAGGGTTTATTCTGCTAGGCAGTGCGCCATGGACCGAAGCCCATCAAGACAAGCTGGTTGAGAGCCTTACCCGAAGCCCGCGGCCAGTTCTTGTTGGCAATCCAGACATCGTCGCCCCATGTGAGGATGGGCTGTCATTGGAGCCGGGATGGTATGCGCATGACCTCGAACGACGAACGGGCATAAAGCCGGAGTTCTTCGGAAAACCCTTTGGAAACGTCTACGATATCGCGCTTTCCCGCATTCCATCCTCGGTCCCGCGTAGCCGCATTGCGATGGTTGGCGATACATTGCACACGGACGTTTTAGGCGGTGCTGCGATCGGTGTGAAAACCGTCCTGATCTCGGATCACGGCCTGTTTGCAGGGAGGAAAGTGGCCGACTATATTGCACAATGCGGAATCGTGCCGGACTGGATTGCTCCGGATCCCTAACGGTTTAGTACCGTCGGTTCTAAGTGGAAAAACCGCGACAAGTAGGTGGGATTGTATGTTAGATTAGTGTATCCAGCTATTATTCGAAAATAGGTTCTATTCTGAGCCAGTCCAAAACAGGCGCCTTTATGACGATCGCGAGCAGAGAACCCCTAAGAATTGCCGCGATTACCACGGTACGAAACGACTCCATTTTTCTGGATAAGTGGATAAGCTATTACGGTGACGCTTTTGGCATGAAAAACCTCTATGTTTTTCTCGATGGCCATGATCAGGTCCCGCCTGAATCTGCGCAGGATATCAATACGCTATACTTACCGCATATACCGCTGGAACGGGTTCCTGCAATGCGGCGACGCGCACGGGTTATGTCAAACCTCGCACGCGGGCTGTTCAAGTATTTCGACGCGGTGATAGTGACTGACGTCGACGAGTTCCTGGTCGTTGATCCATCTCTCGACCTTTCACTGCCGAAGTACCTGTCGGGAATTACATCACGCGCAACGGTGTCAGGCCTTGGCCTCGATGTCGGTCAGCATATGTCCCTCGAAGAACAGCTAGACCCGACCCGCCCGTTCCTTGATCAACGCCGGTATGCCCATCTTTCGTCTCGCTACACCAAGCCAGTAGTCGCTTTTAAGCCAGTTACATGGGGCTCCGGTATGCACCGCATTAAAGGGCGTAACTTCCATATCGATCCGAACCTGTTTCTGTTCCACTTCGGAATGGTTGATTATCAACTGGCGACAGGGAAAACCGCCGACAAAGACCGGCTCGCCACCGGCTGGACAGGCCATCTATCCCGACGCGAGCAACTCTTTAAAACTGTTTTGGAATCAAAACCGGTCGACGGCGACGCCTATTTTGCCAAAGCCCGGCATTTACAGACATGGCGCAGGCCAATTTACGCGTTGAATAAACCGGCCATGATAAAGGGCGATCCCGTCGTGCAGATACCTGAGCGGTTTAAGGGGATCGTTTAGGTTTGCGGTAACATGTGTTCCGATGCAACCTTGGAAGGCACAGAAATTCAGTTGATAAAACGTTTTAGTAACAAGAGGATAGCGCGTGCAATTCATAGAGGGTGAATACACATGAAAACGCCAGAAAACGGAAATCCCGTCGACGCACGCGTTGTGATTATTGGATTAGCAAGAGATTGCGCCCATTCGCTTCCGCAGTTGTTCGACTGGTTTTCCGATCTCGGAAATGACGTTACTGACTGGGGCTATGTCTTTCTGGAAAACGGATCGACCGATGACACATTAACACTGCTTCAGGAGTTTGACGGGATTTGCCAGCGTGGCGTGGTGAGAACCTTCGAAAACCTTGACGCAGAAATTTCGCTGCGAACCGAGCGACTTTCATATTTACGAAACATGGCCCTTGAACTGGTTAGAAATCACGAGCGTCTCGGCGGTTTTGACTACGCGATAATTATGGATCTGGACAATATCAACGAAATTTTTCCAAAGTCGAAAATCCTCTCCCATCTGCGAAACTGGCCGGACGGGCAGGCAGCGGTTTTTGCCAACCAGACCGAACTATATTATGACGCTTGGGCGTATCGACATCCCGAATTTTCACCCGAAGATTGCTGGGAACTGGTCCGTAAGAAATCCACCGAAATGTCAAGAAGGGCGGCCAAATACTCGGTATTGGACAAAATCAGAGTTCCGTGGCCCGCAGATGCTGGAATGATCGAAGTCGACAGCGCATTTGGCGGGCTTGGCATTTACAAGCTATCGTACATTGAAGGGTGTGAATATCTCGGCATCAATGACAAAGGCGAAGAAATCTGCGAGCACGTAGAATTCCATCGCCAAATACGGGAAAAAGGTTACAAACTTTTCATCGATACCGCCATGATCAACGGATCGGGAAGGGCCAGACACGGTGCTAGCGTTTTTAGTCGTATTCGAAGGGAACTGTCGAAGTTGCTCGGCGCGGCATAGGCCACATTGGCCGCCTGATGCTATCTACAACGCCGTCCAACCACCATCTACGGACAAGGTGGTGCCGGTGATTTGATCCGCCGACGGTGAGCAAAGGAATGTTGTGCAGCCGCCGATTTGATCGGTGGTGGCGAACTGTTTTGACGGTTGTCGTTGCAGCAATACATCACGGATGACGGTTTCGCGGTCCATGTCGTATTGGGCCATGGTGTCTGGGATTTGTGCCTCGACTAAGGGGGTTAGCACGTATCCCGGGCAGATGGCGTTACAAGTGATCGGATCTTCGGCGGTTTCGAGTGCGACAGTTTTTGTCAGGCCAACAACGCCATGTTTGGCGGTGACATAGGCGGATTTAAAGGGCGAGGCCGTCAATCCGTGGGCTGACGCGATATTGACGATCCGCCCCCATCCACGCGCGCGCATCCCGGGCAAGCAGGCGGCTGTGGTGTGGAACA
This sequence comes from Rhodobacterales bacterium UBA3080, assembly GCA_002366645.1. Classification (GTDB taxonomy): domain Bacteria; phylum Pseudomonadota; class Alphaproteobacteria; order Rhodobacterales; family Rhodobacteraceae; genus NORP23. The sequence continues at coordinate 14,316 of DFBM01000151.1, read as the reverse complement.
CGGACGTCATATTGATGGCGATGATCGCATCCCACTTATCAATCGGAAAGTCCTCGACCGCGGCGACATGCTGGATACCGGCGTTGTTAACCAGAATATCGACATCGCCCGCTTTGGCGATCAAATCCCGACACTGCTGTCCTTTCGACATGTCGGCAGATATATACTGCACCTTCACGTCGAACTCCGCCGCCATTGACGCAGCGAGCGCGTGGTCTTCCGCATTGTCGGTGAACGAATTGATGACAACGTTCGCGCCCTGTTCGGCGAGTTTTCGCGCTACACCGAGGCCAATGCCCGAATTTGATCCTGTAACGACTGCGAGTTTTCCGGATAGCATGTATAGGTCCGCCATATTGAAGGGTTTCGGATATGGCGTTGACTATATGAGTGGCACCACGCGCTGTCCACGCGTTAGACGACCACAAACTGCCCCATCATACCGGCGTCTTCGTGCTCGAGGATATGACAGTGATACATGAAAGGAGCGTCCGGATCGGCGTAATCCTCGAACTTCATGATAATGCGCACAACTTCACCCGAATTCACCATGACAACGTCTTTGCGCCCGTGCTCGTTGGCGGCCGGAGGTCTACCGTTGCGATCGAGTATCTGGAACTGAACGTCGTGCATGTGGAACGGGTGTGGCATCATCGAAACGTTTCGTAGTTCCCAAATCTCGGTATCACCCAGATTTACTGTCTCGTCGATGTGCATCATATCCAAGACTTTACCGTTGATGCTGTGAGAATTACCGCCGCTCGACATCCGGCCCATACCCATCTGCATTTCCAGATTGAAGATACGGGTTTTCACAGCATCCGCTTCTTTCAACCAAGTAATCGATGTCAGATTTTCAGGGGGTGGAGCCGACGCAGTCAGTTCATTCGCTGCCCTGATTTCGAGGACAGGAAAAGCCACAGCATTGTTATTTTCGTTGGCCATCATACCGCCACCCGTAGCGCCGTCTGTGACGTTGTTCAAGGTAACGACCTCTCCGGCGACCAGATCAACCACCAACTCCGCGCGTTCAGCAGGAGCCAACTGAAGCAACGTCAGGGAAACAGGCGACTCCAGCAGACCGCCGTCCGTTGCGATTTGCGTGAAGCTCTGCCCGTTATTCAGCGCCAGATTATAGGTGCTGGCATTCGAGCCGTTCAGCACTCGCAACCGCAGTTTTGTTGTGGTGGCCTCAAAATAGGGGGCGTAAGTGCCGTTGGCGAAGGGGATATTTCCGACCATGCCCATTGTTCTGGAATGCATCGACAGACGGTAATCCATTCGGCCGTCGCGCGTTAACATGCGATCCTGCAAAACCAGTGGCACGTCGTCGATACCATAGCGTTTGGGCAAGGGCAGGGCATCGGTTTCGCTATCTTCGATCAGGATCATGCCGGCCATACCGCGCCAGACATGTTCGGCCGTTTTGCCCATTAGATGCGGGTGATACCAAAGGCTCGCCGCTTTTTGTTTTATAGTAAACTCGGGCGACCATGTTTCGCCATCATTCACCACCTGATGCGGACCACCGTCCATACGGGCGGGCAAATGCATGCCGTGCCAATGGAGGGTCGAAGGCTCGCCAAGCTCATTCGACACATTCAGCCGAACCGTCGAACCTTCGCGCATTTTCAGTGTCGGGCCGAGATAACTACCGTTGATGCCGCTGGTCGGGGTTTGATACCCCTCAAAAAATTCAGTAATGCCGTTTTGCATGGTCAAATCGTAGACCTGCACACCGCTTTCTTCACGCCCATCGAGTAGCGGCGGAATTTTCAAGGCGTTGAACATGCCCACGTTCGGCTGGGCGAATCCGGATTTCGGCCAATAGACAGCTACCCCGCCAAGGACGGCCATGCTGGCCACCGTGGATTTCAGAAAGTTTCGGCGGGTGAAAATGCTCATCTGGCGTTCCTGTCTATCGTTGTTTCCCAATTTGTAAGGCTTCCAGTCAAGGGAAGGTCAAGTGTGCCCGAGGTTATTCCTTCCACGTTCTTTCAAGCAGCGCCAACCAATTCTCGTTGCAAAGCTTTGCCATCAGCGGTTCGTCAATTCCGTGCGCGCGCATCGCATCCCGCAGACTAGGAAGTCCGGCAATATCCCTGATACCTTCGGGCACAGTCGCGCCATCAAAGTCCGAGCCCAGACCAACACGATCCTCGCCCAGATGCGTGATCAGGTGATCAGGTGATCGAGGTGTCGCATCATCAAGTCCATACTTACGTCCTCCCGCATTTGTCCATCCGGCCGCAAAAACGCCACGGCAAAGTTCAGACCGACCATGCCGTCACTATCCCTGATCATCGCCAACTGCTCGTCCGTCAGGTTGCGGGCATGTGGGCTGATGGCATGGGCGTTGGAATGGGTAGCGACCAAAGGCGCGTCACTGATTTTGGCAATGTCGCGCACGCCCGCCGCATTCAGGTGCGAGAGGTCGAGCATGATCCCGAGCCGGTTACATTCGCGCACAAGATCTTTGCCAGCTTGTGTCAGGCCCGGGCCGATATCACCGTCCGAAGGATAGCGGAACGGCACGCCGTGCCCAAAAGCCGTCGGCCTGCTCCAGACCGGACCAATCGAGCGCAGGCCAAGGTTATGCAGTGTTGTCAGCATATCGAGATCGGTATCGATCCCTTCAGCCCCTTCAATGTGCATGATCGCAGCCATAATTCCGGTATCGAGACACTCGCGAATTTCGGAAACCTTCGTGCACACCTTCAGCGCACCGTCCGCTTCGAGATCGCGGAGTATCTGAGCTTGTGCCAATACCACGGGCGCCGCTTCCGTTTGTGGAACCGGTGCCGGCAGGGGCAGGTCATACGCTGCCTCCTGCATCTTTTCGTAGTATTCCGAAAAATCACCGGGAGAGGGCACGTAAATTGCAAAGAAGCCACCGCCAAACCCGCCAAGACGGGACTTCGGCACATCGATATGCGCGTCATTGCCTTGCGTAAACGCTTTGCGTGCACCTGCACCGGTGCTGTGTTGCAAAGATAAAACGTCGTTATGACCGTCGAATATCGGGGGGAAAGTGGAATTGCTCATTACTGCCTCAATGCTGGTTTTCCAATCCCGTTAGTCTTCGGAAAAAATCTGGCAAAAGCAATCGAATTCCTAGGTGCCGCAGAAAGTTGCCTGAACGACCTCATTGGGCCGCGGCGCGTTTTCGTATTCCGCGCTATCGGGTCGCTCGTCGAACGGCGTTGAAAGAACTTCGTGCAGGCGTTCAAACGGTCTCAGGTCACCATTGTTGGCGGCGGCAATAACCTCTTCGATACGATGATTGCGCGGAATGTAAACGGGATTGGCTTGGCGCATCGCTGCGACACGCGTACCGATATCTGCACCCGCCAAATCTTCCAGACGCGTTAACCATGCATCAAACGAAGTGCTATCCTTGAACATCATCCGCACAGTGGCGTACTCGCCACCCGTAACCGACGAAGTCAGATGCCGGAAAAACAGCGTAAAATCGACCTCGCCGTCTGTCATGACGCTAAACAAATCGGTTATTAATTTCCGAACCTCCATCGAGTCTTCCAACACCCCCAACTTGCGCGCAAAGCCTGCGTAAAATTCTTTGGCAAATACCTCGGGGAACAGATTTAGCACCTCTTGCGCAATCTTGGTCGCCGCGTCCTCATCGTCGGACAGTAACGGGATCAGCGTTTGGGCGAATTGCGACAGGTTCCAATGGGCAATATTAGGCTGATTGTTCCACGCGTACCGCCCTTGACGGTCAATCGAGCTGAACACCGTTTCCGGGTGGAATACGTCAATAAAAGCACAAGGGCCGTAGTCGATGGTTTCTCCCGATATCGCGCAATTGTCTGTATTCATAACCCCGTGAATGAACCCGAAATGCATCCAGCGCGCCACAAGTTCGGCCTGCCGTGCAACCACCCCCTCCAGCATAGCGCGCACCGGATTGTCGGTGTCACCAGCCTCGGGGTAATGTCGCACGATAACGTGATCCGCCAACAGGCGCAGGGCGTCAGTGTCCTTGCGGGAATAGTGGAATTGAAACGTACCCACGCGGATATGGCTTTGCGCAACGCGGGTCAGAATGGCGCCGGGTTCGTAGCCGTCGCGCAATATTTGCTCACCAGTTGTCACCGCCGCCAAAGCACGTGTCGTCGGCAGACCCAGAGCCGCCATCGCCTCGCTTACCAGATACTCCCGCAGCACCGCGCCGAGCGTTGCACGCCCGTCACCATTGCGGGAAAACATCGTCGGACCCGAGCCTTTCAGCTGGATGTCGCGCCGGATACCGTCCGCCCCGACAACCTCGCCCAACAACACCGCGCGTCCATCGCCAAGCTGCGGGTTCCAGCCGCCAAACTGGTGACCAGCGTAGGCGGTCGCTATGGGAGTCGAGCCCTCGGCGATCCGGTTGCCAGCCAACATCTCGATCCCCTCGGAGGTATCCAGCACATCGGCATCCGCACCGATTTCAGTGGCCAGCTTCCGATTCAGTTTCACAAGGGCCGGGGCCGTGACTGGCGTCGGAGCTTGCGCAGAATAAAACTGCTTGGGCAAACGTGCGTAGCTGTTATCGAAGGTAAATGGCATTTTCGGCGACCCCTTATTAGTTGACCAGAATATAGGGTCGGTACGTGGCGTTTTCCATCCTCTGCTTCAGATGGCGCCAATGTGGTGCGCGCGAACACGCACCGCAAGTTTGGTTATTGCTCTGGCCAGTATTCGGAATCGCACAGCGAATTCCCCATCGCACAGCCTTTCAACGACATCGTTCCGTCGCCAAAAGTTACGGTGCCGTTAAACGTCATGAATTTCGGCATATCAGGGTGCTTCATCTTCTTGCCCGTCCAAGTACCGTCAGCCTGCTCCGCCATCCCGTGGCACAGTTCAAACCCGTCAGTTAGACGCGTGCAATACAGCAAACCGCCATCGGTATGCACCGTAATCACCTGATCGCCCTTGCGGACATAGGTTCCGAGAACTTCAGCGCTCACCGCAGGCGCAAATCCGGTTGCACTAATGACAAGCGCGATCACAGCCGTAGCTATTTTGTTCATACTTTTCTCCCCGTATGTTATTTTTCTTGCGCACAGGGGAGTGTATATATCGAAAAATTAGGATGTTCAAATATATGTGTTGCGAGCTACGTTATCTACAACCTGTTCGCGGCAGGTCAGTTGATCAATCATCCATCTTCAGCGCATTGATAAACGCCTGCTGCGGGATGGCCACTTTACCGAATTCCCGCATTTTCTTTTTACCCTTTTTCTGCTTGTCGAGCAGCTTGCGTTTACGGGTCATGTCGCCGCCATAGCATTTGGCTGTAACATCTTTGCGAAGCGCTGAAATGGTTTCGCGTGCGATGATCCGTCCGCCGATAGCGGCCTGAATTGGCACTTTGAACATATGCTGCGGGATTAGTTCCTTAAGCTTGGCACACATCGCGCGACCACGGGCTTCGGCGCGGGCGCGGTGGACCATGGTCGATAGGGCGTCGACCGGCTCGTCATTCACGAGAATCTGCATTTTCACCAGCTGATCCTCGGTATACCCTTCCATCGAGTAGTCGAAGCTCGCATAGCCTTTGGTTACCGATTTCAGGCGATCGTAAAAGTCGAATACCACCTCGTTCAGCGGTAGGTCATAGACCACCATCGCACGGCTACCCGCATAGGTTAGATCAATCTGGATACCGCGGCGGTCCTGACATAGTTTCAGCACATCGCCGAGATAATCGTCGGGAACAAGGATCGTGGCTTTGATCCGCGGCTCTTCGATATGGTCGATAAGGGTCGGGTCAGGCATGTCGGCAGGGTTGTGCATCTCGATGATGGTGCCGTCACGCATATGCACTTGGTAAATCACCGACGGGGCGGTCGTAATCAGGTCGATGTCATACTCGCGCTCGATCCGGTCGCGGATAACTTCGAGATGCAGCAATCCTAAGAAACCACAGCGGAACCCGAAACCCAGCGCAGCCGAAGTCTCCATCTCGTAGCTAAACGATGCGTCATTCAACGCCAGCTTTTCGATGCTCTCGCGCAGGTCTTCGAATTCGGCGGTATCAACAGGAAACAGGCCACAGAAAACCACCGGCTGAGCGGGCTGGAAACCGGGAAGCGCTTCTTCGCACCCCTTCTTTTCATGTGTAATCGTATCACCCACACGCGTATCACGGACCTGCTTGATCGAGGCCGTCAGGAACCCGATTTCACCCGGTCCAAGGCTTTCCACCTGTGTCATCTCGGGCTTGAACACACCGACGCGGTCCACCGGATAAACCGCATTGGTCGAGATCATGCGGATGCGATCACCCTTTTTCAAACGCCCGTCAATCACGCGGATCATAACCACAACGCCTAGGTAGGCATCGTACCAACTGTCAACGAGCATCACCTTCAGTGGTGCGTTCTCGACGCCCTCAGGCGACGGCAGACGCTTAACAATCGCTTCAAGCACATCAGGAATACCAAGGCCGGTTTTCGCCGAAATATGCACAGCGTCCGAGGCATCGATCCCGATCACATCTTCGATCTGCTGGCAAACCCGTTCAGGCTCCGCAGCGGGTAGGTCGATCTTGTTCAGCACCGGAACAATCTCGTGGTCGGCATCGAGCGCGTGATAAACATTCGCCAAAGTCTGTGCCTCAACCCCTTGCGAGGCGTCCACAACCAGCAGCGATCCCTCAACCGCACGCATGGAGCGGCTGACCTCGTATGCGAAATCCACGTGGCCCGGCGTGTCGATCAGGTTCAGGACATATTCCTCGCCGTCGCTGGCTTTGTAATCGATCCGCACCGTGTTGGCTTTGATGGTAATGCCGCGTTCGCGTTCAATATCCATGCTATCAAGCATCTGCGCCTGCATATCGCGATCGGCAACCGTGCCGGTCTGCTGGATCAAGCGATCAGCGAGCGTGGATTTACCGTGATCAATATGCGCCACGATGGAGAAATTGCGGATTTTCGATATGTCTGTCATGGGACAGGGATATGATGGGGTTTTGCGCTTTCGTCAAGCACCGTTGAACCGACTCAGCGATCCTTCACGCCATACCAAGCATAAGCCGCCTTCAGGTAATGACGCCGCGCCGCCGGAAAAGGGAAGGGTTTCATCGGTTGGCGCAAATTCGCGGGCAGGGCGGACGGCTGCGTCACCCCTGCAACTATATCGGCAACACTGCGCCCCGCCCAACTTGCCATAGCGATACCGCTACCGTGATACCCCATCGCGCCGTAAGCGTTTTCCATACCGGCGAGCGGCCCGATATAGGCGTTCAGGCTTCGTGACAGACACGCGAGGCCGGACCAGAAATAGGGGGTTTCGACGTTCGCCCACGCAGGGAGAAGTGTCTCGAAACTTTTGCGAACTCGCCGTTTCATCGCCGCCTCGTCGCGTGGGCTAAAACCAGTACCGCCGCGCATCCCGAACAGGAAGCGTCCATCAGGTAGCAACCGGATATAGTGCAGCAGATTGCGGGTGTCCGCGACCATATCCGTAGCGGTCCAGCCTTGATCTTGCCGCTCGGATTCCGTCAGCGGGCGGGTGACGAGAATGTTCGAAAGTATCGGTAGGAACCAGCCGTTTATCGCGTTCGGCAATCCGTCGGTGGAATACCCGTTAGTCGCAATCAGCAGTTTTTGTGCCTGTAGAACACCAGTTGTCGTGGTTATCCGGTAGCCACCCTGATGGCGTTCAACTTTCGTTGCCTTCGTTTGACCATAAATGTCAACACCAAGCCTTTGCGCCGCGTCTGACAACCCCAGAACATATTTCAAAGGATTGATCCCGAAACCGAAGGGCACATGCATGCCGCCATGAAAACCCGGACTGTTCAGCCCTCGTTCGGCCAAGGCGTCGGGGGATAAAACCGGTACATCGCTGCCGTGAATATCTTTGAGAAACCGTGCTTCCTCCGGCATCCCGGCAAATTCTCTGGGTCGATGCGCCAGATAGTATTCGCCTTGCCCGACAGCGTCGGCCTCGATCGCATAGCGGTCAAGGTTTTCTCGCACAGTCTCGATCGAGGCGCGTTGCGTCGCAAAAAACTTGCGCGCCTCGTCGTCTCCAAACTTTGACAACAACTTCTGGTCCGAAAGTTTGCTTCCACCAAAACCGACAAAACCGCCATTGCGCCCCGAGGCGCCCCAACCGGGCCACGCAGCGTCAATAACCGTGGCTTTGATCCCGTGTTTTTCCGCCAGTTGCAACGCAGCGTTCAGGCCGGTGTATCCCGCGCCAATAATGGCGACTTCGGTCTTTAGATCACCCGCGAGCGTTGGAACCTGCGGCGTTTCCGTGGTGGATTGCCAGAAGTTTCCGGCATCAGGAGCAGCCGTATAGGTTCGGTCTGGATATAAACGGTTCATCGCCGCACGATATTGGGATTGGCTGCCAGAACCAACGGATTATTCTGCAGCGGCAATTGCCGGCAGTATCCGTTCATCCATAATCCGTTGAGTCAATGGCCCGGGATGGCGGTAAAGAACCTTGCCGTTGCCATCAATGACGAAGGTTTCAGGCACGCCGTAAACGCCCCATTCAAGCCCTGTGCGGCCGGTAAAATCCGCGCCGATCTTCGCAAACGGATCGCCAAGTTCCTCCAGAAATCCCAGCGCGTTGTCTGGCTGGTCCTTGTAGTTGACGCCAATCAGGTTCAGCCCGTCATTCGCCATTTGCTCCAGAATCGGATGCTCGGCACGGCAGGGGCCGCACCAGCTGGCCCAGAAGTTCACGAATTTGACACCCTCAAGGTGCAAGTCCTCGGCGGTGGGCGCGGGATCCTCGCGCAGGTCGGTGATATTGATAAATGCCGGCGCGTCTCGCCCGATCATCGCGCTGGGCAGATTGTTTGCATCCTCGCGGGAAAGGCCGAAATAGAACAGCCCCGCCAGACCAAGAAAAATGATCGGTGGAAGCGCAACATATGGGCTGATTTTAGCCATTCCGACGTGCCTCAAGCTCCGCCAACTGGCGTTTGGTTTTTCGGGATCGCAGTACGGAAACGACAATAATCGCCGCCAACAGTACAATGGTCGCCGCGTAGGCGGTCAAAACGATCTCGGTGTATTTTCCCAGATCAGGCATCAGTGCGCCTCCTGCTGTTGTAGCGCCCTTATACGACGCGCGCGGATTTCGGTGCGGGTGCGTAGCAGCACTAGCGCAAGAAACAAGAAGAAGAACCCTGCCATCGACATCAATAACGGTTGGTAAAACACATCCGCGACATGCTCTTCTTTATCCAGTGACAGCGAAGCCCCCTGATGCAAACCCTGATTCCAGAAGTTTACGGCATAGCGTGACAGAACTGCAAAGACGGTGCCAACCATGGCTAAAACCGAGGTCAGATCGGCAGCTTTGTCGGGTTCGTCAATCGCTTCCCACAGGGCCATGTAACCCAGATAGAAGATGAACAGCACAAGGAACGATGTCAGCCGCGGGTCCCACTCCCAATAGGTGCCCCACATCGGCTGGCCCCAGATCGCGCCGGTAATCAACGCAACTACAGTCAGCGTCGCGCCAACAGGTGCGGCCGCGCGCGCGACCAGTGCCGAAACGTGATGACGGCGGATCAGCCAAACCAGCGAAGCAATAAACATCACGCCCCACGCGTTGATTGCCAAAGTGGCAGCGGGCACATGGATATATATGATTTTAACCGTTGAGCCCTGCTTGTAGTCGTCCGGCGTAAAGAAGAAGCCCCAGACAAGGCCGACCACCAATAAGCCGATCGCCAGCACTGTCGCGTAAGGCAGAACTTTACCCGAAAGCCGCATAAAACGGACCGGATTGGCGAATTCCCAGATAGACATAGTTGTTGTCCTTATGTTTTCCGGTATTTCCTATGCGCTGCTGAATTGCGACGCAACGGTTTTATGGTCACATATACGCTAACGCATATGCATTCGAAGGGCCGCCGCCGCCGCGAAGGGCGTCATTGCCAGTGTGAACAGGGTAACGCCGCCCAACAGCTGAAATGCAGGGATGACATCCATGCCTTCGGCCGCCGCCGAAACACAGCGCGCGCCAAAAATCAGCGTCGGTATATATAGTGGTAGAACCAGCAGCGACAGCAACAGCCCGCCACGCCGGATGCCGACGGTCAGCGCCGCCCCAATCGCGCCAAGGAAACTAAGGGCAGGGGTGCCAACCGCAAGACTGGCCACCAGCCACCAATAGGCCGCGTCCGGCAGGTTCAGCGTCATCCCCAGAATGGGCGCGGCGACGACCAAGGGCAGACCGGTTGTGATCCAGTGGGCCACTGCTTTGATCGCGACCAAAGTTTCCAGCGGCATCGGCGATAGCGTCAGAATATCCAGCGTGCCATCTTCGAAATCGGCCTGAAACAGCCGGTCGAGCGACAACAAACACGCCAGCAAAGCCGCAATCCACAACGTCCCCGGCGCGATTTGCGCCAGCAAATGCGGAACCGGACCAACGCCGAACGGGATCAACATCACGACAATCAGGAAGAACGCCAGCCCAAGGCCAGCCCCGCCACCGGAGCGCAACGCCAATCGCAATTCGCGGGTCATGACAGCCATCATCGCGCTCATTCCCAGCCCTCCGCCAGAAATGGATCGCGCGTAGGTGTGTTCGCGCGTCGCACCGAAGGATCGAGGTAGACTTCGCGCTGGGCATCCAGACCTAAATCGATATGCGTCGCAATCAATGCCATGCCGCCATTCGCACAATGATCTTTGATGATCTCTGCAAACCGCGCCGTCGTTTCAACATCCAGCGAGACGGTTGGTTCGTCCAGCAACCATAACGGCCGCCCCGAAACCACGAGCCGCGCCAAACCCAGTCGCCGCTTCTGGCCCGCCGAACAGGCGTGCGCCGGACGGTCCCAGATTTCGTCCAGAATAAACAACTCTTTCGCTTTCTCGATTGAACCACCATCGAACAACCGCGCCCAGAATGTCAGGTTCTCGGCCACGGTCAGTTGCGGTTTGATCGC
>DFBM01000151.1:2692-3352 GCA_002366645.1 Rhodobacterales bacterium UBA3080 | reverse complement strand
CAGTGCAATTCCGTTCAACTCCACTTCGCCCTCGGCGGGTAGCATCCCTGCCAACGCCCTGAGCAACGTCGATTTGCCCGAACCGTTCGGCCCGCGCAACATCACCGCCTCGCCTTCGCCAATCGCGAAACTCTGGTCCGCGAAAATAAGGCGACCACCGCGATAACAGGACAGGTTGGAAACATTAAGAGTCATGCGTTTTCTGTAGCCTATCCCGATTGCCGGTAAAAGGGGTAACACCGCAAACACCAGAATGCGCGGTAACTTTTCACGATCTTGCGATTGTTGACGGTGGGGATATTGACGTTCGTCAAGTCAAACGGTATACAATTGCACACAAAGTCACTTCGTCCCATTGAACCCAAGGGTGATTCAGGGCATAGCGACCAGTAATTCATAACAATCCCAAGCGGAGGCCCTTATCATGACTATCCAAGTTGGAACCGATACCGCCAAAACCCGCCGCGATCTGAAAGTCGGATCGCAAACGGTTTCCTATTACTCCATCCCCGCCGCGCAAGCCGCTGGCCTAGGCGATTTCTCGCGCCTGCCTGCCGCGCTGAAGGTCGTGCTGGAAAACATGCTGCGGTTTGAGGATGGCAAGACCGTCTCCGTTGACGATATCAAAGCCTTCGCCGAATGGGGTGCCAAGGGTGGCAA
>DFBM01000151.1:0-2586 GCA_002366645.1 Rhodobacterales bacterium UBA3080 | reverse complement strand
ATGATCGACGAGTTCGGCACCCCGCGTGCATTCCAGATGAACGTCGAACGCGAATACGAACGTAACCTCGAGCGCTACACCTTCCTGAAATGGGGCCAATCCGCCTTTGATAACTTCCGCGTAGTTCCTCCCGGAACAGGTATCTGCCATCAGGTTAACCTTGAATACCTCTCCCAAACCGTCTGGACCGACAAAGACCAGAACGGTGTTGAGGTAGCCTACCCCGATACACTCGTCGGCACCGACTCCCACACCACCATGGTTAACGGCCTTGCCGTTCTCGGTTGGGGCGTTGGCGGCATCGAGGCCGAGGCAGCCATGCTAGGCCAACCCGTCTCAATGCTGATCCCTGAAGTCGTTGGTTTCAAACTGACCGGCGAAATGGTCGAGGGCACAACCGCCACCGACCTCGTGCTAAAAGTCGTTGAAATGCTGCGCGAACAAGGCGTAGTCGGCAAGTTCGTCGAGTTCTACGGCGAAGGTCTAGACCACCTGCCACTGGCAGACCGCGCCACCATCGCCAACATGGCCCCCGAATACGGCGCCACCTGTGGCTTCTTCCCGATCGACAACGAAACCCTGCGCTACCTGCGCGTTTCGGGTCGTGACGAAGACCGTATTGCACTCGTCGAAGCCTACGCCAAAGAAAACGGTTTCTGGCGCGATGCGGATTACAACCCGATCTACACCGCTACCTTATCGCTCGATATGGGCACAATCGTTCCGGCCATCTCCGGTCCGAAACGTCCGCAGGATTACGTGGCCCTCACCAACGCCAAAGAAGCCTTCCGTAAAGAAATGGAAGAAACCTTCAAACGTCCGATGGGTAAAGAGGTTGCTGTCAAAGGCGAGGATTACACGATGGAATCCGGCAAGGTTGTTATCGCCTCGATCACATCCTGCACAAACACCTCGAACCCGTACGTTATGATCGGCGCAGGGCTGGTGGCACGCAAAGCGGCGGCGCTTGGCCTCAACCGCAAGCCTTGGGTGAAAACCTCCCTCGCACCGGGAAGCCAAGTGGTTTCAGCATATCTCGAAGCCGCAGACCTGCAAAAAGACCTTGATGCCGTGGGCTTCAACCTTGTGGGTTACGGTTGCACAACCTGTATCGGTAACTCCGGTCCAATCCAGCCAGAGCTATCCGAAGCAATCGCCGAAGGTGATCTGGTCGCAACCTCCGTTCTATCGGGTAACCGCAACTTCGAGGGGCGAATTTCCCCTGATGTGCGCGCCAACTATCTGGCATCCCCGCCGCTTGTCGTGGCCTATGCCATCGCGGGTACGATGGACATTGATTTGCAGAACGAGCCGCTGGGCACTTGCCCCGACGGCACCGAAGTCATGCTCAAAGACATCTGGCCAACCACGCAAGAAGTTGCCGAACTGGTCGAAAAAACCGTCACCCGCGAAGCCTTCCAGGAAAAATACGCCGACGTATTCGCAGGCGACGAAAAATGGCAAGGCGTCGAAACAACCGACAGCCTTACCTACGACTGGCCTGCCGCATCAACCTACATCCAGAACCCGCCATACTTCCAAGGCATGTCCGCCGAAGCTGGCGTCATTACGGATGTGAAAGATGCCCGTATGCTGGCCGTGCTTGGCGATATGGTCACCACCGACCACATCTCGCCCGCTGGTTCTTTTGCAGTGGACAGCCCCGCCGGTAAGTATTTGATCGACCGTCAAGTCGGCCAACGGGAGTTCAACTCCTACGGCTCACGGCGCGGCAACCACCAAGTCATGATGCGCGGTACCTTCGCCAACATCCGCATCAAGAACGAGATGCTGGACGGCGTCGAAGGCGGCTACACCAAAGGCCCCGACGGCGTACAAACCTCGATCTACGACGCAGCGATGGCCTATAAAGCCGCCGGAACCCCGCTGGTGATCGTAGCAGGCGAGCAATACGGCGCCGGATCGTCCCGCGACTGGGCCGCCAAAGGCACGTCCTTGCTGGGTGTTTCCGCAGTAATTGCCAAAACGTTTGAACGCATCCACCGTTCCAACCTGGTCGGCATGGGCGTCATCCCGTTCGAGTTCACCGGCGATGACGATCGCAAAACGCTTGGCATTACGGGCGAGGAAACCATCTCGATCACCGGACTTGAAGGCGACTTGAAACCGCTATCCGAAGTCCCTGCAACCATTACATATGCGGACGGAACGGTAAAAGAGATCACTCTCAAATGCCGTATAGATACCGAAGTCGAGATCGAATACGTCGAAAACGGCGGTGTTCTGCACTATGTGCTGCGGAATTTGGCTAAAAGCTAAACTGGTTGAAAGCGCCCTCCAACCGAGGGCGCTTTTACTTCCGACTCCAAGCCATACCCATGTAACAGTCACCAGCGGTCAACTCATCCAGCATCTGGGTCAGGCGTTTTTGCTTGGTGGGTTCGCGAACGGCCCGGTTGATCCACGACAGATAGTCATTGCGTTGATAGGCAGGTCGTGCCTCATACGCCACGTGCAGCCCGGCAGCGTCCAACGCCGTGGCTACAAAATCAGGCATCGGCTGAACCGCGCGTTGCAGGTTTTTCATATCGGATTTTTGGGTCATCGATGCAGTGTAACATGCAG
>DFBM01000023.1 GCA_002366645.1 Rhodobacterales bacterium UBA3080 | reverse complement strand
CGACTGCTCGGTGGTTTGACGTGAATGGTTTTCTTGAAGTTTTTCTTCAGCATCAACAACATCTGCTCTTCCGCACCGCCAGCCAGCACCTTGGCAACAAACGTCCCGCCCTCGTCCAGCACGTCGAGCGCGAAGTAAATCGCCGCCTCGACCAGTGCGATAATCCGGATGTGGTCGGTCTGCTTGTGCCCAGACGCGCTCGCCGCCATGTCGGACATCACAACATCGGCGTTGCCACCCAGCCATTCCTTAACCTTGTCGTCCGCGCCCTCTTCGAGGAAATCGAGCACATGTAACTGCGCCCCCGGAATCGGTTCGACCTCTTTCAGATCAATACCCAGAACCGTGCCGACCTTCTTGCCTTTACGCTCGCCCAGTGCGTTCACGCGCTCGACGGCAATCTGCGACCAGCCACCCGGCGCACAGCCCAGATCAACCACCCGTGCACCCGGCACCAGAAACCCGAACCGCTCGTCGAGTTCTGCAATCTTATAGGCCGCCCGCCCACGATAACCGTCGGCATTGGCGCGCTTCACATAGGGGTCATTCAACTGACGTTCCAGCCACAGCGTCGACGACAGCTTGCGCCCCTTGGCCGATTTCACCCGTACTTTAAGGTCGCGCTGTCCGCGCCCCGATGTGTTTTTCTTTTCAGCCATCGTCTTTAAACCTGCTCTCCAGAACGCCATCCGCGTTCATCATCGAAAATAACATACCCTCGCGCAGCCCCCGATCCGCGACCCGCACCGACTCGGTCGGCCAGATGCGCAACAGCGTCTGCAATATCGCGGAGCCGGACATAATCAGATCCGCCCGATCCTTGCCAATCCCTGGCTCGATGCGCCGTCCCTGCGGACCAAGCTCCAAAAACCGTTCGATCACCGCGTTTACGTCCTGTGCCCGCATCCGTAAACCGTCAACTTTGTTGCGGTCATAGCGTTTTAGTCCCAGATGCATCGCCCCCAGCGTGGTCACGGTGCCCGACGTGCCGATGATTTGTAGTTTTGACAGGATCGAAGGGTCCACCAGATCGTTATAAGGCGAAAAGTTTTCGAGCATTTCCTCGAAATAACAGGCCATCAGGGCAAACTTCGCGCCATCTTCCTGCACATCCGAGAACCGCTGCATCAAGGTCGCAACCCCTAGCGGCACCGAAATCCAGTCAACAATCCGCGCGCCGGGCAAGCTGGTTACATCCTCAATGCCGGGTCGTAGGTCCAGCATGGTTTTCATTTTGTCCTCAGGCGCGACCTCGGAAAGATCGACCCAGACCAGTTCCGTCGAGCCGCCGCCGATGTCGACAACCAGAATATGCTCTGCCAACGGCTCCAGCAAAGGCGAACAACTGACAACCGCCAGACGGGCCTCCTCGGCTGGGTTGATAACCTCAAGTCGCAGACCGGTTTCATTGCGGATCCGGCCCATGAACTGCTCGCCGTTTTTGGCCCGCCGACAGGCTTCGGTCGCGACCAGACGCGAGTTTTTCACACCAAGTTTACGTAGCTTTCTGGAGCAAACATGCAAAGCCTGAAGCGTTCGGTTGATACCTGCATTAGAGAGCGATCCGGTGCGTTCAAGATCAACTCCAAGACGCACAGACTTAGAGAACGCATCAACAATCTTGAAGTGCGATCCATCCGGCTCCGCAATCAGCATCCGGCAACTATTTGTCCCGAGGTCCAGTGCAGCATAAAGCGGTTTTCTGTCGAGCACGGCATTTCTGCCAACCGCACGCCGTTTGCCACCCGAGTTCCCCCTCGGATTATGGGAATGACGATCCGTCACTATTTTCAGCCAATCTCTCCGCGCTCAGAATTCGGCGCAGTGTTTGGAATGAAGATAGTGCGGATTGCGGGGCGGCGCAAGGCAGGTGATGCCGACACCTATCGAGTTAACGAACAAATCGTGTTTGCGCGCGGCGCGCATTCGCCCCGAATTTCGTGCCAACACCTATTCTCGTCAGACCAATAATATTTGGTATCAAAGCGTCTGTATAAATCTCTTGGTTGTGGATTTTCGCTTTCAAGCGCTCGAATGAGGGCCGCGTCAGCCGGTCCGTATTCGTCTCTGGAAAGTACACTGCTGATGCGTTCTTGCCTCGCTGACAAAATTGTAACAGGGAACACCCGCAGTGTTTCAAACTGAAACGCTTCCCCTTTCAAATGAATAGTGCAAGATGTGTTAGGCTCGGAAATGTGTTGTACACTGACCGACAATTGATATTTCGGGCTGAAAGGAAATTCTTGGCCCACAATATCTTTAGCCAGTCTATCGCAGGAAAGCTGTGTATCAAAGATAACTTGGTAGTCGTCAGATATGGGTAAATTGGTTTCGCGCGAATTGAAATTGTGGGTGCCTTCTCGAATGGTGGCAGCATTGTCTATGAGGCTAACACCGGCGGTTTTCATTTTTCGCGCACAAATCACTTCAAAAGAAACTGAACGCATTTGATCGTTCAGCTCAATAGCGGTCTCTACCGTGTAGACATCCGCGAAACCTGTTTCCCAATTTGTTTGATTAAATGCCTCAGCCTTCTCTGTGTTCCGAATGTGCTGCCATGGTCCAAAATATTTGAATTGCAACACGGTCATTACAACGACAAATACCACAACCAAAAAGGCGATGGATATCAGTCTAACAATAATCTTCATAACCAACACAAAGCCTCTGTTCACAAATCAATGCAACCAGAATAGCGAGAAGCACATTCGACAATCAACCCAAGCTTTTAAATCAAGCAACACTGCTGGCGACATCCACTCCGACCGCCTCAAACCCCAAGGCGCGGCTGATGTTGTAGACCAAGTCCGGATTGTTGAGCGTGTAGAAATGCAGGTGGTCCACGCCCTCGGATTGCATCTCGTCGCATTGCTCCGCACAAAGCGCGGTAGCAAGAACGTCGGCGTCATCGCCGGCATTGCGGAAGGCTTGGTGCATCCAGTCCGGCACTTTGGCCTGACACATATCGGCAAACCGCAGCATCTTGGTGAAGTTTTCCACCGGCAGGATGCCCGGAATGATCGGCGCGCTGATACCCGCATCGGCCGCCGCATCACGGAAGCGCAGGAAGTCCTGATTGTCGAAGAAGAACTGCGTGATGGCGCTGCTCGCCCCCGCATCGATCTTGCGTTTCAAGTTATCAATGTCAGCTTTCATATCGGCGGAATCAGGATGCTTTTCGGGATAAGCCGCCACGGAAATTTCGAAACCGCCGATTTCGGCCAGTCCTTCGACCAGTTCGGCAGCGTTGTTAAACCCGTCCGGATGCGCGGTAAAAGAGTCCTGCCCTTTTGGTGCATCCCCGCGCAATGCTACGATGCGGCGCACGCCCATAGCGGCGTACCCGCGCGCCACATCCAGAGTTTCGGCCTTGCTGGCCCCGACCACCGTCAGATGTCCTGCGACGTTCAGGTGGGCGCGTTCCTGAATGGTTTTGATTGCCGAAACCGTGCGCTCGCGCGTGGTGCCGCCTGCCCCGTAGGTTACCGAAACATACTTCGGCCCCAAAGGCGCAAGCCGTTCAACCGAACGCCATAGACGTGCGCTTGCTTCGGCGTTATGTGGAGGGAAAAATTCGAAAGACAGACTCGTGGTCTGTTGTGTGTCATGTGTCATGTTGCGTCGGTCCATACCGTCAATGAGTTTTGCAGTGCACACCCTAATAAAGTAAATAAGCGGCGAATCAAAGATAAAAAACGACACGGGCAAGAAATCGCCGTGAAAAGTGGAGTTCCAAATGACACAAGTTACCATCGTATACTGGCGCGATATCCCCGCTCAGGTGATCTGCGGCAAAGGCCGTCGCGGCCATAAAATCCAGCTACCAGAGAGATTCGAGCAAGCCATCGACCGTGCCGCCATGAAGGTCGGCGCCAAGGATGCTGACGCCTATCTGGCCGAATGGCGGAAAGCGACGCCGTTTTCTGTCGATGGGGACGATAAAGAGGTCGCAATTGCCGAAGTTGCCCGAATCGAAGCTGAATACGATCAGGTCAAGATCAAGGAATTGATCGACAATGATGGCTGGGCCGAACCGCGCCCATGATCTGGAGCAAGGCGATGTCGATGTTGAAGTTCAAACGCAAGCAACCACCCGCACAAACGGATGCGCTCGCCGCCTTCCTAAAGGGCTTTTCGATCGAGGTCATGCCGCGCACAGCCGCCAAGATCGACGACTTTCGCGCGATTCTGCCTGCCGGCACGCGCGTCTACATCGCCCATATCGACGGCACCACGTTTGCGGACATGCTTTCCACTGCCAAACGTCTGACGGCAGAGGGTTTCGAAGTCATGCCCCACTTCCCTGCCCGTATCATCAAGGACCGGAGCACGCTCGACGACTGGATCGCGCGCTATGCCGACGTCGGCATCCATCAAGCGTTGCTACTCGCCGGTGGCGTCGACACCCCGCAGGGCGACTTCAGCGATTCCATGCAGCTGCTGGACACCGGCCTGTTCGACAAATACGGCTATAACCGCCTGCACGTCGCCGGCCACCCTGAAGGTAACAAAGACATCGACCCGAACGGCGGCGACCAAGCCGTGATGGAAGCCTTACGCTGGAAGAACGACTTCCGGAACCGCACGGACGCGCAAATGGCGCTCGTCACCCAGTTTGTCTTTGAAAGCGCGCCGGTCGTCGCATGGGCCGACCGCCTGCAAGCGGAAAACATCAGCCTCCCTGTCCACATCGGCGTCCCCGGACCCGCGAAATTACAATCGATGATCAAGTTCGCAATGACTTGCGGCGTCGGCCCCTCCGTCAGGGTCCTGACGCGACGTGCCAAGGACGTCACAAAGATGGTCACCCCCTTCGAGCCGACCCAATTCCTTGATGAACTGGCGCGGCACAAAGCCGCCAACCCGAATTTCAACATTGAATCTGCCCACTTCTTTCCGCTAGGAGGCATTAACGCCACCGCTGACTATGTCAACGGGCACAGCCAATCTGCTGACCGCATCGCGGCGCAAGCCTGAGGAATACCCACCATGACACGCACAATCGTAGAATCCGCCTCCAAAACCGCCATCATCGGTTTTGACCAACCCTTCTGCGTCATCGGCGAGCGGATTAATCCGACCGGCCGCAAGAAGCTGGCCGCCGAACTGGAAGCCGGCGATTTCTCGACTGTCGAGCTTGACGCGCTGGCGCAAGTCGCCGCGGGTGCGACGATGCTCGATATCAATGCAGGGGTTGTCTACAACTCCAACCCCAACCCGAACGAGACCGAGCCGCCCTTGATGCAAAAGGTTATCAAGATGGTGCAGGATCTGGTCGATATCCCGCTTTGCATCGACAGTTCGGTTCCCGCCGCGCTTGAGGCAGGTCTACAGGTTTGTAATGGCCGTCCGCTGCTAAACTCGGTGACTGGCGAAGAGGAAAAGCTGGAGCTGATCCTGCCGCTGGCTAAGAAATACAACGTGCCGGTTGTGGCGATTTCAAACGATGACACCGGTATTTCCGAAGACCCCGAAGTGCGTTTTGCGGTTGCCAAGAAGATTGTTGAACGGGCCGCCGATTTCGGCATTCCGGCACATGATATCGTCGTTGATCCGCTGGTTATGCCAATCGGCGCGATGTCGACAGCGGGACTTCAGGTTTTCGAACTCGTTCGCAAACTGCGCCTTGAACTGGGTGTGAACACCACTTGCGGTGCCTCGAATATCAGCTTTGGCTTGCCGAATCGTAACGGTATCAACGCGGCCTTCCTGCCGATGGCGATTGCTTCGGGTATGACCTCGGCGATTATGAACCCGACGCATAAACTGGAAATGGACGCAATCCGCGCCGCCAACCTGTTGTCCGACAACGACCCGCATGGCGGCGAATGGATCAAGGTCAACCGCGTTCCATCTGCGGGTGGCGAAGGCCGTGCCCGCGGCGGACGTCGTCGTCGCACCTAGCCTCAGGCACAAAAAAAGGCGGTCCGCCCGGTTCGCCTTTTCATCACATCACCTAACGGGGGCTGTTAGTTGCCTATAGCATCGGATGTGAATACGTAATCATCTTCACCGCTGTGACAGGCGATACAGCCTTCGTCCATGCCTTTGGCGACACGACCGGCCAACTGCCCGCCCATAGCGTTTTTATCCAGCGAACCATCCGGCAGGTACTTTGCCCAGAACCAGTTGTCATCGTCATCGTCATAGCCAGCCTCGCGGCGGAACATCACCGTGATCGCGCCGAGGTGCTTGTCGGGGTCCATCAGAACCTGATCCTCGGTCACGCCTTCGGGACCATAGTTGCGCTTGACGATAAGATCACCCGTGTGGCCGTCAATCGTGCCGGTGCTGTAAAATGTCTGCAACATCATTCCGTGTGGGGCGATGCCCTCATAAGGATACGTCTGGATTGCGTTCGGCCCTGCCAGATTCGAGGCGTTCATCACATCCCACAGCAACGCCGCATATTCGACGTCGTGATCGGTACCAAACGGTATCATTTCTTGCGCTGTTGCGTTGGTCATCGGCAGCGCCATCGCGGCTGCAAATACCATGCCTGAAAGGTATTTTTCATAGTGTCCTCCGTTGGAATTACGTGCACACACTCTAGCGCAGGCGGAATAAAACAGCGGTAAACAGTGGAACACGTCCATTCACAATGGCGGTGATCTGGCGTGATTAAATTGCGAAGAAAGGTGTATTTTTAAATATTTCACTTTCGGGCAGACTGTCAGAATATTTTCAAACCGGAGGCCATCATGCGCCGCACTCATTTCATCACCCTGCTTTCCCTGACCGCCAGCACGCTGGGCTTTTCGGCGAATGCGCAGGCGGTGGGCGATCCGGCTACCGGTGAAAAGCTGTTCAAGAAATACTCGGCCTGTCACCAGATCGGCGAGGACGCCAAGAACAAGGTCGGACCGGTGCTGACCAGCGTTGTCGGTCGTCCGGCGGGTAGCTTCGAGGGGTATAAATATGGTGCTTCAATGCTGGCTGCCGACGCGTCCGGACTGGTTTGGGAGCCTGATAACATCTTCAACTACCTCTCCGACCCCCGCGCCTTTTTGCGCAGCTATCTGAACGACCCGAAGGCCAAAGCCAAGATGTCGTTCAAGTTGTCCGACGAACAGGATCGGGCGGATGTTATCGCGTATCTGGCGACGTTCCAGACTGCCGCCGTCACCCCGACCAACGGTTTTTGTGTCCAGAGCCAGTCTGATGAATCCCACTTCTTTGCGGTGGATGCAGGCGCGGCTGGCACGGTCGAAAGTATGATTAAATACGCCGATTTCGACCGCTGCGCCTGGTCCTCCAACGCGAGCTGAATACCGCCACACACGGCCTACCGCGCATTTCGTGTATAATTTGACGTATTCGTCTTTCAATCACAGTCAAAGAAATCGTATGCATGTGCAAAGCATCGATTAAGCTGTGAGACGTTGAAATGAGCAATTTGGACCCTTTGGTAGTCTTCACCCCCTCGGGTAAACGCGGGCGCTTCCCTGTGGGCACACCTGTGCTTACGGCAGCGCGGCAGTTAGGCGTCGACCTAGATAGTGTTTGTGGCGGGCGCGGGATTTGCTCGAAATGCCAGATCACCCCTTCATATGGCGAATTCGCCAAGCACGGCGTGACGGTGGCCGAGGATGCCCTTTCAGAATGGAACGCGGTCGAGCAACGCTACGACGACAAACGCGGTCTGGCCGAGGGGCGACGTTTGGGATGTCAGGCAACGGTGCAATCGGATGTGGTGATCGACGTGCCACCGGAATCACAAGTTCACAAACAGGTTGTCCGCAAACGCGCCGAGGCCCGCGAGATCACGATGGAGCCGGCGACGAAGTTGTACTACGTCGAAGTAACCGAACCCGACATGCACGACCCGTCAGGTGATCTGGAGCGCCTGCAACTGGCGCTGAAGGACCAATGGGGGCTGGAGGATGTCACCGGCGACCTGCGCACCTTGCAAATGCTGCAACCGGCGTTGCGCAAGGGCAAGTGGAAGGTAACCTGTGCAGTGCATCGCGACGCGCAGGAGGATACGGCGCATGTGATGCAGGTCTGGCCGGGGTATTACGAGGGCTCGGTTTACGGGTTGGCGATTGATCTGGGCTCGACCACCGTTGCCGCGCATCTGTGTGATTTGCAAACGGGCGAGGTTGTAGCGTCATCCGGCATCATGAACCCGCAGATCCGCTTTGGCGAAGACCTTATGAGCCGCGTTTCCTATTCGATGATGAACCCCGGCGGCGACGTCGAGATGACCCGCGCCGTGCAGGAGGCGATGAACGCGCTGGTCGTTCAGGTCTCGGCAGAGGCACAGATCGACCGCGAACTGATCGTCGAGGCGGTGCTGGTCGGCAACCCCGTCATGCACCACCTGTTCCTTGGCATTGACCCGGTCGAGCTTGGCCAAGCGCCCTTCGCTTTGGCAAGCTCGGGCGCGGTATCGCTTTGGGCAACCGAAGTGAACATGCAGATGCATCCCGCCGCGCGTCTATACATCCTGCCCTGTATTGCCGGGCACGTTGGGGCGGACGCGGCGGCGGTGGCATTGTCTGAAGCGCCTTATCGTTCCGAAGAACTGGTGCTGATTGTCGATGTCGGCACCAATGCCGAGATTATTCTGGGCGACAAGAACAAGGTTCTGGCCTGCTCCTCCCCCACCGGTCCGGCCTTCGAGGGCGCCCAGATTTCGTCAGGCCAACGCGCCGCCCCCGGTGCGATCGAGAACGTGCGGATCGATCCGATAACCAAGGAACCGCGCTTCAAAGTGATCGGCTCGGACCTCTGGTCAGACGAGGAAGGTTTCGCCGAGGCGACGCTTTCCAGCGGCATCACCGGCATTTGCGGCTCGGGCATAATCGAGGCGATTGCCGAGATGCGGTTGGCGGGGCTGGTGGATGCCAGCGGCCTGATCGGGTCGGCCGAACAAACGGGCTCGGCAAGAAACATCGTCGATGGCCGCACACATTCCTATGTTCTGCACGATTCCTCCGCCGAAGGCGGCCCCCTCATCACTGTAACCAACGGCGACATCCGTGCAATCCAGCTGGCCAAGGCGGCGCTTTATGCCGGCGCGCGGTTGCTGATGGACAAGATGGAAGTCGACACTGTTGACCGCGTAACCCTCGCCGGTGCATTCGGGGCGCATATCTCGCCCAAGCACGCGATGGTGTTAGGGATGATACCGGATTGTCCGCTCGATCACGTTGTCTCCGCCGGTAACGCCGCGGGCACAGGGGCGCGGATCGCCCTGTTGAATATTTCGGCACGGCGCGAGATCGAACAGGTGGTGCATGACATCTACAAAATCGAAACCGCTATCGAGCCGCGTTTTCAGGAACATTTCGTCAATGCCTCGAATATTCCCCATGCTAGCGACCCTTTCCCGCTGCTAAACGGGATCGTCGATATTCCCGTGGTTTCCTTCAACACCAAGCAGTCCGAGGCGGGTGGCCGCCGACGCCGGCGGCGGTGAATTGAAACCCCTGCTCCGCACCCCCATATGTGGGATATAACAATAAACGGAGCAGGCAGTGATACGGGTAGCATCTTACAACATCCGCAAGAGCGTCGGGCTGGATAGACAGCGGCGACCTGACCGGATTGTCGAAATTCTTAATGAAATCAACGCCGATGTAATCGCCTTGCAAGAGGTTGATCGTCGCATCGGGGCGCGTGAAACCACGATCCCCCGCGAGATGATCGAACAGGAGACCGACCTGAAGGTGGTCGAGATCGCCACACGGCCCGACAGCATCGGCTGGCACGGAAATGCCATCCTTGTGCGGAAATCCGCCGATGTGCACAACAACCGCCGCCACGATGTGCCGGTGCTCGAACCGCGCGGTGCTATTTCGGCCGATATCGAAATCCACGGCGAGCATTTGCGGGTGGTCGGCATGCACCTAGGCTTGTTGCGGAATTTTCGCCGCCAACAAATTCGGGCGGTAACCGGCCAGATGGAACAGCTGGACGCAAAGATGCCCACCCTGATTATGGGCGACCTGAACGAGTGGCGCCCCGAGGGCAGCCTTTCCGAGTTCGGAGAGGATTACGCCATCGCCACTCCCGGCCCAAGCTTTCATTCCTCGCGGCCAGTCGCTTCGCTCGATCGTATCATCCTGCGCAATGATCTGGATTTGCTAAACGGTGCGGTGCACCACTCGGACCTGTCGCGCATGGCGTCGGATCACTTGCCGATTTATGCGGATATCAAGGTTTCGGCGCGGGTGGCGATTTAAGGTTTCTTCTTGTCGCGTTCGAACAGCGTCGAATTGGTCTTCACAAACTCGTCGATCATCCCCGAAAGCCCGCCAAACCAACGCCCCTTGAGGTAAAAGAATCCCGCCGCCGAGCCGACGAGCGCACCAATGGCATTAACCATCAGGTCGTACATTGTGTCCGCCAAACCGGATTTCTGCATGTTGAGCCCGAATAGCTCGTCCATGCCAAACTCGAAGACCTCCCAAAGTGTACCGATGGTGATCGCGTAACAGAATGCAAACCATGACAGCGCGATCGGAGGGGCCGCATAGGCGTTACCCTTGAAGGTCATCATTATAATTATGAATCCGATCAGCCCGAAGCCTACCGCCGCGCCGCCATGCATGAACACATCCCACCACCACAGCCGTTCGTAAAAGTCACCGACTTCGCCCAGAAACAGGGTCATATAGGTGAAAACGATAATAGCAGACGTGAAGAAAACAGGTATCCGGATGTGGTAAAACCGCTGGAATTGCAAAGGCGCGAGGGTCAATAAAAAAGTCAGTATGATAACGAAAAGCGACGGCCACAACTGTTCATAAATTGCCCAGACGGCTCCGCCGATCAGCAGTAGCCAGATCAGATTGATTACAAGACTTTGGCCAAATGGTCGCAAAACGTTCCTCCGGTTTCGATGGTAACGCGCCCGCTCGGGGATACAAGCACAAACCCTTCCCTTTCGCTGCGTAATCGTTATACATCGCCGCACCATTTAAACTTAGGAAACTGGAACAATGACCTACAAGCCAAAAAGCGAATTTCTCCGTGTGATGGAGACCCGCGGCTTTCTGTCGGACTGCACCGACATGGAAGGCCTTGACGAAGCTTTGATGAATGGCATTGTTCCGGCGTATATCGGCTTCGACGCGACAGCGAGTTCGCTGCACGTCGGCTCGCTGATCCAGATCATGATGCTCCGTTGGTTGCAAAAAACCGGCCACCAGCCGCTGGTTCTGATGGGCGGCGGCACGTCCAAGATCGGCGATCCGTCTTTCCGTGCCGACGAGCGGGCGTTGCTGGATGACGCACAGATTGACGAGAACATTGCGGGCATCAAGAAGGTGTTCGCCAATTACGTGACCTTTGGCGACGGCCCGCAGGATGCGAAAATGCTGA
Source organism: Rhodobacterales bacterium UBA3080 (assembly GCA_002366645.1). Taxonomy (GTDB): domain Bacteria; phylum Pseudomonadota; class Alphaproteobacteria; order Rhodobacterales; family Rhodobacteraceae; genus NORP23. Next base: position 616 of record DFBM01000023.1, on the reverse strand, counting down.
ACAATGCCGACTGGCTGGACAACCTGAACTACCTGACGTTCCTGCGCGATGTGGGCCGGTATTTCTCGGTTAACCGGATGCTGAGCTTTGAAAGTGTTAAGCAACGCATAGATCGCGAGCAGTCGCTGAGCTTCCTTGAGTTCAATTACATGATCCTGCAAGCCTATGACTTTATGGAAATCAACAAGCAATACGGTTGCCTTTTGCAAATGGGTGGCTCGGATCAATGGGGCAACATCGTTAACGGCATCGACCTTAGCCGTCGTATGTCTCAAGCGGCCGTATTTGGTCTGACCTCGCCGTTGCTGACGACGGCGGACGGCAAGAAGATGGGCAAATCGCAAGATGGCGCTGTGTGGCTGAATGCCGACATGCGCTCCCCGTACGAGTTCTGGCAGTTCTGGCGCAATACGCTGGACGCAGACGTCGCACGCTTCCTGAAGCTCTACACCGAGCTACCGATCGAGGAATGCGAACGCCTCGGCGCGCTGGAAGGGTCCGACATCAATGCTGCCAAGATCATTCTCGCGAACGAGGTCACGACGCTGGCCCACGGCGCGGACGCAGCAAGCACCGCCGAAGCAACCGCCCGTGAAGTGTTCGAAAAAGGCGGCGT
>DFBM01000072.1 GCA_002366645.1 Rhodobacterales bacterium UBA3080 | reverse complement strand
GACGTTGAACACGCCCGCGACGCGCTGGCTAAACTTGACCACCTCGTCGTGCAGGACATCTTCCTGACCGAAACCGCAAACTACGCCGACGTTATCCTACCCGCTGCCGCATGGGCCGAGAAAACCGGAACCGTCACCAACACCAACCGCCAAGTGCAAATGGGTCGCCCTGCCGTCCCGTCTCCGGGCGAAGCACGCCCCGATTGGGCAATTACCGTCGATTTAGCAAATCGGCTGGGATTAGACTGGGATTACACGCATCCGCGCGAAATCTTCGCCGAGATGAAACGGACGATGAAATCACTGGACAACATCACATGGGAACGCCTCGAAACCGAGGCCGTAACCTACCCCAGCCTCTCGCCCCAAGACCCCGGCCAAGCGATTGTGTTTACCGACGGCTTCCCGCGCCCTGACAAACGTGCACGGTTCACCCCGGTCAGCATCGTATCGCCCGCTGAAACGCCTGACGCAGAATACCTCTTCATCCTGATAACCGGCCGCCAGTTGGAACATTGGCACACCGGCTCCATGACCCGCCGCACAAACGTGCTGAATGCAGTGGAACCCGAAGCAAACTGCTCTCTCCACCCCTCGACGTTGAAAAAGCTCGGCGTGCAAGCGGGTGGCATGGTTCGCCTGACCACCCGTCGCGGATCAATCACTATCATGGCGCGCGCCGACCGCGGCGTCGCTCAGGACAACGTCTTCTTGCCCTTCGCCTATGTCGAGGCCGCCGCCAACATCCTGACCAATGCGGCGCTGGATCCTTATGGCAAAATTCCGGAATTCAAATTCTCGGCGTTGAAAGTGGAAGCCGCCCGAGGCTGACAACGACCCCTTACTGCCAAACGCAATCGCCGAGCGAAGCGAGGCTTGGCCCAACCGAAGGGCGGGAGATCCACACTTCGAACAAAAGGGGCACTCCCGCCCGTCAGGGTCCTCGTTTGGCAAGCCAAAAGAAACCCTTCCCGTTGGGCCAAGCCTCGCTTCGCTCGGCGGTAATGCATTCGACTTGAGTAAACCGTTAATTATTAGCGCCCGAAATTTGTACATACGCGTTGTGTACGGGTTGTGTACGCATTGTGCACACCAGATTCAGGCCAGAACCCTATTTGTTAACGCTCGCAACCCGCTCGCCAAATATCGCCGAACCGACCCGAACATGCGTTGCGCCCAGCGCGATCGCCCGTTCGAAATCACTGCTCATACCCATCGAAAGACCAGCCAAACCGTTGCGTTCGGCCATCTTCCGTAGCAACGCAAAATGCAGGCTCGGCTCCTCGTCAACTGGCGGAATGACCATCAATCCGGCAATCGGAAGCCCATAAGTTTCACGACAAGTTTTCACAAATGCATCAACCTCGGTCGGTACAACACCAGCCTTCTGCGGTTCCTCGCCTGTATTCACCTGAATGAATAACTCGGGGCAAGCACCACGCTTTTGCACCGCATCCGCCAGCTTCTTCGCCAGCTTTTCGCGGTCGACCGTATGTATGGCGTCAAACAGCTCCAACGCCTGATTCACCTTATTTGTCTGGAGCGGGCCAATCAGATGCACCTGCACATCCGCAAACTCAACCCGAAAGTCCGGCCACTTGCCAGCAGCCTCCTGCACGCGGTTCTCGCCAAACATGCGATGCCCCTGACGCAACACCTCGGCCACGCGCTCATTAGGCTGAACTTTCGACACCGCAATCAACTCGACCGAACCCGCAGGTCGTCCAGCCTTTTCCTCGGCCACCGCTATACGTTGTTGAATATCTAAAAGCGCCATGTGCCATCCTCCGTTATCACAGACAGGCCTACATCGCGGCGCGCTCCCTTTCAAGGGACCAAAAGAAAAGGGCGAGCCAATCGGCCCGCCCTCTCTAACTTTTCCTAAACCAGTTGGCTTAGAACGATGCGGTCAACATAACTGTTGTGCCATTTTTGAATTCTGGACCAGAAATCTCGTCAGCGTCTGCATAGGATACAGTTGCAGATAGGTTGTCGTTGATTTCGTAAACGCCACCGATGTAGAAGAATGGATCTGCTGCCATACCGTCGTCATACACACCAGCGTAACCTGTTAGGCCAGCCATGATTTCATAGGACACGTCGAGATATATTTCATCAGGACCATCTTCGGTGGCGTCGTAGTATGCTTCTACGCCCAAAGCACCCATAGCGTAGGAAGCCCAAACACCGTATGCGTCACCATTTGCAGCGACTTCGTTGGAAGCGTAGTATGCACCAAGCGAAAGGTCAGCAGACACATCATAGCCAACTGCAACACCGACTGATGTTTCTACAGAGTCATCGATGTAAGACAGACCGATGGAAGCGTCACCGAATGTTGTGTCCAGGCTAACAGCCATAACTTCGTTAGTGTTACCATTCGGTACGTCCAAAGCATCCCGCGATTCTAAGCCACCGTCAGCTTCGTCGTAGCCAAACCCTAGAGTGAAGTTGCCGAAAGTTGCGCCAGCACCAACGGACAGGCCGTCAAGATCGCCAGCGCCGTCATCAACGCCACCAACTGCAAGACCGAAATCGCCGAATTCTACAAGAGCGCGAACATCGAAACGTCCCTTGGTATCGCTGTTTTCAACGTCCAGTGCCATGCCATCACGGTCAGCGTAGAAGTACTCGGAAGCACCTTTATCGTCCAAGTCACCGCCTTTAAGCGAACCGAATGGGGATGTGATTTCGATAGTTGGGTATTCGTCCCAAAGAAGACCACTGTCAGTGTCGTCAGAAGTGTCTACATCAAAACCGTAGGTAAAGGTAGCCGCGAAGCCGTCGCCCAAGTCAACCGAACCATTAAGGTTGAATTCAGTATCTGCGAAAAGGCCGCCATTGATTTCGTCGTTGTAA
>DFBM01000116.1:431-14474 GCA_002366645.1 Rhodobacterales bacterium UBA3080 | reverse complement strand
TACCGGACCACTTCAAAAGTACCGCCGGAGCCATTTTTACCAAACCCATCATGCTTTGAACCGACTTGGATCTACGCCGGTCAACTCGGATGCTTTTATACTTCAGAATCCCGATAGGCTGCACACGATCGTCTGGATACTACTCAGCTACGGCATTTATGTTGGCCGGAACCGGTGTCGATAAATCCGTCGCGGCTGGAACACTATCTGGCTCGCCCTTGTCTTTCGTTGAACGCTTGAACGCGGACTTAATACGTCGGCCAAATGCCTGCATTTGAGCCTTCAATATCGACGGCGCTGTGATCATAACCGGCACCATCACCAAAGTCAGGACGGTGGAGAATAGCAAGCCAGAAACAAGTGCCGCGGAAAGATGCACAAAGAACGCACCGGCAAGCCCGCTCGCAACAATCTCGCGGCGAACGAAGTCGAGTTCGATGTTTAACGCCATCGGGATCACCCCAAGTGCCGTCACGATTGCGGTCAACAGCACCGGACGAATACGCTGACCAATGGTCAAAAGCATCGCGGTGGTCGGTTCGACCATTTGTTCGCGGTTGTAATGGTTATAGGTATCAATAAGCACGATACCGTTTTTCACCACGATCCCTGCCAAAGCTACAATCCCCAAACCTGTCATAATCGCCGAGAACGTCATGCCCGTGATCAGCATACCGAGCAACACGCCCGCCGTTGACATAACGACCGTCGAGAGCGTCACAAACACCTGATAGAAGCTGTTGTACTCAAGCAAAAGAATAAGGAAAATCAGGAACATGGCAGCACTTAGCGCTTTGATCATAAAGGCGTTGGTCTCATTGGTTTGCTCAGCGGCGCCACCGTACTCGAAGGTTATGCTGTCGGGCCACTCCTGCGATTCCTGCCATTCCTGTAACATGGTGACTTTATCGGCAGTCGGAATTCCCGCCTCAAGGTTTGCCGCAACGGAAATGGAGTAGAACCCGTCCTGCCGCGTGATGTTTCCAACTTTAGGAACGGCGACGCGCGTCACAAAGTTGGACACCGGTACCAGCCCTTGTGGTGTTACAATACGTAAGGAATCAAGGGAATCGAAACTGCGTTGATCGGCCGGAAGGCGCGCCAGAATATCTAGTTCATCTGAGGAATCGCTTGGCAGATAGGAACCTAGTTTGACGCCGCCCGTCACCAGCTGCACGTATGGACCCAAATCACGGATACTCAGGTTATAAACAGCCGCCGCAGAACGGTCTATTTCTAGCGTCCAGTCGATACCGGGCGACGGGAGTCCGTCTTCGACTTCGATGGTATTACCAAGGTCATTTTCAATGTAGTCACGCACTTTAGAAACTACCGGGAGAATGTCGTCATAATTCGATCCAACGATCCGGAGGTTAATATTCTTACCTGCCGGCGGGCCATTCTCGGCTGCGGCAATCTGGACCTCCAGACCGGAAATGTCGCTTACGCGTTCACGAATTTCGGCGAATATATCCTCGGCTTCCACCCGTTTTTCCCACGGTTGCAGCTGGAGTTGGATGTTACCGATTGTATCGGGGGGCGAACTTTGACCCCCACCAAAGCCCATAATAGCATCTTGAATGCCTGCCACTTGCAGGATTTCGTCCTGTACTTCGATCAGGTAGTCCCGAATTTCGGTTGGGGAATAGTTGCCCCGTGCAACAACTGAAACCGTGCCGTATTCAGGCTCGCCCAGCGGAAAAGCCACCACGCCTGTGGGATTTTGGGCAAAGGTGACGAAAATCGCGCCGACGATGCCAAAGCCGACAGTAAGCGTTATCAGAGGATGACGGATCAGATGTGACATGCCGCGCACGTAAACGCCGGATATCCCGCGGATTTTCTTCATGTCGAACTTGTCGGGATACATCACGATATCCGCAGCGGCCTTTTCGTCCTCGTCCATTTCATGCTTTGCGATGAACGAGCCGATTACGGGCATAAAAATCAGAGCGGATATAAGCGACGCTACCATAACAACGATAACGACGATCGGCAGGTAGCTCATAAATTTGCCGATGATGCCCGGCCAGAACAGCAGTGGCACAAACGCGCCCAGCGTTGTTGCTGTGGCGGAAACCACAGGGACAAACATTTTGCGGGCGGCGAGAATGAAGGCCTTTTTGCGCGACACGCCTTCGGATAATTTCCGTTCTGCGTATTCGACGACCACGATCGGGTCGTCAACCAGCACGCCCACGGCTATAACCAAACCGAACATAACCATCATGTTGATCGTCATGTCGAGCATCTGCAGAACCAGAAACGCCATCATGAAAGAGATAGGAATCGACATACCAATCATAATCGCGGGACGAACACCAAGTGTGGCGATGGTCATAATCAAAACAAGTGCAACGGCCGTCAGAACCGCTGCCTCAAGCGACTTGAATAGGTTTTTGGTGCCAACGGATTGATCCAGCAAGAAGCTGTACTCGACGCCAGCGGGCCAGTCAGCGGCGAAACCATCGGTAGTGCTGCGAACTTGATCGGAAACCTCGATGATATTGGTGCCGATGTTCTTTGTGATCGCCAGTGTCATCGCGGGCGAGCCGTTAACATATGCGTATTCGGTTGCATCCTTGAAGGTCCGGGTGATCGTCGCAACATCGCCAAAAGTCACGATTGTATCGCCAACGGTTTTCAGCGGCAGACTGTAAACATCTGCAGCCGAGGAAATCAGGCCGGGCACATCGACATTAAAGGACCCCTGCCCGCTATCCAACGTACCACCGGCAATCATGATGTTGTTTCTGGCCAAGGCATCAAACAGCTGCCCGGCGGTGATGTCATAAGCTTCGAGATGCAGCATATCCATCTGCACTTCCAACACTTCTTCGCGTTTACCCGAAATGCTGACTTCCTGCACGTCGGCAATGGCTTCAAGCTCTTCTTTCAAAGCGTTGACGTGAAGGGTCAGCATCCGCTCCGGCACATCGCCATAAACAGCCACGGATAAAACCGGCATGTCCGCGATGGAGCTTTCGATTATTCTCGGCTCGTCCGCGCCGGCAGGCAATTCGTTAGCTACCCCGTCCATTTCCGCGCGGATATCGACCAGCGCGTCGTCTTTGGCTGTGTTAACGCTGAATTGCATAAAAATGGTGGCGCGACCGGCCGTCGAAGTCGATGTCAACGTATCGAGCCCGTCAATTTCGATCAAACGGTCCTCGATCGGCTTCGCCAACAAGCGCTCCGCATCCCTTGCAGAAATGCCTTGTTGGTCTACTGTGACAAAGAAAAACGGAATATCGACGACAGGAAAGCTTTCTTTAGGCAACGATATATAAGACGCCGCACCAGCCCCGAGCAGCAGGACCATCAAGGTCATCACCACACGAGGCATACGCAGAATTCGTTCGATAAAATCAACCATGATTCAGCACCTTATTCCGCATATCGGGCGTCGACTTTTTGCCCTTCGGTGACATATTCCTGCCCCAAGATGATAACATCAACGAACGGCGGCAATCCTGCGACCCACATGCCATCGCGTGTGTCACCAAGTATCTCGATCGGATAAAAGGCCACCGCCCCGTCCTTGACGGTCTGAACGCCTAGAACCCCGTCGCTGTCTAGCGTCAACGCAGATTGAGGCAACAGATGCGCCGGAATGTTGCCCATATCTACAAGTGCCTCGGCCGTGAGACCGTCCAGAATTTTTCCATCCGGATTGGGAAATTCAACTTCAACCTTGAATGTACGGGTGGAAACATCAGAGCTGACGGAAATAAAGCTGACTTCGCCCTGAGCGATCAAGCCGTTTATGGTTTTGATTTCGGCAGGCATACCCAATCTGGCGAAACTTATCCGCGATTGTGGGATTGCGCCGACAAATACCATCGCATCGAGCTGGATGATCTTCGCGCAGGTGCCGCCAAAGTTCAACATTGCACCGGCCTCGACAATCGGACCTTGGACGACGCCGCTTAACCCCGCCTTGATGATAGTCTTTTCGAGCGCGTCTTCACTGTTGTTCAATGCGACTTTCGCGGCGGCAAGCGCTGCCTCCGCGGTACGTAAGTTTGCTGCGTAAGCCTCGACGGAGTTTTCCGGGGCCAAACCTTTTGCCAGCAATTCGCTATTTGTGGCAAAATCCAGGTTCGCTTTCGACAAACCCGCCTCTGCCTGCGCCAGCGCGGCATTCGCCTGATCAATACTCGCCTGCCGCGTTCCGCTTTGCAGTGTGCAAACCAGATCGCCCTTGGCAATTTTCTGGCCCTCGACGACTGAAACCGCTTCAACGATGTCGGTCGTTTGCGCAACCACGCTTAACGTGTTCTTGGCTTCAGTGTGACCGCGCAACGTTACTTCGAGACTCATCGGCTGTATGTTGAAGCGTTCAATCCGAACGACCCGCAACTCGCCTTCAACTTCGGACGCCAGCGCGTTTCTCTCGGCAATCGAATTGGCCGGATCCTCCACACCTTCTCCATGGTGCACTGTCAGCGCAATTCCGGTTTTGGCGACCGCATCGGTGATTGGCCCGCCATCTTCTTCGATCATAGAAACGACGGATGTTTCACCACCGTGCGGGCCATTGCCGCCTTCGATGAACAGTCCGGTGCTAAACCAGGCAGCTATTAAAAGTACTAGTACCGCTGCGATCCCGTAGGAAGAAAATGCTCGCATAACTCGCATAAATTGTTCCGTTCTAAGTTTTTTCCAGCCTGCCCGGCCAATTCGATTCTAGAGGTAATCACTTGAAACCGGCCCTTCAACCGAACCGTCCAAAGTTATTGACAACCTATAAATTTGCTCTGTATGCAAACTTTGCAGTATGTGCAATATCAAATTCAGAAAGAGATCATGGCAAATTTGCGAGAACGTCGGAGGCTGCGAACAGCCGATACCATTCGCATCGCTGCGATTGACTTGGTTTTCGAGCACGGACTCGAGAGCGTTACGACCGAAATGATAAGCGAAGAGGCCGGAATTAGCCCGCGCACGTTTTTCAACTATTTCCCATATAAAGAAGCTGCACTACTGCCGCCGGAACCGGAATTTGCGCCAGAGGCAGAAGAAAAGTTCGTGTGTGGCACCGGCCCTATCCTTGAAGATCTCGCCGAGCTCCTTTTACCGCTGGCGTACGAATTCGGGGAAGACGGCTCGCAACTTCGGAAACTTTTTCAAATATCCCACACCCACCCCAAGCTTATGATGTTGAAAGTAAGCGCTTTTCAAGATTTTAAACTGAAAGTCGCTTCTGTTCTTGGTCGCCGTCTGAAAGACGAAGACGACGGTGAAAAACTAGCATTAATGGCGGCGCTGGTTTCGACCACCATTCAGGTCGCGATGGGACACTGGATACAAGCGGATGAAGGTGAGGTCACCGAATATATCGGCAAGGCATTACTGCAACTGCCAACCGTCTTCGATCATTAAGCGATGAACCGAAGCACCTCCTTCGTAAGGTCGTCTGCGCACGCAATAATCTGCCTATATAAATCGTGCGTTGGTTGACTTGGCGCCGACTTCCTGACACGAATAACGCGATAATTATTTCGAGCAACAAAAGGAAAAACAAGCCTTATGCGTATTCTAAAACTAGCAGCCATTTTTGCCCTCGCAGGGTTTTCAGCACAGGCACAAGACGCCGCAGAGTTTCCGGTAGGCGGCGTAACGTCGGCGGAACAACCACAAGAAATCGTGCGCGAAACACATGGCGACTGGGAAATCCGTTGCACAACAGCGAACAACAACTGCTTCCTTTACCAGCTTATGCTGAACGAAGAAGGCACACCTGTAGCCGAATTCAGCATTATCAAACTGCCCGCAGGTAGCGAAGCTGTGGCTGGGGCTACGATTGTTGCACCACTTGGTACATTGCTAACACGCGGTGTAATCTTCAGCGTCGACGACGCGGAGCCAACGCAATACCCGTTCAGCTGGTGCACCCGCCCCGGTTGCTTCTCGCGGTTCGGTCTGACCGATCTTTTGGTGAAGAACATGAAAGAGGGCGAGGCCGTAAACATCGCGCTGTTCTCGATCGCGCAATCTCAGGAGCCAGTGCGCATTTCTGCATCCCTAAGCGGATTCACTGCTGCGTTCGATGCGCTGGAAAACCAGTCTGAGTAAGTTAAATTGAACGCAGTGCCAAAACTGCGTTCAAACCACCAAATGCGAAAGCGTTGGTCAACGCTACATTGACCTTCGCCTCGCGCGCGGTGTTCGGAACCACGTCCAAATCGCAGGCCGGATCCGGCTGTTCGTAACCGATTGTCGGGGCTACAATACCGTCGCGTAAGGCCATAACACAGGCCAACATCTCGACAGCGCCCGTGCCACCGATCAGGTGGCCATGCATGGATTTGGTCGAAGAAATCATCAAATTGTCAGCATGCGCGCCGAAGACATCGCGAACCGCCGCGCATTCGGTTTTATCGTTGGCGGTCGTGCCAGTGCCATGGGCATTGATATAGCCAACTTCGTCGCCGTTCAAACCAGCGTCACGCAATGCGCCACGGATTGCACGTGCAGCGCCATCCTGATTGGGTGTCACGATATCGGATGCGTCAGATGTCATAGCGAAACCAATGACTTCGGCTAGAATTTCAGCGCCGCGCGCCTTGGCATGTTCATATTCTTCAAACACAAAAACAGCGGCGCCTTCGCCCTGCACCATTCCGTTACGCGTCGCCGAGAATGGCCGACAAGCCTCCTTGGACATAACGCGCAAGCCTTCCCACGCCTTGATGCCACCGAACACCAACATGCTTTCGCTGCCGCCAGTCAACATCACGTCAGTGGAGCCCGAACGGATCATGTGGAACGCCTGCCCCATCGCATGATTTGATGACGCGCAGGCTGTTGCCACAGTGTAAGACGGACCCTGCAGATTGTAGGTCATTGAAACATGGCTGGCCGCGGCATTATTCATCAAACGCGGCACCACAAAAGGATGCACCCGGTTTTTACCGGCCTCGTATACCGTGCGATAGCTTTCGTCCTGGGTATGCAGTCCACCACCGGCGGTTCCCAAAATCACACCTGATCGTAGCATTTGCTCTTCAGAAAGCTCCAAGTCACTTTGCGCCATCGCTTCTTTCGCGGCCAACAAAGCAAACTGTGTGAACTTATCGTAAAGTACCAATTCCTGACGGCTGAAAAAATCCTCGCCACTATAGCCTTTGATCTGCCCGCCAATTTTGACCGACAGGCGATCAACATCCTGCATTACAAGTTCGGAAATGCCGCAACGGCCTTCGCGCATACCTTCCATCGTGGCGGTTGCACTCATACCAAGCGAGCTAACGGCACCTTGGCCGGTAATGACGACGCGTCTCATCAGCTACTAATTGCCAGCCGCTGCAACAAGACCTTCGACAGCTTTGATCATGGATTGTACGTTGGAAATATCGAATTCTGAGTCCGATGGGTCATTGGCATTGAACGGGACCTGCACATCAAAGGTTTCTTCAATCGCAAATACGGCTTCAACCAAACCGAGGGAGTCTATTCCCAATTCGTCAAGCGTTGCCTCAAGGCTTACCTCGGAGGGTTCCATAACCGCCTGCTCAGCGATAATCGCGATTACCTGATCCTGCACATTGTGCGCCATTGGATATTCCCTATTTCAGACTTCTGCTATCCGTCTACTCGGTCGGACCGGTTTTTGAAACCTGTTTTTGCAATTCATCAAGCTTTCTCGCGAGACGCGGCAAACGCCGAAGCGCTTTATAACTATCGACGCTTGCTTTCATCGGCATCGCCGGATTTCCCATCACAACACGGTTCGGAGGCACATTTGACAAGACCGCAGCTTTACCCGTGGCGATCGAATTTGCGCCAACGGTTACATGGTCCATCACACCGGCATTTCCACCTAGAATAACACGATCATGTAAGATTGCGCTGCCGGCAATTCCGGCCATTCCGCACAGCAGGCAGTGCTTGCCAACTTTTACATTGTGGCCAACCTGAACGAGGTTATCAATTTTGGTGCCTGTCCCGATAACTGTATCCGAGATCGTACCCCGATCAATCGTGCTGTTTGCACCGACCTCGACCCTGTCGCCGATCACAACGGTTCCGAGCGAATTGATCCGCGCATATTCTGAATCCCCGCCGCTTACCTCTTGCGACATGCTCCGCGCCACTTCGATTGCACCGGCCTCGGGCGTCACGAAAGAGAATCCGTCGCCGCCGATCACTGCATTCGGCTGACATATGAAGTCGTCACCGATCCTCACACGGGCGCGTATACGTACACCTTCATAGATCAGGGCATTTTTGCCGATGCTAACATTCTCCGCGATACTTGTGTGCGAAAGAACGCGGGTGTTTGCGCCGATCGATACGTTCCTGCCGATAACGACAAAGGGCCCGATAGCGGGATTATCGCCAATATCTGCTGTGGGATCAATCACGGCTGTCGGATGAATACCTTCTGCAATATCGGGTTCGACGCCAAAAACAGCAGTGACACCGGAAAGCGCGTAACGGGCGCGAGGCGCAAAAATTGCTGCGGTCAAACCAAGCGCTTGCCAGTCGGCACCGGGCCAGAGAATAGCCGTAGTTGCTTCACTTCTAAGCAAATCCTCGCCGTAGGTTTCATCCATCGCAAGCGCGATTTCACCCGCCTTGGCTTTGGCTGGCTCGCAAGGGCCGGTGATAAGCTGATCGACATCGCCGACCGCTTCCGCCCCTAACGCTCGCGCCAGTTCTTCTACGGTAATTTGCATAAAGCCCTCACGCAGGTAATGGCCGATCCGGCCGTTAACCCGGTTTTAGCCCTCAATAGTCGTCAATGTAACCCCGGCCGTAACCAAAGCATCGAAGACCATCTTATCACGATTATAAACGTCGTGGCGATACTGAGGCTGCCCGTCGCTGTCAATCCAGACTGTCCGATACATGATATGTACGGGAACCGGGCTAACAAGATCAATCTGCGTCTCTTTACCAGTATTCAACACACGCTGAAACGCTGCTTCCGGATCAGCTTCTTGAAGCGATAGCAGCGTATAGGCAAATTCCATCGGTTTTTGCACGCGGACGCAACCATGGCTGAAAGCGCGGGCATCGCGCGCGAACAGGCTTTTGGAAGGCGTGTCGTGTAGGTAGATATTGAACCTGTTCGGGAACATGAATTTCACCAAACCGAGCGCATTTCTACTGCTTGGGCGTTGCTGCAACACAAACGGAAAATTGTCTTCGGTAAACTGTGTGTAGTCGATCGCAGTTGAGTCAACAATTTGCCCCGAGCCACGCACCAACATTTTAATGTTGCTACGCTGCAAAACCGTTGGGTCAGCCCGCAACTGCGGCAAATACTCTTCAGAAGCAATGCTGTAGGGTACGTGCCACGTCGGATTTGCAATCATATGCGTCATCGTATCGGAAAACTCGGCAGTCTGGTTTTTACCGGTTCCGACAACCACACGGAAGGACAGGGTTGGCGAACCGTTATCCATAACCGATGCCATGAAGTCGGGAATATTCACATATATATGCCGTTCGCCCAGTTCGTAATTCATCCAGCGCAGGCGCTCAAGATTTACCAACACCTGTTTAAGGCGACCATCAGGTTGCGCATTTATGGATGACAAAGTCTGAGGACCAACCAGTCCGTCGGCGTTTAGGCCGAAGTCTTTCTGAAAAACCTTCACAGCCTCGACCAACACATCGTCAAAAACCGGTGAGGTTGTATCAGCTACATCGTAGCCGCGCTGACTCAGACGAACACGCAAAGCAACAACGCGATCACCGGACTGTCCGGGACGCAAGGTCGTTCCGGTTGGCACCAATGGCCCCCAACCTTCGGAAGATACAAGTGCTTCGAGTTCCTGTTTCAACTCTAACATCTGCGTGTATTCAGGCGAAGATGGCTGAAGTGTCTTATAATAGGCGGCCATGTTGGTGGCGCTTGCAACGTTTGCCAGAAGAGCCGAAGTCTCTGGCACTTTTTGCGTCGCGTTCATTTCTTTATGGATCGCGCGCGGGTCCAGCATACCCGATGAGATTTCTTTCGCGAACTTCACATATGATTGCGCCGCTGCCGCTTCTAATGCAGCGAGATCTTCCGGTGTTTTAGCGCCAACCCAAAGTGCTTCGAGTTCCGCAACATTGTAGCGCGATACAGCCAAACCATGAGCCGGAGCCTGCTCGATCGCGGTCAACAACGCCAGCATGGCAGCCGAACTGCCGTCAGCCCATATTGGCTGGTAGCCGTTTTCGGCGTAAAAACTTGCAAAATCTGCCAGTTGATTTCCGCCGTCGGCAAGCAAAGATTGCAGTGCGCTTTCGTACCGCTGTGCCGGAGTCAGTTCAACAACCTCAATTTCAGTTGTTGTTGCAGCAGTTTGTGCAAAAACAGGCCCGGCAAAACCGATCAGTGAAAGCGTGAGCGCGGACAATAAGCTCCGCTTGGCAGTATTGTTGCTTATTTGATACATTGCGGCCTCTAAAACACTAAATTTTCTCAATTCGACGCTTCCTACACCGGCAAGCCAATTGTATCGAGCAAATTCGCCAATTAATGGCAGAAAACTGCTCATTGTGGGATAATGGTGACATATCAAAAGGACAGAACGAGACCAACTCATTCTTGTTCACAGTTATGTCAGATGTGCAGAGTTATGTCAGATGTGCAGATTTTCGCTTAGTCGAAAAATTGAGATAAATCTGCCACTTGGCTTGCGACTCATTTCGTGCCATAAACGGCAATAGTTAAGCAGGCATAAAAACGATCGGCAAACGATCAAATTAATCTAGACGAGGCAGTCTACTATGGAATTCAATGATGCTAAAACATCGCGTCGGCGCCTGTTGGGTGCGTTCGCAGGTGTCGCCGTCATTTCAGCAGCACCGGTTTACGCCAATGCAGCAGGCTTTTTGCGCAACGCCGGTGACGTGCGTCGTATCAGCATGCGCAACACGCGGACCAGTGAAACGATTGACACGATTTACTGGATCGAAGGAGAATACATCAGACCGGCGCTCAAGGAAATCAACCATTTCATGCGCGACTGGCGTCAAGACGAGGTCATTGCATATGACCGTCGTAACATTGACATCCTCGCCGCCGCACACCGGTTGATGGAAACAACAGAGCCGTTCACGTTACTTTCCGGTTATCGCAGCCCCAAAACGAACGCGATGCTGCGCTCCAACAACCGTGGTGTTGCGTCGAATTCGTACCACATCAAAGGAATGGCCGCAGATGTTCGCTTAAAATCGCGTAGCGTCGCGCAAATGGCGTCTGCCGGTTCAGCTTGTAACTCGGGTGGCGTTGGCAAATACAACGGCTCGAATTTCGTGCATATGGATTGCGGGCCGATCCGTACCTGGCGCGGGTAGCCAGCTTAAATACGCCGTTTGATAAGCCCGCCTTTTCGGCGGGCTTTGTCGTTTATGAGCGGGTGGTTCCGTCGCCCACGACCAAATACTTGAAGCTGGTCAACTGCTCTGCCCCTACCGGACCGCGCGCGTGCATTTTACCGGTCGCGATGCCAATTTCCGCCCCCATCCCGAACTCGCCACCGTCCGCAAACTGCGTCGAAGCATTCCGCATCAGGATTGCACTATCGACACGTTCAAAGAACCGTTCGGCTGTCGCATCGTTTTGCGTCAGAATGGCGTCGGTGTGATTTGAACTATATTCACCGATATGCGCGATTGCACCATCGACACCATCCACAAGTTTGGCCGCGATAATCATATCGAGATACTCGTTACCCCAATCGTCATCGGTGGCAGGAATGACACCGGTGATATCCTGAAGCCCCTCACCTCCCCGCACCTCAACGCCGAGCGCTACCAGATCGTGAATGAAAGGCGCGCCGTGTTTGGCGTAGAACGCGCGATCGATCAGCAGGCACTCCGCCGATCCACAGATACCGGTACGGCGTGTCTTGGCATTCACGATAACCTCGCGCGCTTTCTCGACATCCGCATCCGCGTCGACATAAACATGCACGATACCTTCGAGATGGGCGAACACAGGTACACGTGCTTCGCGTTGCACGAGGCCGACAAGTCCCTTGCCACCGCGCGGTACAATCACGTCAATGTAACTGGTCATCGTCAACATTTCGCTAACGGCTTCACGGTCACGGGTTGGAACCAGCTGGATCGCGTCGGCAGGCAAGCCTGCGGCCTTCAAGCCGTCTACCATGCAAGAATGAATCGCCGTCGAGCTATGGAAACTCTCGGAACCCCCGCGTAAAATCGAGGCGTTTCCAGCCTTCAGGCATAGGCCGCCAGCGTCCGCTGTCACATTCGGGCGGCTTTCGTAAATGACCCCGATTACGCCCAAGGGGGTGCGCACACGGCGGATGTTTAGTCCCGAGGGCATATCCCACTCGGCCGTAACCACTCCCACCGGATCAGGCAGCTCCGCCACGGAACGCAGACCGTCAACGATACCTTCGATGCGATCTTCGTCCAGCATAAGCCGATCAAGCATCGCGTCTGACAGACCTTTGTTGCGACCATATTCCATGTCTTTCGCGTTCGCTGCGATAATCTCGGCCCGTCGAGCCCAGACAGCATCAGCAGCCCCGATTAAAGCGGCGCGTTTGCTTTCAGGTTTTGCGAAGGCCAGTTCCGCGCTCGCGGCTTTGGCTTTCTTGCCGATTTCGGCCATGGTTTCTTTAACGTTCATACTGTCCTCACATCGCCATATCGTCACGGTGTACCATCACCGCCCGACCGGTATGACCCAGACGGGTCTCAATTTCATTAGACTGGCAGCCCATAATCAACCGCGCTTCATCCGTGTTATACCCGGCCAGAGCTTTGGCAATAGTTGCACCATCGGGACCAACAATCTCCACCGCCTCGCCACGGTCGAATTCGTTTTCGATTGCCCTCACACCCGCAGGTAAAAGCGAATTACCACGCATCAATGCCGCGACAGCCCCAGCGTCAACGATAATGCGCCCTTTGACCTTCATTCCAGATATCCAACGTTTCCGCGCGACCCCGGGTGCCGCTGCGGCAGCAAACCAGGTTGCGGTCGCGCCATCGAGAAGTGCCTTGATTGGCCTTGAAACCTCGCCCTTGGTGATCGCCATCGCGCAACCCGCATGCATCGCGACCTTGGCGGCCATAACTTTGGTCTTCATGCCACCACTTGCGCCAGCGGTTCCGGCACCGCCGGCCATCGCTTCGACTTCTGGTGTAATCTCTTGAACTAAATCCAAAAACTTTGCTCCACCGTCCTTGCGTGGATCAGCGGTATACAACCCGTCAACATCCGATAGCAGAACCAACACATCCGCGCCCGCCATCGACGCCACCTGCGCGGCCAGCCGATCGTTGTCCCCATAGCGGATTTCATCGGTTGCAACCGTGTCGTTTTCATTAACGATTGGAACAGTTCCTAACTCCAGCAACGCTCCAATCGTCGCGCGTGAATTCAGGTAACGCCGCCGGTTTTCAGTGTCTTCCAGAGTCAGCAAAATCTGCGCCGCTTCGATGCCGTGAAGTATCAGCACTTCTTGATAAGCTTGTGCCAAACGAATTTGTCCGACCGCCGCTGCCGCCTGTGCGCGCTCCAGACTAAGCGCGCCGGAGGGAAATCCCAGAACCCGTCGTCCCAGCGCAATCGAGCCGGAAGACACCAGAAGTACCTCTTTGTCGTCGGCCTTCAGCATCGCAACGTCTTTGGCCAAATCTGCCAACCAGTCACGTCGCAGTAGTCCAGTCGCCGCATCCACCAATAACGCCGAGCCTATCTTGATAACTATCCGTTTAGCCTCGCCGATTAGCGTGGCAGAATTCAGGGTCTCCATGCCTCGGGTTCCTTTTCGGCATCGTCCTGTGCGGTTTTCGTGCCATCAATAATTCCGCGAAGCACACGTAGCGTTTCCTGCAATCCCTCTTGGCTAACACCGGATTGGCGCAGCATCGGTCCGCCAACCGCTTCTTCAAGCGCCTTGGCAATTTCGTCACGCTGCTCGTCGTCGAGTGCATCAACTTTGTTCAACGCAGTAACGCGTGGTTTAGCGGCCAGATCACCGCCGTACATTTCCAATTCGTTGATGATAGTCTTGTAATCTTCGACCGGATCTTCCGCCGTCGCATCAACCAGATGCA
>DFBM01000116.1:0-323 GCA_002366645.1 Rhodobacterales bacterium UBA3080 | reverse complement strand
TTTGGCATACCCAGCAATCCAACATCGGCGATCAGCTTCAGCTGCAACCAGACATCACGAACAATGCCTTCCTGTCCGGGATTGGCCTTGCGTGGTGCACGGTTGGTCGACGTTTTGAACCGCAAATTGCCCCAGCCGCCATTGCCACCCGCCGCGAGGCGAACGCGCTGGCCCACGGTCGTCAGATCTGCCAATACAACTTCTTGTTCTTCATCGAGTATTTCGGTGCCCACAGGAACCTTCAAAACGATGTCGTCTCCATCTGCACCAGTCATCTGGCGGCCTTGGCCACCGCGACCGTTCTGGGCAAAATAGTGCTGCTG
>DFBM01000042.1 GCA_002366645.1 Rhodobacterales bacterium UBA3080 | reverse complement strand
GGTCGTGCAGTCAAAACACGCCAGGTATCATAGACTTGCAGCGCGTCAGCATTAATTACACAGCCGTCAATTTTCTCTGCAATAGCCAGTCCTAACGCAGATTTACCCGAAGCGGTTGGTCCACAGATCAGTATTGGCTTTCCGGAGTAGTGTGGCGATTTCATAGGGTTAGACTACGTTGATTTCATATATGCAGATAAGTAATGTGGTCATTTAACATAATATCTATTATGCGTTTGCTTGATTGTCCTAATTAGGCACCCGCCGCCTCGAATTTGTCTTTTGTCTTTTTTGTCCAGACAACGTCCAAAACATAACCTTCATCGGTTTGTGTCTCTTTTTGCACGACGTTCTCGGCATAGAGCCATGCCCGTTGCTTTCCTTTCGAAAAGTCGAGCGTCAGCTTCTCCGATGTTACCGGCTCAGCCAAAGCATTTTCAATTGCTTCGAATAGTTCAGGTAATCCTTCGCCCGTTATAGCCGAAGTTACACAATTATGTTCGTCACGCTCCGCAGCGGTTCTGATGGCTTCAGCTTCGGCTTCAGGCAGATTATCTACCTTGTTCCAAACTTCCAGCATGCTTTCCATCGCATTATCAGAAATTCCGATTTCCGTTAGAATTTCAACGACATCCCTTGCCTGCTCTGTAGTTTCAGGGTGCGAGATATCGCGAACATGCAGGACAAGATCGGCGTCTAGCACTTCTTCCAATGTCGCGCGAAACGCCGCCACCAATTGCGTTGGCAGGTCCGAAATAAACCCAACCGTATCTGACAGGATAACCTTGCGGCCGGAAGGCAATTCCAATCCGCGCATAGTTGGGTCAAGCGTCGCAAAGAGCATGTCTTTGGCCATGACGTCAGCACCGGTTATCTTATTGAAAATTGTGGACTTTCCGGCGTTGGTATACCCAACAAGCGCCACAATCGGATAAGGAACTTTCTTCCGCGCGGCCCTGTGCAAAGCACGCGTCTTTACGACTTTGTTAAGTTGGGTCTTGATGCGGTGGATTTGGTCAGCCAGTGCACGACGGTCGGACTCAATCTGGGTTTCGCCGGGACCACCGATAAAACCAAGACCGCCACGCTGTCTCTCAAGGTGCGTCCAACTTCGGACAAGTCGGGATTTTTGATAAGTCAGGTGCGCCAGATCGACCTGTAACACGCCTTCTCGAGTTGCCGCCCGAGCCGAAAAAATCTCGAGAATTAGCCCAGTTCGGTCCAGAATTTTCACATTCCAGGCCTTTTCTAGATTTCGCTGCTGAATCGGCGTGACTTTTCCATCGATGATTACAAGCCCAGCGTCGTTGGCTTCGAGCCATGCCTCGATTTCGTCGACTTTACCGGTGCCAAACAACGTCCCTGCCCTTGGCTTTGGCACACGCGTAACCATTGAGGCCACAACCTCGACGTCGAGTGCCTCTGCAAGGTTCACAGCTTCTTCCAGCGCAAGCTCGGGCGTGCGCCGGTTGATCTGATTTCCGAGATCAGGGTGAATAACAGCGCAACGCATCAGGCGTTACTCAGCATCGTCACCGTCATACAAATTAACGGGTTGCGACGGCATGATGGTCGATATCGCGTGCTTGTATACAAGTTGCGAGGATCCATCGCGGCGTAGAAGTACGCAGAAATTGTCAAACCAGGTAATTACGCCCTGTAGTTTGACACCGTTCACGAGAAATATCGTAACCGGATTTTTTGCTTTCCGAACATTGTTCAGGAATGCGTCTTGTAGGTTTTGCTTATCGGCAGCCATTATTTTCAGCCTTCAGTTTTATGGAAGCCCTCTTACATGAGAACCTCTTGTTGTTATTGGTATCTATAATGGGGTTAAACGAGCGGCATTTCCAGCCCCACGTGACAATTTGCACGCTAAGTCACAAAATCTTTTTATCGCCGCCAATAATTTGGGTTGAACAAGGCAACCAGAGCCAAAACTTCGACTCGACCAAACACCATTCCTATACAAAGGATAGACTGCGCAGCCACACCCAACTCCGAATACTTAAGGCCGGTTTCCAGCACACCGGCTGCAGGTCCCGTGTTGGTTACGACCGCAATCGAAAGCGCAATTGCATCTTCAAGGGCCACACCATTAAAGGCCATTGCCAGCATGATGGTAGAGATACCAACAAGAAAAAGCATAAAGAATATCCACGCAATAAACGCCCCTTCCCGCCTGAAGCGCCTTGCTGCCATACCGGAACCACCAACACTGGAGGGGTGCACAAGTCGCTCCATCTCGCGGATACCATGCTTATAAAGCGCATAAATACGTAATAGTTTGACGCCTCCTGCGGTGGTCGCAACTCCGCCACCCATCACGGCCAGCGCCAGTAGGATCACGCCTGTTGTCCCCAGGCCCGACCAGTTTTGCGCGGTTTGCCAGTCGGCACTTTCAAACCCTGTGGTCGTCATAAATGACATTACGGTAAATATACTGCCCCAAAGTGCCATAAAAGCGGCTCTAAAATTCTCTTGCTCCGAAACTTCGAACGAGGCAGCCCAGTGGCGCAGGAAAAGTAGCAGCGGAACGGCCGTTATGGCGATCAGCATCAGACGTATCTCGACATCTTTTTTGATCCAGCGCCAATCACCGCTTCCGAAGGTTAGAAAGCTTCGGTTTGAAACTGCAAAAAGCAGGAAAACCAGCATGAAAACTTCGCCCAGTCGTCCTGAACTCCCTTCAGAAACCCCGCCAACAGGTGAAATACCGCTTGTCGAAATAATCGACATCGCATGAATCGAGGCCACATAGGCGCGATCCCCCGACAGGAAAAGCAGAACCATCAACACGAACGTCGCTGCAAGATAAATTGGGCCAATTAAAAGAGCATATTTTTCAATGCGTCTAGATGCGTCGGTCGAACCGTACGCCCCCGCCTCCCCTACGGCCCCAGAAACCAGCGAGCGGATTTCGAAACCACCAAGATTCATCGGTTCCATGATACTTAATGCGACGATTAGAACGAAGAAGCCGCCCATCCACGCAACAAGCGCGCGCCACAGGTGGAGTGGTTCTGCAATGCTTCCGGGGTCGTTAATTAAAGTGGCGCCGGTGGTGGTCAAACTAGACAGCATCTCGAAATACCCTTGGAACGGCCCGATTGACGGGATCAGTTCTACAAAAGGCATGGCTAGGAACACTGGCATCAGCGCGTAAACCAAAAGCACTGTAATCAGATGCGCCCGCGCCGTAATCCGTGGACTGCGGTTCATCAAAGCCAATCCGAGTATAACCGCAATAATCAGGATCAGCAGTGAATAGCTCAAAAATACCTGCATCACCCGAATTTCATCGAGTTTGGCGGCATGTACGGCGGGAATCAGCATGCTGAGCGCACCGATGATCATAATCAGCACAAACAGCGGGTATTTTCGGAGATGATCTATCATCAGAAGAATTCGATATTAACCTGAAACAGTTTCTCAATCACCGGAACGTCGGAGCTAAGCGTAAATACGGTTAAAACATCGCCTTCTTCGATGCGGGTATCCCCCTTGGGCGTAACGATTTTACCACGCTTGAGAATTGCCCCGACCATCGCGCCTTCCGGCCATGCGATTTCGCGGATCAGGTTTCCGGCGAGTGGGGACGTGCCCATTACCTGAGCTTCAATCACCTCGGCTTCGGCGTCGCCAACCGAATAAACCTTGCGAACACTTCCGTGGCGAATATGTCGTAATATTGACGAAACCGTCGTGGCACGCGGGTTGATAAACGCATCAATTCCGAGTGGTGCCATCAAGGTGGTCAGGCTTGGATCGTTAATCAGCGCGATCGTCAGAGGGCATCCCAACGCTTTGGCACGCGCACAGGACAATAGATTGGTTTTATCATCGTCGGTAACGGCCAAAACCGCATCGGCTTTGGTGATATTAGCCTCTTCCAACAAACCCATATCCAATCCGTCACCATGCAACACTACAGTTCGGCTTAACGCGTCCGCTACGGTTTCCGCCTGTTGCCGGTTCTTTTCGATGATCTTGGTATGTACTTTTTGCTGGCTATTCTCCAGCTTGGCGGCAACGAACAAGCCAACGTTGCCACCGCCCACAATAATGGCGCGGTTAGTGTTTGGGTTGCTTTTACCAAATATTTCGTATGTGCGTGGCACGTCCTCCTTAGCGGCAACAAGGTAAACCTGATCACCGGTAAAAAGCTGGTCATTCGGATGCGGAACCGAAAGTTTGCCTGCGCGACGAACGCCCACAACCACGGCTTTCAATGTCGAGAACAACTCCGATAGTTGCCGCAACGGCGTGTTAATCACCGCGCAATCCTCTTCAAGCGTCAAACCGATAAGCTGCACTTCGTCGTCCATAAAGCTTTCCGTATCGAATGCCGCAGGAGACGCCAATCGACGGAGGGCTGCTTCAGCTACTTCGCGTTCCGGCGAAATAATTACATCGATAGGCAAATGTTCACGGCGATAAAGATCCGAATACTCCGAATTCAGATAGGCCTGCGACCTTAGCCGTGCAATCTTTCGCGGAATATCAAAAACCGAGTGGGCAACCTGACAGGTCACCATATTGACCTCGTCGGAAAACGTGGCCGCAATTATCATATCGGCATCGCGCGCCCCTGCTCGCTCCAAGACATCAGGGTGCGACGCAAAGCCCGTAACGCCACCGACGTCCAGCTGGTCCGTTATTCGGCGCACCAGGGTGCCGTTGTTGTCCACTACGGTCACGCTGTTGTTTTCTGTAGAAAGATGGCGTGCCAATTGCCAGCCGACTTGACCTGCACCACAAATGATAATTTTCATCTAGTATTCCCGTTGCGAATAACTGTGCCGCGTCGCTCGATTATGCGCTGTTTTTCAACTGGTGGTCAATCGACCTAATGTTGAACAGCTACCCAACCTTTTTTACGAACCGTTTTTTGCACCAGTGACAACATTAAGAGACTTCAGTTTACGATGCAGCGCAGATCGCTCCATACCGACAAACTGGGCGGTTTTCGAGATATTTCCTCCGAAACGATTAATCTGGGAAACCAGATACTCCCGCTCGAAAACTTCCCGTGCGTCCCGCAACGACAACCCCGCAAAACTAGCACCTAAAGAAAGCTGCTGGTCACCGGTTTCGTCAATGTCGCTTGGCAGTTCGGAAGCTTGAATATCACCAGATTCCGGTCCCAGAATTAGAACGCGCTCGACGGTGTTACGAAGTTGCCGGATATTTCCAGGCCACGACATCACCTCTAGCTGTGCCAAGGCGTCGGTGGAAAGACTCCTGACTGGCAAACCTTGTGAGGCGTTCAGTTCTTTGATGAAATGCAAGCACAGCGCGGGAATATCTGCGCGGCGTGCTTCAAGTTCCGGAACCGAAATAGGCACCACGTTTATCCTATGGAACAATTCCTCGCGAAACTTACCATGCTGGATTTCTTGTTGAAGATCACGGTTTGACGCTGCGATTACACGTACATCGACGCGCACAACGTCCTGTCCGCCGACCCGTTTAAAACTTTGCTCTACCAGAACCCTCAGGATTTTAGATTGCGTTATGTAGGGCATGTCGGCGATTTCATCGAAAAACAAAACCCCGCCGTGTGC
>DFBM01000056.1 GCA_002366645.1 Rhodobacterales bacterium UBA3080 | reverse complement strand
GAGGATGATCCCGACGTTGATTTCGTGGCTGACGGAATATGCCGACGTAGCGATCAGCGTCGAAGCCGCCGTCGCGAGAAGTAGTTTTTTCATAATATTCTCCCTAGTTGAGCAGATGACTCTCGTCATTCCGGCGCGCAGTTCACGATATTGAGGGGGTATATGCAACAGTAATTAGGCCGGATATGTGACGGGATGATCAAAATCATACGGTTTTTTCGTGGATTGCACGTGATGCGGGTTTCCTTTGGCAATAATTTGCGCCTAATACCTTGTGAAATGGAAAGGTTGGCATGGAAACACTAAACGCAGCATGGGGGCTTATGACCGGATTCGATCCGGCGCTGATCGCGATTGTCAGCTTGTCGCTGCGTGTCAGCCTCTCGGCGGTGTTCTTCGGCCTCGTGATCGGTTCGCCACTTGGTGCGGCGCTGGCGATTTGGGATTTTCCGGGAAAACAGGTTTTGATCGTCATCAGTAACGCCATGATGGCACTGCCGCCGGTCGTGGTTGGCCTTGGCGTCTATGTGCTGTTGTCACGCGCCGGTCCACTGGGAGAGCTCGGCCTTTTGTTCACGCCGACCGCCATGATTATCGCGCAAACCGTCTTGATAACCCCGATCATCATGGCCCTAACCCGCGAGGCGGTTATTCCGCTGCGCCGCGACTACCAACAACTCATGATCTCGCTCGACGTCGGGCCGCTGCTGCAACTAAAGACACTACTGTGGGACGCACGTTTCGGCGTGACGACCGCCGTGCTCGCCGGATTTGGTCGTGCGATTGCCGAGGTTGGTGCCGTGCTGATTGTTGGCGGCAATATCAACGGCCTGACGCGGGTGATGACGACGACCATCGCGCTGGAAACCTCGAAGGGAAATCTGGAGCTGGCCTTGGCGCTGGGCATCGTGCTGATCTCGATCGCAATAATCGTTAATGCGGTGATCTACTTTGTCGGCCAGATCGGGCGACAGTATCAGGAGTCGGCGCGATGAAGGGTGGCTTTAAATCCCTGATGCTGCAAAAGGCAGAGGTTTCGCGCAACGGTAAACGCCTGCTTGGCCCGCTGAACCTGACGCTGGCGACCTCCGGTATCACGGCAATTCTTGGCCATAACGGCGCGGGTAAAAGCCTGTTCATGTATATGGCGCACGGGCAATTCACGCCATCCAAAGGCTCGGTGCTTTGGAATGACCTATCCGCTGAGGCTACGCGCAGTTGCCGTAGTTTTATGTTCCAGAACGCCCCGTTAATGCGCCGCTCGGTCACGGCGAACGTCGAGTTCCCGCTGATTGCGCAAGGCGTGGCCAAGCCAGACCGCCAAACACGGGTTACGACCGCATTGGAGCAGGCACGACTGTCCCACCGTGCAACTGCCCCGGCGGCGAGCCTGTCGGGCGGCGAAAAGCAACGCATGGCGCTGGCGCGGGCGCTGGTGACGCGCCCACAGGTGATCATGCTCGACGAGCCCTCGGCCAGTCTCGATCCGGCATCGACCAAAGAACTGGAAGCGAACGTTAGATTGATTGCCGATTCCGGCGTGAAAGTTTTGATCGCTACGCATGACCTGATGCAGGCCAGACGTCTGGCCGATGACGTTCTCGTATTTGGAGGAGGCAGCTTGCTGGTGCAAGCTGCGGCAGCGGATTTCTTCGGCCAACCACAAACAGGGCCAGTGGCTGACTTTCTGGCAGGGCGGCTTTAGCGCCAGATCCGCGTCAGAAGCATCGCAAAGACGACCAGACTGATACTACCGACACTGCCCATTGCAATCTGAAAGCCCAATATATCGATCAATACCCCGATCCCGAGCGCGCCCAGCGACGTGCCGCCAACTGCAACAGTCATCCATAGCGCCATCACGCGCCCACGGATGTTGTCATCCAACTGCATCTGAACCGCTGACTGGAAGTTCACTCCGACGAGAGTACTGGTAAAACCGACGCCCGCGATAATCACCACCGACGCGGTCCAGTCGTCGTTAAAGCTTAGAACCAGCATCAACATCGCCCCCAGCAACGTTGCAAAAAGGGCGCGCTTGGGGATATGGCCTTTTTCGGGTGGCCGCGCTGTTACCTGTATAATCGAGGCTATAACCGCGCCAACCCCCGCTGCGGCGGTCAGCATTCCCAATCCGGCCGCACCTTTGTGAAAGACACCGTCGGCGATGATCGGCAGAACCTCCAAGGCCCCCCGAATTACAAAGGAAAACAGACCGGTGATAACCAGCGCGATCAGGATCAGACGGTTGGTGCCGATGAAGGCAAAGCCCTGACGGAAGGACTGCCAAAAGGGCAGAGACTCGGTCTGTTCGATTTTGGGGCGGGGGCGCAGGCGCGACAGGATAATCAAGAAGGGGATATAAAGCAGGCTCGCGGTCAGCATCGTCGCGATCACACCATATTTCGCGATCATAATGCCGGCGATAGCGGGGCCGGTCAGGCGGCTGATGTTGAAATTCAACGCCCCTAGACCGACGACCGAGGATATCCTCTCGGGTCGCACCAAACGTGGACCAAGCGACAGGCGAATGGGTTGGTAGGCGGACAAAGCCGTGCCAAGTACAAGTGCATAGATAGCCAGAAAATGCGGTGACATGGCGTCCATGGCCAGAACGCCAAGCAGTAGCGCCGCCAAGCCTGCGACGGTGAATTGCACAAACAGCATAGCGGTTCGCAGCTCTACCCTGTCGGTTATGACGCCAAAGAACGGGCCGGCCAGCAAAACCGGCGAGAAACTGAGAAAGCTGACGAAACCAACGAAACTGGGAGACTTGGTCAAATCCCACGCCAGCCAACCGATCACCAGACGCACTATCCAGTTGGCATTCATGCCAAATACATTGCCGATCAGGTACAGCCGGTATCCGGGGGATTTCAGGGCGGAAAGGTTCATGGTCTATCCCTATGCCCGATTTCCAGATTTGACCAGATGTTTCCTTTAAACGATTAGTTATGCGTCCAGTGCATAACAGGCTTGCCGATCTATCTATTGCTGCAGTTGCGAAGTGCCTTATACTGCATTGCAGCAAGAGCGGATCGATACGCGGTCCGATTGCACGTAAGGAAGACGAAAATGGCATACGTATCTGTAAACACCGGTGTTTCGACACAACTTCTGGGACGCGTCTCGGATTATTTCGCTGGCCTGCGCCAGTCGTTCGCTGACCACCGCCTGTATCAGAAAACTCTCGACGAACTTAAGGGTTTGTCCAACCGCGAACTGGCCGACCTCGGCATGTACCGCGGCGACCTACACCGCGTCGCACGCGAAGCCGTGTACGGCCAATAAGAATTACCATGCCTGAGTGATCCTCCCTCACTCTGCATACACAAACGGCGATGCTGGATCCTCCCTCCGGCGTCGCCGTTTTTTTATGGCGTGATGCCACAGGTGCGCCGACCGGTATCCAGAAGCGCCTTTACGTTCGGACCGTAACCGCTCTGACCGCCGAACGCCGACATTAGTGATAATATTGATACGGCTTGCCAAGCGGCGATATCGGCGTCAAAGGATTCAGGTAAATCCCCGTTCGCTTTTGCTGTTGTCATCGCCGTTTTAAACCGGTTTTTCAGAGCCAAGACGTATTCTTCAAAAGTAGCGACGATTACGGGATCATCCCGCAACTCGCCCGTGGCCGAGCGGAACAGATAGCATCCGATCCACTCCGGGGTGTTAATAGAAGCTTCCATAACGTCCCAGAACTCTCCCAGCTTTGAAAAAGACGGAGGCTCCAGAAACGCGATTATCCCCCCTAACACCCGTCCGCGATATAGCTGAATCGTATCATGAACCAGTTCTGTTTTGTCTGCCCAAACAGAATACAACGCCTTGCGGCTCAACCCTGTGTGACGCACCAAATCAGCATAGGACGTATCGGCCACGCCGTGATTCCAAAAAAGATCCAGAGCTTTCTCTACTTGCTCTTCTGCGTTCATAACTCACCTTCGACTTGACAGAGAACGGTCGTTCTCAGGAGGTACATATGACAAATATATCCGTAACACGCAAGACAAAAGCTGGCCCAGCGGCTTGTTGGGATCTGCTCGCCGATTTTGCCAACATTGATTTCTTTAATCCGGGCGTCAGGGATTCGTACCATTCTAAATGGCAGCTCTGATCGCGGTGTCGGGGCGGTCAGGCAATGCAATCTGACAGACGGAAAAACTATATCCGTGAAAGGATTACGGATTGGCAAGAAGGCAAATCCTATACCGTATCAATTTACGAAGGCACCATGCCCCTCAAGAACACATTCGCAACTCTTAGCGTGGAACCCGATGGAGCGGGGGCGATATTGATTATGGGCATAGAATATACGCCAAAATTCGGCCCACTAGGGGCGCTTATGAATTTGGTTATGTTACGCCGAATGATGGAAAAATCCATGCACTCTGTAGTTCAAGGGCTTGATGAAAAAGCTGTAACACTAGCTTCTAAAGTCGCTTGAAGTGCTGCAATCGGTTTTTCGTCCGCCGACTACCTTATAAGGGGAAGCTCCCGCCCGTCGGGGCGTCGTTTTGCACGCAAAACGAAACCCCTCCCGTTGGGCGTGGCCTCGCCTTCGGCTCGGCGGTTGCACGGTTTGTTAACTATTTGCGCGTATAAGGGGTGGCACTGAGCGAGGCGGGACTTTCCATCCCGTGGGTTTATCGCGCTAATGTATATTGAAATTCCGTTGCAGTTTTCGCAACACGCAGACACTAAACCGCCCAACCGTTGTGCCGCCTGACAAGCGGCGTTTGGCAGCAACATCTCAGGGCTGGGCATTTAGCGCGGTATTCCCGACCTCACCAGTATAGGCGGTCTCTGACCCGGAGCGCCGAAAATCAGGTTCAAACCGAACTCCCCGAGCATTTTGGCAAGTTAAGGCGCGGGTTTACCCGAACGCCGCCTTAGTTGTGCCGTGAAAGCCGTCAAGGGCACGAAACGGACTGCTCAGCGCTGCGGACGCTGAAAAACTTCCCGTGCACGCTCCACTTCGGTACGGATTGCACAACCTCCCGCGTGGTCGTTGATCAACCCCATCGCCTGCATGAAGGCGAAAACGGTGGTCGGGCCAACGAACTTCCACCCCTGCTTTTTGAGGTCCTTCGACAAAGCAATCGACGTCGCCGAAATCGAAACGGTTTGCGGCGTACCCAGCTGGTCTGCGTCAGGTTCATAGCCCCAGAGATACGCGGCGAGCGAGCCCTCCCGCGCGACGATCTCCTGCGCACGTTTGGCGTTGTTAATCACCGCTTCGATTTTGCCACGATGCCGCACGATCCCCGCGTTCTGGAGCAATCTCTCGACATTCTGGTCCGTAAACGTCGCAACCTTGTCGTAATCGAAATTATTAAACGCCGCTCTGAAGTTTTCGCGTTTAGTCAGGATGGTGCGCCAACTTAGACCAGACTGGAAGCTCTCCAGACACAACTTCTCGAACAGGCGATGGTCGTCAGCGACGGGGAACCCCCATTCGGTGTCGTGATATGCAAGGAAATCGGGCGCCGCATCGCTCCAGCGGCAGCGGTGCTTTCCGTCGGGACCTTCAATCGTTGTGCTCATGGTTCCTCCTTGCGTAAAGTCGCCGGATAGGTCGGGCGACCTAGAACGGCACCTCGTTAGCGCCGGTTACATAGCTGGCGACGACTTTCTTTTCGCCGGCCTTTTCGAACGCCACCGACAGCTTGTCGCCGTCGATTTCCACCACCGCACCGTAGCCGAACTTCTGATGAAACACGCGGTCCCCCAAGCCAAAGGCGAGCACTTCGGCATCCACAACATTGCGCGCGGCTGATGGATTGCTGTGCGGGCGCTGGCTGCGATTTTGCATACGTTTCCAGCCGGGCGAGTTATAAACGTCTGCCTTTTGCGCGCGGCTTTCAAGATCACTACCCCGCATCATACCGCCGAATTCCGGCTTTGGCGCGGCCGACCCGAAACTGCCACCGTAAAGACCCGGAGGCGTCAGCACCTCTACATGATCCGCCGGTAGTTCGTCGATAAACCGTGAAGGCAGGGCGTTTTGCCACTGGTTATAGACGCGGCGGTTCGCCACAAAACTGATGGTGCAAATTTCCTCGGCCCGTGTGATGCCGACATAGGCGAGGCGGCGTTCTTCTTCCACACCCTTCAACCCGCTTTCATCCATCGAACGTTGCGAGGGGAACAGGCCGTCTTCCCAACCCGGCAGAAACACACACGGGAATTCCAACCCTTTGGCGGCGTGAAGGGTCATGATCGACACCTTTTCGCCGGCATCGTCGGAAGCATTGTCCATAACCAGCGAGATATGTTCCAAGAAACCCTGAAAATTCTCGAATTCCTCCAAGGCTTTCACAAGTTCTTTAAGGTTTTCCAAACGCCCCGGCGCATCGGGGGACTTGTCGTTTTTCCAGTAATCTGTGTAGCCGGACTCGTCCAAAATGATCTCGGCCAGCTCTACATGGTTAAGACCATCCTTAAGCTGCGAATCCCAGCGATCAAAACTATCGACCAGCTTGCCTAGCGAATTGCACGCCCGCGCTGGCAGCAGTTTTTCGTCCACCACAATCCGTGCGCCTTCCAGCAGGGAGACCCCGTTCTGGCGCGCCACATTATTAATCATCTGTTGCGCTTTGTCGCCCAACCCGCGTTTGGGGGTGTTCACAATCCGCTCGAAGGCCAAGCCGTCATCGGGCGA
>DFBM01000107.1:1612-2589 GCA_002366645.1 Rhodobacterales bacterium UBA3080 | reverse complement strand
TCACCCGTGGCACACCCGCAGAGCGGCAGAACTGGCAATCTTTGAATACATCAACGGCTTTTATAATCCCCACCGGAAACACTCGGCATTAGGATGGAAAAGTCCCTTGGCTTTCGAAAGGATTGCCGCTTAAATGAGAACCCGGAGCGGAACTAAAGCGGGACAGGTCCACAATCGGTCCAGCCTGCCTTGGCCAGATGATAAAGAGCAGATGTACCAACAGCACCTCCGCCGATAACGACCACACGGGCTGTCGAGGGAAGTTCTGCCATCGCCTAAATCCTTTAGTAAACCGGAGGGCTAACCACCCAGATGATAATTGCTTGCGCGTTGCCGGTGTTGTGCCAGCGACAGGGTTTGTGATCGAAGCGGAAGCTGTCGCCCGCGGTCAGACTGAATTTTTGGTCGTCGATCCAGAAGTCGAGCTGTCCGGACACGAGATATCCTGCCTCCTCGGTGTCGCGAAAGCTCACTTCTTTCATTTCTGTTCGGGGTTCGATAACCGAGCGGAACATCTCGAAGCTGCCGCCAAGGTCGGGCGAGAGAAGCTCTTCGATCAACCCTTCTTCGGTCGTTCCAAGGGCACGCCGCGCATCGGCGCGGACGATGAATTCACGCTCGGCTTCGTCGCCATCGTTCGTCAGGAAGAACCAACTTACGGGGACATCGAAGGCGTTGGCCAATGTGCGAAGGTCTTTTATGGACGGGGCAGAGAGGCCACGTTCAATCTGGCTGAGGAAACCAACTGAGCTGCCGAGTGGTCGCTGTCTTCCTGAAGAGGTTTCAACATCAGATTCGCGTCACCTTTCACGTATTTTGTTAAGTGAGCGCATATTTCGTGAAAAAATCAACGATTATTTCACGTAGAGAAAATTATGTGATGGAATTATTCCGCCAACGTTCTTCCGCCCGCAAATCGGTCGCTTCCAGAATGTCTTTGACCTTCTTATTCCACGCACCAATATCACCGGCGCTCA
>DFBM01000107.1:622-1519 GCA_002366645.1 Rhodobacterales bacterium UBA3080 | reverse complement strand
CCAAGACTAGAAGCAAGCTTTACCGCGCCGGATTTTACCTTGTGATTTGGCCCCAACGGCCCGTCGACAACGATCGCGCCAAGCTTTTTGCGTCTTAGGGCATCTTCAACGAAGGCAAATCCGCTAACGTTCCGGTTTTCGGGAATGATACCGGCCTCGTAGCCAAAACTGTTGCAAATGCGCGAAATAATCTCGCCGCGAAAACTTTGGCTGGTAAACACTAGCGCGTCGCGACCCTCGGCCAGCGCGAACAGCGGGAAGTATTTGCCGTGCCAGAATACAATCAACACCCGCTCGCCATTGGCGATCAGCTGATCAATCTTCTCCATTTCTGTAGCATCGCTGTTCCACGAACCGCTCCATTTGCGAAGCGCGAAAGAAACAACCGGGGCGATCAGCCCGGCAAGTGCCGTTTTGACGCCGAAACCTGCCATTTATGTTCTGCCAAAGTTTAGCGTAGGTTCGACGATGATGTTTTCGATCAACATTCTATTCGTCCTTCGCATATTCAGGCGTTAAAACCGCTTCGCTAACAGCATGCGCGACGTGGCCGAAAATTTTCCACTGCTCCGCAAGGCTGCGTTTCGCGGTTTTCCAAGCGCTTGTCTCGATTTCCAGTTGCGCCGGTTCTCGGTCAAGAACAGCGCTGTAGAGATCATAGGTTTTCAAGACGCTGCTCGACCGAGAAAACTTTCCGGCAGTTCGAACGGCGTTACGGCGCATGTCTTCCAACGCTGCCTTCGGTTGCGCCGATGTTTGTGAAAGGACGTTAGCGAACTCCTGCGGGGTCGTCGTGCTCGCCAGTAAACGGCCGTTTTCACCTTCCACCACGATCTCCCGAACACCGGAGGCATCCAAAGCCACAACCGGTGTGCCCGCCGACATTGCCTCCGCCAA
>DFBM01000107.1:0-550 GCA_002366645.1 Rhodobacterales bacterium UBA3080 | reverse complement strand
TTTGCCGCCTCAAACGCGGCACGCGTCGGCTCTGCCATCGGTCCACTGCCTGCAATCAACACATGGGCACGCGGGTTCTGCCCCAGAAACTCGACCAGGGAGTCGGTGAGAAATTCGAGGTTTTTTTCCGGCGCCAGGCGCCCGACATGCCCAACCACAAAGGCATCTTGCGGAATGTCAAACGATGCGCGAACGTCACGCGCCTCGCCGGTTCCTATCCGGTCAATATCTACGCCCGTCGGAATAATCACGGTTTGCGTCTCGATATTTTGCGACGCGAGAAAGTCTGCTGTGCTTTGGCTCGGCGCAATAACCGCACTACAAAGGTTGCAATACCCAAGGGCCAAACTCAACGCGAGGCGCTTTGTAATTTCCGAGTTTTTGGCGATGTAGTGCCCATAAAGCTCGTAATTTGTGTGGTAGGTGTAAATTATCGGAATATCACGCGCCGCCGCCACTCTAAGCGCCGTCCCACCCAATAAAAACGGGTGGTGAGAATGGACAATATCAGGCGCAAAATCATCCATAAGCTTAGCAAGCGAACGGGTCA
>DFBM01000077.1 GCA_002366645.1 Rhodobacterales bacterium UBA3080 | reverse complement strand
GTCCCAAAAAGCAGGGCCACTTCATTGATCAGAAAAAGCAAGCTTGGCAAATCTCGTCGCAGTCTTCGGAACAGGAGCGGGTCAAGTTTGCGGTTCCACTAATTCGTGCAAAAGCAAAAGCCACATTGAATAATTTAAAAGAATTGTTGCCACCTTCGTCATCCAGAGAAAAAGCTATTATCGTCGCGCAGACAGCAATTCGAGAACTTAAATCATCTCCACCAGAGACAATCGGAGAATTGCATGCGGTCGAGGGTTGGGTGGCCTCCGGCTACTTCTTCGCTTGGCGCGCCCTACCAATCAAATGGAAAGCTCAAACCCGACATCCCATACACGCTGAATGGCAAAAGTTCTTTTCTCGCTCAGCGTTGAACACAAGAACACGAAAGCGAAATGGTGGAGCAACACATCCTGTGAATGCCATGCTGAACTATGCATATAGCCTGCTCGAAGCACATGTACGAATTGGTGTGGTTGCAGACGGATACGATCCAGCACGGGGTTTGATGCACAGTAGCGTTGATCCTGACAGCCATTCACTTGTGTTCGATTTGATGGAACCGTTACGACCGGTTGTTGACAGGGCTGTTATTAAGCTGGTCAGTGAAGAAACGTTTTCGGGGGCGGATTTTATTTTGCAGAAGAATGGGGTTTGTCGCCTTAGTCCGGAATTGGCAAGACGGGTTGTGCATGGAGTTAATTTGTAGTTACTGACTGCGAGTTAGTTATTCTTCTCAATAATACTCTGATTTTGGTATCAAATTGTGACTAACGGACCGTCCGGCCATTCAGCATGGGTACAGGACTTTTATGCAGCTACGATAACATGAGACGTTCATAGTTTCTTGTCCATCTGGCTAATTCAGGCTAACGTGCAATCAATTGGCAGGCCCATTTGGGAATGTCGACCAGCGATATTTAATCAATTCAATATTGGACGCCTAATGCAGATTTTCGAATTCCTAGCTCTTGACGGTGAGTTCCACATATCCGCCGAGGAAGCGCAAAAACTAAACCTAAATCTTTCAGAAATACCCGCAAGCGACATCCCAAAGGACAAAAGAGATCAAGTTCTTGACTACCTGATTGCAGCGTTGAATATGGATTCAGTTGAACCGAATAGCAAACACCAGATCGAGAAGCTTGTATCGGATTTTCAGGATATGAGATAATTGCAACGCTGATACCACCGGGTAACTCTCCAAAACTCCTATGGAATATACAGAAATTTACTCATGAAAAAGATGCTTACGAAACTATTTGACCAATCTGGCTATGGCGGAATGAGAAAGCTAGAATTACTTGTAGATGCCGAGCACCACTGGGGGGGATTTGCACGACCCGCTTGCGACGTCAGCGAACTGGGGATAAAGAGTTTTTTTAAGAGATATGGCACCACAGAAATAGGTTACGAAAAATTCGAAAACCCATCGCTGTTTGCAGGATACTATTACATCCCCCCCAACCTGGTAAAAAAACTGCACATAAGGATGGGAGTGAACGTATAGCCGTATTTCAGCGAGTTTCTCTATTTCGCCAAAAGTACAAAAACGTTGTACTTGTAAAATCTTACGCCGCCTCCGAAGTAGCTGGAGGTGATCTATTATCCTTAATGCAAAAAATATGTACCTAAAAGGGTTGGTTGAAAATATTCGAACAGAGGGTGGTTTGGCTGTTCACCGAAACACAAAATCCCCTTTATAACATCGAAAACAATTCGACTGTTGGTCGGTTTTTTTTGGCGGCCTTTGACAGTTCTGGACATTGAGAAAGAGCTTTCGATCAAATACGCTTGTTAATATTTCTTGAGTGCAGCGCAAATCAAGTGGCGGAAGAAAGCCAATACGCCACCGCGACAGAATAGTGATCAAGAGTGTTATGCTCTGAGTAAAAGATCAGATAGGGCTCTATGCAAAAAAAAGCCGCGAGATAAAGGCTTGTTGCCGGATTTAACGGTCTGTTATCGAAATATATTTTCAAAATATTATGGCCCACACAACTAAGTGCGGGCCCTATTTCATGGTCCAATGTATTTATTGGCAGATATCACTATACCCCCACACTGCAAAGTGCGGGCCTTATTTTGTGGACCAATGTATTTACTGGCGGATATCACTATACCCCCCGTCAATTTGGCGGGCCTTTTTGTTTGGCTGATGCTGTCAGTTTTTGTAACTCGGATAGTGTGTGCCGGTAGGTGCGCGCCTGATAGTGAAACGGCGCTTCGCCCCATTTGTGGGTAAGATCCGCTTTGAATATATCTCGTGGGTAGTTCAAGAATTCGACATCTGCGCCTTGTCGCTCGATATAGTCGTACATGCGATCCAGCTGCGTATTTGCAATCTCGATCAGACTCGCCTTGGTCGTTGGAAGTGCATTCCCTTGAATGTCTGTCGCCGCCCAATAAACGCGGTTAACAACAAGCTTATGTAACATGCCACGGTTCCCGAGTAGAGTTAGCATTTTTCCCCACCCTTCCTTCCAAAACGTAAATTTTTCGCTACTTGTAGAGGGGAAGATGACTTCATCGGGATCTTCAATACGTGCCGATGCATACTCGTTAGAAAGCGTGTGCAAAGCTTTGTCGGAGGTTTGCAATATAGCGAAACGCTCGTCGATCAGGTCGACGAGAAGCAAATCGAAATCCGCTCGTTCCAGAGTTTGCCAAAATTCTTTCGACATGTCCTGCCGAACCATCGAGCGTTGAAAGTTTGAAGTGATTTTGGCCAGCGCATGTTCGTCAACGTCTATATTGGAGGTTAAAGACGCGAAGCTGGATCTTGCGAAGTAGCCGACAATTTCGATACTGTCAGGTACAGCATATTCTATCGCGTCGCGGGAAACGCAGCTGCCGAAAATTATTAGCTTCATTAAATATGCACCCATTAAGCTTTTGATGTACGCGCGAAATCTGCACCAATTTCCAAAGCTACGAAGGGATGGTTAACAAGCTCTTACCCGGCATTCACATCTGTGACCGTTTTTTTAGAAAATATTCTGCGCGCGACAATGAACAGCATCGCGATCGCCAATATATCTAACACTGACGACGCAAGGAAGGGCGCACCCGGCAGATAGTATGGCGCCTCGGTCGACGTGAAATACTTGAAAAAGCTCGTCATGGTGATCGGGCTCAGAATAAGCGCGATACCCGTAACGGACGCAAAAATACCTTGCAGTTCGCCTTGCGCGTCATCCTCGACCAGCTGCGACATGATACCTTGCAGGGCAGGGCCAGCAACCGCGCCGATGGTCATAAGCGGCATCAATGCGAAAAGCATCCATGCTTCGCCAAGGAATGCCACAATGATGAACACAACGAAGTTCAACGCCATTCCCCACATAGCGGTTCGCATCTCGCCAAGTCTCGGAATGATCACACGGATCAAGCCACCTTGTACAAGCGCCATGAAAAACCCGAAAGTGGCGAGCGATGCACCAATCATTTTGGGCGAAAAGTCGAACTTTTCAATTGTGAAGTAGCTCCAGACCGCCGGGTAAACCTGATGCGAGATGGTGAACAGCAGGTAGATAATTATTAGACTGGTCAGATGTGGAATTTTTCGGATCGAGATCAGCGCCCCCAGCGGATTGGCGCGGGTCCAGTCAAAGGCGCGGCGTTTTGAGGGTGCTAGCGTTTCAGGCAGGATAAAATACCCTAGCGTTGCGTTCGCCAACGAGACAATAGCCGCAGCTACAAATGGGGCGCGCGGGCCGATTTCACCCAAGAAACCACCGATCGCGGGACCGACAATAAACCCGACCCCAAAAGCCGCACCGACCAAACCAAAATTCGCCGCTCGCTTTTCTGGTGCGGAGATATCCGCAACGTAGGCTGATGCCGTGGAAAACGTAGCACCTGAAATACCGGCAATCACCCGCCCCGCGAACAACCACCAGATTGTTCCTGCGAGACTTAGCAAAATGTAGTCCAGACCCATCGCTACCATCGAAACGAGCAAGACCGGTCGCCGTCCATATCTGTCCGACAGATTGCCGAGTGTCGGTCCCATAAAAAACTGCATCACAGCGTAAGTCGTCGCCAGAATACCGCCCCACAATGCCGCTGAACTAATCGACCCCCCGGTTAAGTCCGCGATCAGGTTGGGCATCACAGGCAAAATCAAGCCAATTCCTATGGAATTGAGCATCATTGTGATGATGATAAAAACGAATGGAAGACGCGCTTTCATCCTGGAAAACTCCCGATTTCGTGGCTTAGACCTCGTTTCGGGTCGTTGATATCATTAAGGGAGTTTTGCGTCGGTTCACAAGCCCTTTTCTGAAGGGGTGCGGCAGTTATTCCACCGTCACAGATTTCGCCAGATTACGTGGTTGATCGACGTCCGTGCCTTTTTCAACCGCCGTATGATAGGCGAGCAGCTGCGCCGGTACAGCGTACACGATGGGCGCTACAAACGGGTCAACTTTCGGCAAAATGATCGTGCTCCAAACACCATCGGAAGCAGTGGCCGCGCCTTCTTCGTCGGTGATCAACAAAACCTTACCGCCGCGTGCCATGACCTCTTCCATGTTGGAAACGGTTTTTTCGAACAACCCGCCACTTGGTGCAAAGACCACGACCGGAACGGTGTCGTCAATCAGGGCGATCGGACCATGTTTCAACTCCCCACTCGGGAAACCTTCGGCATGGATGTAGCTAAGCTCCTTCAGCTTCAATGCGCCTTCCAGCGCCAGCGGGAATAGCGAACCACGCCCAAGGAACATAATATCGCTAGTCTTGGCCAAATCGCGACTGGCATGTTCCAGTTCGGCTTCGGTTTTGATTGCCTCCCCGACCAGACGCGGGGCACTCATCAAGGCGTCGATCAGGCGCTTCTCTTCTGTCGCATCAACGACGCCATGCTGCCGACCGGCAAGGATCGCGAGACATCCAAGAACCGAAAGCTGGCAGGTAAACGCTTTCGTCGACGCTACAGAAATCTCTGGTCCAGCCATGATCGGCAGGCTGAAGTCAGCCTCACGGCTGATTGAACTTTCCGCAACATTCACGATTGCGATAATGCTCGCTGCCTTGCCTTTCACATAGCGCAGCGCTGCGAGGGTATCTGCGGTTTCGCCTGATTGGCTAATAAACATCACCGCTTCGCGACCGTTCATTGGCGGTTCACGGTATCGGAACTCGCTGGCTACGTCGATTTCAACAGGAATACGCGCGATTTGTTCAAACCAGTATTTCGCAACGGCGCAGGCGTAATGCGCGGTTCCACAGGCGACCAGAACCAGACGGTCAAACTGGCTGAAATCAATCGCCTCACCGGGCAGTTTTACGGCGGTGCGCTCAGGGTTCAGGTAGTGCGACAGGGCAAAAGCCAGAACCGAGGGTTGTTCGTGGATTTCCTTTGCCATGAAATGACGATGGTTGCCTTTATCGATCAGGATGTGATCAACATTGACCACACGGATCGGGCGCTCAACCGCCTGGCCAAGCGCATCAAAAATCTCTGCACCCGCGCGGGTGAGGACCGCCCAGTCGCCTTCTTCAAGGTAGGTAATTTTATTGGTCACCGGCGCCAATGCCATTGCATCGGAGCCGATAAACATCTCGCCATCACCATAACCGATCGCCAGCGGCGAGCCGCGCCGTGCGGCGATTAGAAGGTCATTCTCAGCCTCGAACAGGAACGCTAAAGCGAATGCGCCCTCCAGTCTGGATAGCGTCGCGGCGACGGCATCCTGCGGTTTCATGCCTTCGGAAATGAAGTACGCAGTCAGTTGGGCGACGACTTCGGTGTCAGTCTCGGATGCGAAGTTTACGCCCTTGGTTGTCAGGTCTTCGCGAAGCTCGCGGAAATTCTCGATAATACCATTGTGAACGACGGCCACTGGTCCGGCACAATGCGGGTGGGCGTTGGCTTCGGTGGCTGAACCATGTGTCGCCCAACGGGTGTGACCGATACCAGAGGTGCCCTTGACCGGGCGCGCTTTCAAAACCCTCTCAAGTTCGGACAACTTGCCAACCGCGCGCCGCGTCGTGATTATTCCGTCGTCAAGTGTAGCGATACCGGCGCTGTCGTATCCACGATACTCGAGCCGTCGCAAGGTCTCGACAATAACCGGAGAAACTTCGGATTTCCCCAAAACACCAATAATTCCGCACATTAAAAAATCTCCTGCCAAATTAATTACGGCTTCTGCCGAGCCCTATGCCGCCTCTATGCCGACGCTTCCGTATCGTTTCAATATAAATTCTGGGGTTGAAACACGTCTGACACAATGTGTGAAGCTGCCACAGTTTGTGATATGCGCGGGGTTGCAGCCCTCCCCCTCGATAGGGGGAGGGTTGGAGGGGGGCTAGGCCGCCTTGGTCTCGATGCCGAAGCGACCGTAAAAGCTTTCGCCTTTTTCGGCCATTTCACGCAACAGGGCAGGGGCGGCGAAGCGTTCGCCGCAGGTTTCTGTCAGGTGATCGCAAATTTCGACGGCTTTGGCCGCACCCAGAATATCCAGCCAGCTAAACGGGCCACCGGACCAAGGCATGAAGCCCCAGCCAAGGATCGCGCCAACATCGCCTTCGCGGATGTCTTCCAGCACGCCTTCTTCAAGGGCCCGCACGGCCTCTAACGTTTGCACCATCGCCAGACGGTGTTGCACATCGGTGAAATCCAGCTGGTCGTCAGCATGCGGCCAGTTTTCTTCCAGACCTTCCCACAGGCCCGTCCGCTTGCCCTTGTCGTCGTAGTTATAGAAGCCTGAC
>DFBM01000018.1 GCA_002366645.1 Rhodobacterales bacterium UBA3080 | reverse complement strand
TCATCGATGCAGTGTAACATGCAGTTACCCAAATGCAAAAACGCCCACGGTTTCCCGCAGGCGCTTCAATTTCAAACGTCTGAAACTTACTTCAAAGCTTCATCAGTAATCGCATGTGTCCAGGCGCCTGTTGGCTCCATAGTGATAACCGGATCGGAACCACCGGACATCAAGGACGCAACCGTACGCTCGTAAGCTGCGATATCAAGCGCGCCGTTGGAACCGGCTGTCAGCTTGGCAATTTCGCCCATCATACGCTTCTGGTGCTCTTCGGTCTGTGCACCCGATGCGTCGTTGTCCAGAACGATCATAGCTGCTGCATCCGGGTTCTCTTCAGCCCATTTCCAGCCCTTCATGGACGCGCGAACAAAGCGAACCATTTTGTCGACGAATGCTGCGTCGTTCAGGTTTTCTTCCAGCACATACATGCCATCTTCGAGTGTCGCCACACCTTGATCTTCATACTTGAACACGATCAGGTCGTCTGGTGTCAGACCTGCGTCGATGATCTGCCAGTACTCGTTGTATGTCATAGTCGACACACAATCAGCCTGACCCTGAAGGATCGGATCAACGTTGAAGCCCTGCTTCAGAACCGTCACACCATCGTCGCCACCGTCAGTGGAAAGACCAAGCTGCGACATCCAGCTAAGGAACGGATACTCGTTGCCGAAGAACCAAACGCCCAGTGTTTTACCAGCGAAGTCAGCAGGCGAAGCAATGCCGCTATCTTTACGACATGTCAGCATCATGCCCGAAGATGCGAATGGCTGCGCGATGTTTACAACATTCAGACCTTTTTCACGCGACGCAAGCGCGGATGGCATCCAGTCGAGCACAACATCAGCACCGCCACCGGCGATAACCTGCGAAGGCGCGATATCCGGGCCACCTGGCTTGATGTCAACGTTCAGGCCTTCTTCTTCATAGAAACCGTTGTCGAGCGCCACATAGTAGCCAGCAAACTGTGCCTGTGTGACCCACTTCAACTGCAACGTCACATCGTCAGCCGCCTGTGCTGCAAAACCGCCGAACATCATTGCTCCGGTCATTGCACCTGTTAGTAGTTTATTCATACCGTACTCTCCTTGTTGAAAATCATCCTTGCCTATCCCCTTTGGGAAGGATGCCAAAACGTGGCCGCTTTCTCTAGAAGCGCTACCACACCATAAAATGCAGAACCGGCAATCGCCGCCACTGCAATCTCGGCCCAGACCATGTCGAGCGCCAGACGCCCCACCTCGGTCGAGATCCTAAAGCCCATGCCAACGATGGGCGAGCCGAAAAACTCCGCTACGATAGCGCCAATAAGCGCCAATGTCGTGGAAATTTTCAGACCGTTAAAAATAAAGGGCGCCGCCGCCGGAAGCCGCAATTTCAACAACTTCTGCGGATAACTGGCCGCATAGGTTCGCATCAAATCACGCTGCATCGAATCCTGCGCCTGCATCCCTTGCACCGTGTTCACCAGCATCGGGAAGAACACCATGATGACAACCACGGCGGCCTTCGACTGCCAACCAAACCCGAACCACATCACGAGGATCGGAGCCATACCCACAATCGGCAAAGCAGCCACAAAGTTACCAACCGGCAACAACCCGCGTTGCAGGAAGGCCGAGCGGTCGATCAGGATTGCCGTAATAAACGCCGCACCACAGCCGATGAAATACCCCGACAAAGCGCCTTTGATAAACGTCTGCACGAAATCCGCCCAAAGTGTAGGGATGTTGTTCACAAACGCCACCGCAATCATCGAGGGCGGCGGCAACAGAACCGCCTTAACCTCCAGCCCGCGCACAACACCTTCCCAGATCACCAGCAAAGTTATGCCAAAAATCACCGGCACCAACAGCTTTATCATCCGTGTTTGCGGCTTATGCGACAGCCAGACATTCAACCGCCATGCCGCCAGCCAGAAAACCAGAACGCCGAGCAAATACATATTCATTGCGCCATCCCCATTTTCTTAAGCGTTATGCGCTCGATCAACCCGACTGTCATCACCAACGCCGCTGCCAGCGCCGCCGCTGTCAACAACGCCGACCAGATCTGGATCGTCTGTCCGTAATAACTACCGGCCAGCAGCCGCGCCCCAAGACCACGCACTGCGCCCGTAGGCAGCTCCGCCACAATCGCCCCGACCAATGCCGCCGCAACGCCGATCTTCAGCGATGGGAAAAGATAAGGAACCGACGAAGGCCAGCGCAGCGCCCAGAACGTCGTCCACTTGCTCGCATGCCACGTCCGCATCTGGTCCAACTGCATCGCGTCCGGCGCGCGCAGACCCTTCACCATACCGACGACCACAGGAAAGAAGCTTAGATACATCGAGATGATCGCTTTGGGCAGCAGCCCCGATACCCCGACCGCGTTCAGCACCACGATAATCATCGGCGCAATCGCCAATATCGGGATCGTCTGGCTTGCAATCACCCAGGGCATCACCGACAGGTCCATCGCCTTGTTATGCACAATCCCGACCGCCAGCAGAATTCCCAGCACCGCGCCAAGCGCAAACCCCAGCAGCGTCGACGACAAGGTTATCCAGCCATGGAAAATCAGTGAGCGTTTCGACGTGACGCTTTTCATCGCCGTCGTATTCCAGATTTCGACCGCCACTTGATGCGGGGCAGGGAGCTTGGGTTTGTCTTGCGACCACGTATCCACAACCATCTCGGAAAAGGACAACTCGACATCCGCACGTGCGGCCTTGTCATAGGCCCAATTCGAATTCAGCACGACGGCCATCACATACCAAAGCGCAAAAATCCCGACGACAACCGTCAAAACCGGCCCGAACTTATGCCACAACCGGTTCATGCGCCCACCAAATGGTTAACGCCAAAACGTACATACGTATTGTGTACGTGTTGTGTACGCGTTGTGCACACGGGTTTTTGGCAAAGGTTAATCATCCCCATGACCCGCGCGCAGCCCCTCGCGCACCCGATGCGCAATGTCCAGAAACTCCGGTGTTTCTCGAATATCGAGCGGCCTTTCCTTTGGCAAAGTGCTCTCGATCACATCGGTCACACGCCCCGGACGCGGCGACATAACAACGATCTTGGTGCTAAGATATACCGCCTCTGGAATCGAGTGCGTAACGAATGCAATAGTCTTATTTGTCTCGGCCCACAGCTCCAAAAGTTGTTCGTTCAGATGGTCCCGCACGATCTCGTCCAGC
>DFBM01000176.1 GCA_002366645.1 Rhodobacterales bacterium UBA3080 | reverse complement strand
GTTTGGGGAATTGTTTGTCCCGTCAGCTCCGCCATAACTGCCAAAGCACCCATGTTCGAAAGCTTGCCTTGGTCAGTGGCCATCCCCAACGTCGTATAACGCTTCATATGCTCGACGGAGCGGAAACTCTCCGCATGTGCTGTCTTGATATCCTTGACCGTAACGTCGTTTTGGAAATCCAGCCAAGCGCGTCGTTTGATATCTTTTACTTGCCAGAACGGAGTCACTGCCGTTGGTGCAGCTTCAGCGACCGGCACTCGGGGCCGCACTTGTTTCAATCCCAGAGCTTTCAGTGCCGCCTTGGCCGCCGCCATTCCGTCGCTCAATGCACCATGCGTCGAAAATTCACCATTCGCGGCCCCCACCGCCACAAGGTTAGTAATGGCTCCGGCCGTTGGCACAAAAGCGGCAATATCTTCGCGCCACGTCGGTTTTGACCCCATATGCCCCGTCAGCTGGAGCGACGGGTTCCAACCTCCGGATACAGCCAAACAATCGGCATTGACCTGTTGAATCGAGCCATTTAACGCCCGAACAGCTAACCGCTCGATACCCAATCGCCCACCGGTGCTTATAACCTCGGCTCCGGTGAAAACCGGACAATCAACAGCAGGATCGACATCTGGGCGCGTATCGATCAAAGCAGTGACCGTAACACCTTTCGCTAATAAATCCTGTGCGGTTCGCCAACCGTCGTCGTTGTTGGTAAAAACTGCAACTCGTTTTCCCGGAGTGACCCCATAGCGGTGCACATACGTCCGTACCGCACCCGCCAGCATGATGCCAGGGCGATCGTTGTCCGGAAAAGCAATCGGTCGTTCGATTGCCCCAGCCGCCAAAATCGTGTGTTTAGCGACTATTCGCCAGAATATCTGACGCGGTGCACCCGCTCCGTCGTGCAGATGTTCGGATACCCGTTCGACAGCGCCGTATGTGCCACCATCATATGCTCCGTTAACGGTTGTTCGTGACAACACCCGAACATTCGGCAATGCCGTCAGTTCAGCAATCATGTCGGCAGCCCAGCTAGACGCCGGTATTCCGCCAACATCTAACTGCTCGCTGTTCAACCGCCCGCCAACGATGAAATCCTCGTCGACTAACAGCACCTGCGCCCCACCTTTTGCAGCAGTATTGGCCGCCAGCAATCCGGTGGGGCCGCCGCCGATAACCAGCACGTCACAATGCACCCAAGCCTTTTCGTATACCGCTTCATCCGGCTGGCCTGACAAGCCACCCAAGCCAGCAGCGCGGCGGATGATTGGTTCGTATACGGCCTCCCAGAACTTTTTGGGCCACATGAACGTTTTGTAATAAAATCCTGCGCCCAAAAATGGCGACAACACGTCGTTTACCGCAAGCATATCCGCTTTAAGGCTAGGAAAACGGTTTTGGCTTTGCGCCACCATACCGGCATAAATTTCTTGAGTTGTTGCACGAGTATTCGGCTGTCGCTCCGCACCGGTGCCGATTTCCATCAGCGCATTCGGTTCTTCGGAGCCTGCGGTATAAACCCCGCGCGGTCGGTGGTATTTAAAACTCCGCCCCATAAGGCGAACACCATTTGCCAGCAACGCCGAAGCAAGCGTATCGCCGGGATGCCCCGTGTATCGCTGACCATCAAATGTGAACGGAATCGAGACATCGCGATCAATGAGACCGCCGGAAGGTAGACGGCTCATACTTTGCCCTCCCTCACATCGCTCGCCAGTTTGACGTCCAATATTTCGTGTGTGGTGACATTGCGAAGAACATGCAGCCATGCACTGCATCCCAAAACATGCTGCCAAAGTTCAGCGTTCTCGCCCGTTGGATTTTCCCGCAAATATACGTAGTCATGGAAGTCAGCGACGGCGTCCCCTTCTGGGCGTTCCAATAGTTTTGCAGAGCCTAGGTATTCGAATTCCCGACTGTCGCGCGCTCCGCAGTATGGACAAGTTATCCGCATATCCCGCCCCTCAATGCTTGTTTGGACGAGCGCCGGTGCCCTCGTCATCCAGAAGATGGCCGGTTTCGAACCGGTTAAGGTTAAACTTGCTGGCAAATTCGGCTTTGCTTCCGGTGGCCATCAA
Organism: Rhodobacterales bacterium UBA3080; assembly: GCA_002366645.1. Lineage (GTDB taxonomy): Bacteria > Pseudomonadota > Alphaproteobacteria > Rhodobacterales > Rhodobacteraceae > NORP23. Next base: position 13,125 of record DFBM01000176.1, on the reverse strand, counting down.
ATGCGCGAAGGCCTCTCCGGCAGCAGGAGTCGCCTTGAAGCCGCCGTAACACCAACCGCCGTTCAGGAACAATCCGTCTACCGGTGTTTTGTCAATGATCGGCGCCCCGTCCATGCTCATATCCATGATCCCGCCCCAGCTGCGTAACATGCGTGCTTTGCCTATCATCGGCATCAAAGCCATGCCCGCCTCGGCGGCATGTTCGACCATCGGCAAGTTCCCACGTTGAGCGTAGCTGTTGTAAGCGTCGATATCGCCGCCAAAAACCAAGCCACCCTTATCCGACTGACTAATGTAAAAATGGCCCATTCCAAAAGAGATAACTGTGTCGATAACAGGTTTCACAGCCTCGGTCACGAAGGCCTGCAAAACATGGCTTTCGATCGGCAACCGCATCCCCGCCATCTCCGCCACTTGCGAAGTGCGCCCCGCGACCGACATACCAACTTTGCCAGCACCTATATATCCACGCGAAGTTTCAACACCCAGCACTTTGCCGCCTGCAATTTTGAACCCCGTCACCTCGCAGTTCTGGATCAAATCGACGCCCTGCATGTCGGCCCCGCGCGCATACCCCCAAGCCACGGCATCATGGCGGGCCGTGCCGCCTGTTCGTTGTAACAAGCCGCCACGGATCGGAAAGCGCGCGTCGTCGAAGTTCAAATATGGCACAAAATTTCGAACATCCTCGCGCCCCATCAGCACCGCATCGTCCCCTGTCGCCAAGTTGGCATTGCCCCGCCGCGCCAGACCGTCAAACTGACCGTCATCATGTGCGAGCAACAGACATCCGCGTTGTGACAGCATAACGTTATAGTTCAGTTCGGCTTCAAGGTTCTCCCATAATTTCAGCGAATGCGAATAGAACTCGAGGTTCCCGTCCAACAGATAGTTCGCGCGAACGATCGTCGTATTGCGCCCGACATTCCCGCCGCCAATGTAACCTTTCTCAAGCACCGCGATGTTCCGGACACCGTAGTTTTTCGCCAGATAGTATGCTGTCGACAAGCCGTGTCCGCCGCCACCGATAATCACAACTTCATAAGATTTCTTTGGTTCGGGGTCACGCCAGACCGGTTTCCAACCTTTGTTGCCGGTCAAACCGTTTTTTAAGATCTGGAGCGCAGAATACCGCAAGAAGAATTTTCCTTTTTAATCCTTCAAACCTTATTCCGGCCTATAGCGTATTACCAGTTCAAAACCCATGACTTGCCACCATCAATGCCGTCAACTATAGAACGGCCAGATCAATTTCCTCAGCGAGAGCGTAACATGCCCAAAATCAACGGTAACGAAATCCGGCCCGGCGCCATTCTGGAACACAATGATGGCCTTTGGATCGCTGTAAAAGTTTCGCACGTGAAACCGGGTAAAGGTGGTGCGTTCGCGCAAGTGGAGATGAAAAACCTCCGCAACGGTTCCAAGCTGAACGAGCGGTTCCGCGCCGCGGATAAAGTCGAGAAAGTTCGTCTTGAACAGAAATCCCAGCAGTTCCTTTATGAAACCGACGGGATGCTTGTGTTCATGGACCTTGATACTTACGAGCAAATCGAGCTGCCTTCCGACATCCTTGGCGACCGCCGTCCCTTCCTTCAAGATGGTATGACCATCCAGATCGAATACCACGAGAGCGAAGCGCTTAGCGCCCAGTTGCCGCAGCGCGTTACTTGCAAAGTTGTCGACACTGAACCTGCCGTTAAAGGCCAGACGGCTGCGAACAGCTTCAAGCCCGCAATTCTGGACAACGGCGTCCGCGTCATGATCCCGCCGTTCGTTGGAACAGACGAAGATATCGTTGTATCGACAGAAACTTTGGAATACGTCGAACGCGCCTAAACGCTCTTTTTTCGGCGGGACCGCCCGCCAATTTTTCGAAAGCCGAATACATGTCAAATGCCTCTGCAAATATGAACCTTATGGTTAAGGCCGCCCGCATAGCTGGCCGCAAACTGCTTCGTGATTTTAACGAAGTCGAAAACCTTCAGGTTTCGATGAAAGGGGCCGGCGACTTTGTTTCGAAGGCTGACACGACCGCCGAAGAGACAATCCGCGAGGAACTGACCGAAGCGCGTCCGAACTACGGCTTCCTTGGCGAAGAGTTTCCCGAATCTTTTGGCGAAGACCCGACCCGTCGCTGGATCGTTGATCCGCTGGATGGCACCACAAATTTTCTGCACGGCATGCCACATTGGGCGATATCAATCGCCCTGCAGCACCGCAATGAAATTGTCGCGGCCGTAGTTTATGATCCGGTAAAGGACGAAATGTTCACCGCCGAAAAAGGCGAAGGTGCATGGGTCAACGACCGCCGGCTTCGTGTCTCCGCGCGGCGCGAAATGATCGAAATGGTGTTTGCCACCGGAGTTCCGTTTGGCGGCCGCTCCGATTTGCCCGAAACGCTACAAGACTTGGCGCGCATAATGCCAAGTTGTGCTGGCGTTCGCCGCTGGGGCGCAGCAGCGTTGGATCTGGCGTATGTCGCCGCAGGTCGCTACGACGGTTTCTGGGAACGTCGCCTGCATCCATGGGATATGGCTGCAGGGCTTTTGCTGGTTAAGGAAGCTGGTGGTATAGTCGAAGCCATTAACCCTGACGAGCCTCCGATCGAAAGCGGCGATGTTATTGCGAGTAACGAACCGGTCTTCAACCGCTTCGCAAAACTGGTACGCAACGAGGACTAAATCCGCCGGATAATTGCTTTATCCGCTGTCATATCTTCTTTTGCACGATCAAACCGCAAATACGCCAACCCTTCATCGGCGGAAACCGTAAACAGGGTTCCGGCTGGCTTTTCACCGACCATGATCGGCGTACCAGCTTCGGCAACGCCATCAACTGAAACGCGGACCAGCCCTTTTTTCAACTCGGTCTTGTGTTTCATCCGGGCGGTGACCTCTTGGCCTACATAACAGCCCTTGCGAAAATCGACGCCGTTCAATGCCTCAAACCCCGCTTCGAGGATATAGGTGTCATTGTCCAGCAACTCGCGCCCCGACTCAGGCACCGCATTTGCAACACGCAACGCATCCCAGGCCGCCATATCCAGCGCAGGAGCAGTATCTTTCGAATACCGCCGCCATCCGAGCTTGTCCGACCGCGGGTCAACAAACGCCCCTTCCGGCTGGGCATCAAAGCCCTGAATCACGGATAAGCCTGAATCTTCGATCTGCACATCGGCGCGCAAGCGGTACATGTTCAATCGTTGTGCAAGTGCCTGTGCGCGGGCAGCCTGAACATCGATCAACAAAGATTCCCCGTCAGAGGTGACAATAAAATCAAACAGATACTTCCCTTGCGGGCTTAACATCGCCGCGTAAACCGGACCATCAACCGTTCTGCTGACCGCATTGCTTACCAGCCCTTCCAGAAAACTGACACGATCCGCGCCTGTTACGCGCAGTACCGCGCGGTCTATGTTGTGATATTCATTAGCCATATTCGGTATCTCCCCTTTGTAGGTCATATATAGGCATCGCGTCTGCATTTCACCCCTGCTATATTCGCGCATGTAGAATTAACCCGAGAACCACATGCCCGCGCCCATATCCGTCATTATACCGACCTTGAATTCTGCACGAAACCTTCCCGCATGCCTTGGTGCATTAAGCGAAGCCCTGACAGTCGGGTTATTGACTGAAGTCATCTTCGCCGATGGCGGCTCCTCCGATGATACCGAACAAATCGCCGACGAAGTTGGTGCCGAATTTGTTTCTGCGCCGCAAGGCCGGGGGAACCAAATGGCAATGGCCGCAACCGTTGCCAAAGGCGAATGGTTACTGTTTTTACATGCGGACAGCGTTTTTGGTAAAAGCTGGACGGACGGGGTTTCCAAACATTTGAACGACCCCGAAAAAGCTGGCTATTTCAAACTGCGATTTGACGAGCCGGGACTAGCGGCAAAACTCGTGGCTTTCTGGGCCAATTTTCGATCCCGATTGTTCGGCTTGCCGTATGGAGATCAAGGCTTGTTAATCAGCCAGCGGCTATACAACAGTGTCGGCGGCTATGACCCGATACCCATAATGGAGGACGTCGCGATGGCGAAAAAACTACGCGGCGACCTTATGGGCATCCCGATTGTCGTGGAAACAAGCGCGGAAAAGTACCGTAAGAACGGCTGGCTCAAACGCTCCTTTCGGAATTTTTCTATCCTGCTGCAATATTTTGCCGGTGCCGATCCCGAGAAATTGGCGAAAAAGTACTACTTCTAAACATTCGCGAACTGAAGACGGTACAGCTCGGCGTAAAGGCCGGTATTCGTCAACAGTTCCTCATGGGTTCCGGTTTCAACAACACGCCCCTCGTTCATTACAATTATCAGATCCGCATCCAGAATTGTCGACAGCCGGTGCGCAATCACAAACGTCGTGCGCCCCTTCGCCAACTCGTCGAGCGCCGATTTGATAGCCGCCTCGGATTCCGCATCGAGTGCCGATGTCGGTTCGTCTAGAAGCAAGATTTTCGCGTTCCGCAGTATAGCACGGGCAATGGATAGCCGTTGTTTTTCACCACCGGAAAAATGGCTGCCGGACGAGGTCACTACAGTGTCATAACCCATTGGTAAATTGTTAATGAACGTGTCAGAGGCAGCAGCTTTAGCCGCATTCTCGATCTCGATATCCGTCGCATCCATACGCCCAAACGCAATATTTTCCCGCACTGTGCCCGAAAGCAAGACGGAATCCTGACTTACCACCGCAATCTGGTCACGCAAGGACTTCACAGAGATATCACGGATATCAATCCCGTCGACCAGCACTCGACCGCTTGTGGCATCGAACAAACGCGGGATCAGATTAAAAATTGTGGATTTGCCTGCACCGGACGGGCCGACCAAAGCAACCTTGGTGCCTGCGGGAACGTCGATGGAAACATCCGTCAACGCCTCGAAGCCGTTGGGATACGCAAACCCGACGTTTTCGAACCGTACGTTCCCAATCGCATCCGTCAGATCGACCGCCCCGGGCTTGTCTACTATTTCGTTCTTGGCATCCAGAATACGGAAAACGCGTTCCAGTGGCACCCGCCCTTGCATCACATCCGTGAAAGTGCCACCAACGCGACGCGCCGGTGTAGACAGGACGCCAACACCTGTAAGCAGTCCCATAAAGTCAGCAACGGATGTTGTGCCCAACGCAATCCGCCAGGACACGACAATCAGTAACACCGCGACACCCGAACCGCTGACGATCTCCATAATCGGAGACAAACGTCCCTTCCACTTCATATCCTTGATTCTTAGCGTCTCGATTCGACTGAAAATCCCGGAGGCAGCCTTGTTCAAGTGATCTTCCAACTGATATGTTCTTGCCATCCGGATACTGGACAGGCCTTCGACGATTTCGGTGTTCATCGTCGACAGTTCTGCTTGCGTACTTTTCGAAATTTTCCGTACCTTCCCGCCAATCGTGCTAACCGGTAGTGCGGCGAGTGAAAAAATTACCACCAGCAGGATTGTGATCTGCCAGTCAATTGTCAGCATCACACCAAGCGTTGCAACGATAATAAGAACCGCGGAAACCCCGGCAAGCATCGATTGCACCGCAGATCGAAGCACGGCCACATCAGACGAAAACCGCGCCGCCAGCGCAGCCGGCGTCTCCCCTTGCAACCGATTAAGATCGGCGTGGATCAGATGTTCGTACATTTGCTTTTGCAGCCCGGCTTCGAATTTGAACAAGGCCGAGTGGCTGGCGAAATTCTGAAAAAAAACGCTGAAACCTTTTACAACAGCGATCAGCATAATCCCGATTGGCCCCCAATATATGACCGATGTATCGGAATTTTCGTATGCTGCTAAAATTAGCTGGATGATTTTGGAATATCCGGCGGACGCCAACGCGGTGATAACCATCAAACCCAAGCTTAGAAAAATCAGGCCGCGAAACTGTGAAAGCCAGTCGCGCCACAATCGACGATACCCGACTTCGGCAATCTTCGGACCAGTCTGCATCTTGGGTTCTCCGGTTTGTAGGATAAGCTGCTCAGAACGCTATTTAGTGTCCACGGCATCTCACCCCAATGGGGAAAAGTGATATTATTAGTATTTTCTGCGTTTTGCCAGTTTCCATTCCAAAAACTACCGGTATTCTTCTGGCAAACACTTCAAGGATAATTCCAATGACACATAGTTTCGGTCGCGACCTATTCATGACACCTGGCCCATCAGTAATTCCGGACCGGGTTCTAAATGCGATGCACAAACCTGCACCAAATATTTACGAAGGCGACCTGATAGACACTGTCGATGGCATTCTACAAAACTTGCGTAAAGTCGCGCGGACCACCGGTGATCCAACGATCTACATCAGTAACGGTCATGGTGTTTGGGAAGCGGCGCTGCATAACGTGGTTGCGCCCGGTGAAAAGGTACTTTGCCTCGCCACGGGTACTTTTGGAAATGGTTGGGCCGACACCGCAAGCGCGATGGGAATAGAGGCCGAGATTCTAGATTTTGGCACCGCCGCCCGCTTCAACTCACAAAAGGTTGCCGAGGTTTTGGCCTTGGACACCGCAAACGAGATTAAAGCAGTATTGGCAACACATACTGACACATCTTCGTCGGTCTCCAATGATATCGCGGGTCTACGACAGGCAATGGACGAAACCGGTCACACCGCACTACTCATGGTGGATTGCATTGCTAGCCTTGGCTGCGAACCCTTCGAGATGGACGAATGGGGCGTTGATGTGATGGTAGCGGGTTGCCAAAAGGGATTGATGACCCCGCCGGGAATGGCCTTCACTTTTCACAATTCAAAAGCTGCAGAAGTGTCGGCTCGTACACCGAAAACTTCTCCCTACTGGGACTGGATGCCACGAACCGACCCGGATCGTTTTTACATGCGTTTCGCGGGCACGCCGCCGACCCACCATCTTTTCGGCTTGGACGAAGCTTTGCGGATGATTGTAGCCGAAGAAGGCATCGAAAATGTCTTAGCCCGGCACACAAAACAAGCCCAAGCGGTCTGGGCAGCAATCGATACTTGGGCCCAAAAGGGCGCAATCCGGTGCAATGTTAGTGATCCGGAGCATCGCTCAACCGCTGTCACAACCGTAGTGTCCGATAGCGTTGATCTGTTGCCACTACAAGAATGGTGCAAAGATCAGGGCGGACTGGTGCTAGGTGTCGGTATTGGGTTTGGCGACTACGAACCACATCAAATATTCCGGATCGGACACATGGGGCACATGAATCCGGTAATGCTGCTCGGTGCGCTGTCGACCATCGATGCAGGCTTAAAGGCGCTGCAAATTCCACATGGTAGCGGTGCGATAGAGGCGGCCGGGCGAGTATTGTCCGCCTAGGTGTCTATCGACATAGCGGATTCGAAAAACACTTCTTCCAGATTGTTTCCTTCGCCAGCGCGGTCAACAATCAGGAAATCCTGTGCGTCTCCTAACACCAGCAACGGATGGTGCCAGACGTTGGTTCCGTATTGCAGCCCCTGATTTCCGGCACAAAGGAATGCGCGACAATCAGCCTGCGTCGGAGTTTCGGCTACAACAGCCAGCCACGGCTGTCCGCCGAGCGGAACAAACGCCTGCGAACCGAGCGGATGCCGTTCCAGCATCGCAACACTTCGCTCACGCGGGCGACCACGAAAAATCGAAAGAATCGCTTCTCCGTCGCCAACTTCGGCCTGCGCCAACGCATGAAATCGGGTGGTATAACCGCAGTTGATCTCGACTGCCGTTGACGGGTCTGCCTCAATAACCTTTCCAAACGGCGCAAAGGTCTCGGCGGTCAATGGTTCGACGCGGATACCCATCAAAGTTTCAACTTCGGATGACGGTTCACGTCTTTATAAAGCAAATACCGGAAATTCCCCGGACCACCAGCATAACAAGCCTGCGGGCAGAATGCGCGAAGCCACATGAAATCGCCAGCTTCGACCTCCACCCAGTCGTTATTCAAGTTGTAAACGGCCTTACCTTCCAGAACATAAAGCCCGTGTTCCATCACGTGTGTTTCCAGAAACGGAATGACACCACCCGGTTTGAAAGTGACAATATTTACGTGCATGTCGTGACGCATGTCGTTTGAATCAACAAAGCGCGTTGTCGACCAAGCTTCATTGGTATCCGGCATCGGCGTTGGTGCTACATCCTTATCACTGGTCACGAATGCCTCGGGCAAGTCAATCCCGTCGACCGCCTCATAGGATTTTCTTATCCAGTGGAAAGTTGCAGTGGTGTCGGAGGTGTTTCGTAGACTCCATTTTGCACGTGGCGGGATAAAGGCGTAGCCGCCCTCCTCCAGTCGGTGTTGCACGCCGTCAATCGTCAAATCAATCGTGCCGGAAACAACAAATAAAACTGCTTCAGCTTTCTGGTCGGGCTCCGGATTTGTGCTTCCGCCTTCGGGTGAAATTTCGACGATATATTGTGCGAAGGTTTCGGAAAATCCGGACAAGGGTCGCGCGATAATCCATGCGCGTGTCTTCTCCCAGAAGGGCAAATTACTGGTGACGATATCAGTCATCACAGCTTTTGGAATCACCGCATAGGCATCCGTAAATGTCGCCCGACCAGTCATCAATTGAGTCTGAGATGGCAGACCACCCTTTGGAAAGAAATATGCGTCTTTGGTCACAAGAAACCACCGTAATAATTTGAATTTCCAAAACTCTACAACGATATCGGGTCGAAAACTCGCATTGTTTGCATTGAAACAGTTTATCGAGGCCTATGAATATCCAGCCCTAAACCGGCGGGTTTTCAGCGCGCCAATGGTCTGCAATCTCGCCGCGAGTCGTCAGCCACACATCCTTGTGCCCTTGAACATACTCAAGGAACCGCGCCAGCGACGCTGCGCGACCCGGTCGTCCGACCAGACGGCAATGCAAGCCAATGGACATCATCCGCCCGCCCTCGGCGTAAAGTGTGTCGAAGCTGTCTTTGAGGTAGCTAAAGAACTGGTCGCCCGAGTTAAATCCCTGTGGCGAGGCAAAGCGCATATCGTTGGCGTCGAGCGTATAGGGCACCATCAGGAATGGGCCGTCGGGGCCGTCGACATAGTAGGGAATGTCATCGGCATAAGTATCTGCAGAATACTCAAAACCGGCTTCCATCGTCAGATTGTGCGTGTTTTCAGAAGAGCGGCCCTGATACATGCCTTTAGGCTTTTCGCCTGTAACCTCGGTGTGTATCCGTATGGCTTCGGCGATATGTTCACGTTCAACTTCTTCTGGTACATCCTTGTAATCAATCCATTTATACCCGTGACTGGCGATCTCCCAACCAGCTGAATTCATCGCCTCGACGGCATCAGGGTTACGGGCGAGCGCCATGGCCACGCCAAATACTGTCACCGGAATATTGCGGCCAGTGAACATTCGGTGCAAACGCCAGAAGCCAGCACGCGATCCGTATTCATATATCGATTCCATATTCATGTGGCGCTGTCCGGGCCATGCGGCGGCACCCACGATTTCGGATAGGAAAGCTTCGGACGCAGCATCGCCGTGCAAAATATTATTCTCGCCACCCTCCTCATAATTGATAACGAACTGCACCGCCAACCGGGCGCCGTTCGGCCAGTTGGCCTCCGGCGCGGTTGCACCATATCCAATCATGTCGCGTGGGTAGTTGGTCATTTCAAAGTCTCCAATGCCAGCGGCAACGCTTGTTCGAAGAGGTCGATATCTTGCGGTCGGCCCGCTGAAACACGGATACAGCGGTCTTGCGGTGCGACAAACGGCATTCGTACAAATATGTTTTGTTCGATCAAGGCGGCAACTAGTGAACGAGCATAGTCGCCGTCGCGACCGCAGTCGATCGTCACAAAATTTGTCGCCGATTCAATTGGCTTCAAACCGTAACGCCGGACGATCTCGCCGATACGTTCCTTGCCGGCGGTCACATCAGCAACGGTACGCGCCAGATAAGCTTGATCTTCCAGCGCGGCCAAAGCCCCAGCCTGCGATGCACGGTTCATGCCAAAATGATTGCGCACCTTATTGAACGAATTGATCAGGCTGGCTTCGCCAACCGCATAACCAACCCGCGCACCAGCCATTCCGTAAGCTTTCGAAAACGTGCGCATTCGGATGACGTTGGGATTGCTTACATCAAATNNACCGTCGCGGCATCGTGACTGGTCCCCATCGGATTGTCGGGATTGGCAAAATACATCAGCGAGGCGTCGACTTCCCGCGCCTTGGTTAGTAACGCCTGCGGATCTTCGAAATCACCGGCGTAAGGTACAGTTTCCAGAACGCCACCATACCCGGCAACATGGAAATTAAACGTCGGATAGGCCCCGAGCGACGTCACAACCGCAGTTCCGTCCGTCACCAGCATTCGGCATAGCGAGCCGAGCAAGCCATCAATGCCGGCCCCGACCACAATGTTTTCCGGTCCCACACCGTGAAAAGCCGCAAGCGCCCGTTTTAGATCATGGTTCTCGGGGTCGCCATACATCCAGAGATCTGGAATCGCTGCCTGCATCGCCTCGATTGCCTTTGGCGAGGGGCCAAAAACATTCTCGTTCGCACCAAGCCGTGCGGAAAACTTTTTGCCGCGAGCGCGTTCTTGCGTTTCCGGTCCGACAAACGGAACCGTTGACGGCAGACTGGCGACGAGCGCCGTATATCTAGGAGCTTTCATTTCACTACCTTTTAGTCAGGACTGCTTTTTATCATAGATGCGGGCCACCAAAAAACAACATACAGCAAGCGCGCCGAAAATCGCCATAGTACCGCTTACCGCCGTATGGCTACCGTCGAACAAAACACTGGCGACAATAGCTCCGATGGCCCCTGCCAGCATCAGCATCGCCCCAAGGACCGAAGAAGCAAAACCCGGCATCTCGCCCGCTGGCTCCATCGCGAGCGTTTGCCCGATTGGCAGGATTAACCCGAACGCCAGCATATAAATGCAAACACCCCCCCAGAAAACCGTCAACGACGGCACTGTTACAAACAGAACCACATGGATCAGCGCGGCAATACCAAGCACTAGAACCGAAAGGCTCTCGATCTTGCGCATACCCAAAGGTCCGACCAAAAACCGGATTGCCAGAGTCCCCACCAGAATGAAAACCGCGCCAATCGCGAAGATTGCACCGAAGGCGGAGGGCTGCAGATCATACGCCTTTTCCACCACCACCGCCCCTATAGAAAGGATGCTGGCATAGCCGCCGAAAGTAAGGCTGGAAATCCCCATACCGACTAGAAAATCCCGTTGGTGGAAGAGATAGCCAAAGGCGTGCAAAACAAACGCGATGCTAAAGCGTTCGGGGCGCGTTTCTTTGACGGTTTCTTTTGTATTGAACGCGGAAAGCAGCAGCAAGACGATGCTGAAAACGGCCAGAAACACAAATATCGCCCGCCACGAGAACAGAACCAATAAACCCGACCCCATGATCGGTGCAATCATTGGTGCAACTGCTGTGACAGCCATCAATACCGCCAGCAGCTTTGCCACAACTACGCCGCTGCCGATGTCGCGTACAATCGCCCGTGCAATCACGGGCGCGCCGGCCGACAATCCCTGCGCCGCGCGGAAACCGATAAGAACCCAGAAGTCGGTGGCCATCGCCGCCCCGAGCGAAGAAACCGTAAACAGCGCCAGACTAATCAGCAGGACTTTTTTGCGACCATAAGCGTCGGACAACAGCCCCCAGAATAGCTGGCCCACCCCGTAGGTCAGAAAATACACACCAACAATCAAGGAACCGAGGTTCTCCGCAACCACGAGGTCACGTGCGATCACGCCGGTCGCAGGCGCGGTGATGTCGATTGTCAACGCGGTCAGGGCCGCCAAGCCGCCCAGCAGAAAAATGAAATCGAAACGTTCGGCCATAGGTTTATTCAAGTGTTGCTCCAATAAAAAAGGGACGCACGTGGCGCCCCCTCAGATAGCAGCTCTTTACGGGCCGCGTCACCCCAAATCAGCTAAACGTTTCATCGCAGCTTCGAGTTTCTCGACCTCTTCGGCCGCTGCTGCCAGACGCTGGCGGTTTTCTTCCACCACCGCTGCCGGCGCCTTAGCGGTAAACTTCTCGTTCGAGAGCTTACCTTTGATCCCGCCCATCTCTTTGGCCAGTTTCTCCAGCGCCTTCGATAAGCGCGACTGCTCTGCATCAATGTCAATGATATCGGCCAAAGGTAGACAGAAAGTGCCACCCTCAACGGTAATCGTCACCGCCCCTTTAGGTGCCTCGGCAGCTTCGGAAAGATCGGCGATACGAGCCAACCGGTGAATCAACACGGCGTTGCGCGCGAAGGCGGCTTTGCCGGCCTCATCTAGGTCCAGCTGAACCATCGGAATTTTCGCACCAGCGGGAACATGCATCTCTGCACGGACCGAGCGGATGCTTTCAATAAGGCCGATCACCCAGCCCATCTCTGCGTCCGCAGTCGGTTGCGCTAGATCGGCGCTCGAATATTGTGGCCAATCTGCGTGCACCAGCATTTTAGGCCGCTCCGCAATATCACCCCAAAGCTGTTCGGTGATATAGGGCATGATCGGGTGCAACATAATCAGGCACTGGTCAATCGCCCAAGCCATCGTCGCCCGTGTCTCGGCAACGACCGCTTCGTCGTCAGACTGGAACAAAGGCTTCGCGAACTCGACATACCAGTCACAAACCTTGCCCCAGACGTGCGAATATAGACCGGTCGCCGCATCGTTAAAACGATAGGCATTCAGCGATGCATCCGTAGATTCGAGCGCCCGCGCTGTCTCGCCAACGATCCACTTGTTAACAGTTTGGGTCACCGTGGAGGGGTCGAAATCCGCCGACGGTTTACACTCATTCATCTCGGCAAACCGTGCTGCATTCCACAGTTTGGTTCCGAAATTACGATACCCAGCAATGCGTTGCGTGGATAACTTAAGGTCGCGTCCCATCGCTGCCATCGCCGTAACTGTAAAGCGAACCGCATCTGCACCATATTCGTCGATCAGCTCAAGCGGGTCCAGAACGTTGCCCGTCGACTTGGACATCTTCTTGCCCTTCTCGTCGCGAACCAGCGCATGCACATAAACAGTATGGAACGGAATCTGATCCACCACGGCCAACTGCATCATCATCATCCGTGCGACCCAGAAGAAGATAATATCAAAACCGGTAATCAGAACGTCCGTCGGGAAATACCGCTGCAGCTCCGGTGTATC
>DFBM01000047.1:2969-3229 GCA_002366645.1 Rhodobacterales bacterium UBA3080 | reverse complement strand
TGCGGGATCGAGCGGATCTACGTGATCGACAGTCTATATGATGAATTCGTTGCAAAGGCTGTGGCGACAGTAAACACCTATAAGCTGGGCAATCCGTTGGACCCCGAAACGACACAAGGTCCGATGGCCAACATCCGTTTCGCAGACGAGGTTCGCGCCCAAACATCCGAGGCGATTGCCGCAGGTGCGACCCCGATGATTGATCCGGCGCTATTCCCCGAGGACGACGGCGGCACCTATCTGATGCCGCAAATCCTGAC
>DFBM01000047.1:0-2961 GCA_002366645.1 Rhodobacterales bacterium UBA3080 | reverse complement strand
AAGTTTCGGGCCAGTGGTTGGCATCATGAAGGTATCCTCGGACGAAGAAGCCATCGCCTTGATGAACGACAGCGAATTCGGCCTGACCTGTTCGTTGTGGACAGCCGACCCTGAACGCGCCGCGCGTATCGGCCGCGAACTGGAAACCGGAACCGTGTTCATGAACCGCGCCGATTACCTTGACCCCGGCCTCTGCTGGACAGGATGCAAGAACACCGGCCGCGGAGGGGCATTGTCCGTCCTTGGCTTCCAAAACCTCACACGACCAAAATCGTACCACCTCAAGAAAGTCACATCATGAATTTGTTCGGAAACTGGTCCTACCCGACTACAATCAAGTTCGGCGCAGGCCGCATCAAGGAACTCGGCGACGCTTGTGCCGCCACAGGTATGAAGAACCCGCTGTTGGTTACCGACAAGGGGCTCGCCAATCTGCCGATCACGCAAGAAACCCTCGATATTATGGAGGCCGCTGGCCTCGGTCGCGCAATGTTCTCGGAGGTTGATCCCAACCCTAACGAGAAGAACCTCGAAGCTGGGGTGGCCGTTTACAATGCAGGCAACCACGACGGCGTCATCGCATTTGGCGGCGGCTCCGGTCTCGATCTCGGTAAAATGGTTGCCTTCATGGCTGGCCAAACTCGCCCCCTTTGGGATTACGAAGACATAGGCGACTGGTGGACACGAGCCGACTCCGACGCCATCGCGCCAATTATTGCCGTGCCAACAACTGCGGGCACCGGCTCCGAAGTTGGCCGCGCCAGCGTTATCACCAATTCCGAAACCCACGTGAAAAAGATAATTTTCCACCCGAAGGTGCTGCCCTCTGTGGTTATTTGTGATCCCGAACTTACTGTCGGCATGCCGAACTTCATCACCGCAGGAACCGGTATGGACGCGTTCGCACATTGTCTGGAGGCCTATTCCTCGCCGCACTACCACCCGATGTCACAGGGTATCGCTGTGGAAGGGCTGCGTCTGGTGAAAGAATACCTGCCGCGCGCTTATGCCGACGGCACAGACATCGAAGCACGCGCCCACATGATGAGCGCCGCCGCCATGGGTGCCACAGCCTTCCAGAAGGGTCTCGGAGCTGTGCATGCTATCAGCCATCCTATTGGCGCGGTCTATAACACCCATCACGGCACAACCAACGCCGTGGTGATCCCGCCGGTTCTTGATTTCAACCGCTCCTATATCGAGGGACGGATCGAGGTTCTTAACGGCTACCTAGGCTTGTCTGGTGGTTTCGATGGCTTCAAAAATTATGTGTTGGAGCTGAACGACAGTCTGGGCATCCCAAAAACTCTCGGCGAAATGGGTGTCGGTACAGACCGCATCGACGAACTCGCGGCAATGGCAATGGAAGACCCGAGCGTTGGTGGAAATCCGGTGGCAATGACGCTGGAAAACACTACAGAGCTTCTGAAAACCTGCATTTAATCTACCAAGGGCCCCGCGCAGCTGATGCGGGGCCTATCACCAAACGCGACGGCTGAACCCTAGGCGAGCCCCGCCAATCATGACAATTTCATGATCTATTGCACTCTACTCTTTGCATTCCTCTCAAAATATGGTTCAACACCCTCAGAACGTCCCTTTGGCCCGGGGATAGCTCTGCTATTTGGACCAAACGACGGAGGTTTTCCCTGTGAAACTATCTGCACTCATCAAAACTTTCCGTGGTACGCTATGCAAATCCGCCAAATTCCTGCGTAGCGGAGGGGTGTTTTAATGGCCACGCGCATAATTCCTGTCGAGCCTTTCGACCTTATAATATTCGGCGCCTCCGGTGATTTGGCCCAGCGGAAAATTCTTCCCAGCCTTTATCACCGCCTGATGGCCGGGCAACTCCCGCCAAACGCGCGCATTATCGGTGCCGCCCGCAGTGATTGGTCTCGCGCTGATTTTCACGACAAGTTCAAAGAATCCTATGCCAAGTACGTTCCCGTGCAGGAGCAGGACTCCGCAACGCTCGACGCCTTTCTAGAGTGTCTGCATTACTTGCCGATCGATGCTAAAGGTGACGGCGGCTGGGACGAAATGTCGGCGCTTATTGATACAGCTCCAAACCCCATTCGCGCGTTCTACCTATCGGTCAGCCCGTCGCTCTTCGGTCCCATCGCCAGCCAGCTATCGAAACGTGGCATCGCTACACCCAACAGCCGCATCGTGGTCGAGAAACCGTTTGGACACGACCTTGCGTCCGCCAAGGAGCTAAACCGTCAACTCTCCGTTTGTTTTAACGAGCACCAGATTTATCGCATCGACCACTACCTTGGCAAAGAGACCGTGCAGAACCTTATGGCGCTCCGATTTGCCAACGCACTATTAGAGCCGGTCTGGAACGCCCAGCACGTCGATCATGTGCAAATTAGCGTATCAGAAAGCATCGGCGTCGAGGGGCGTGGCGGGTACTATGACACCTCGGGCGCGATGCGCGATATGGTGCAGAACCACCTGATGCAGTTGCTATGCCTAACTGCGATGGAGCCTCCGGCAAAATTCAACGCCGACGATGTCCGTGACGAAAAGCTCAAGATTATCCGGTCGCTCGATCCGGTTCGGCAGGATGACATTGTGCGCGGCCAATACCGGGCAAATTCCAATGACGGCAGTTATGTCGAGCATGCCGAAAACACCGACTCCTCCACCGAGTGCTTCGTGGCGCTCAAGCTCGAGATTTCAAACTGGCGCTGGTCAGGCGTGCCGTTCTACCTGCGCACCGGAAAGAAACTCCGTGCCCGCATGTCAGAAATCGCCGTAATCTTCAAAGACCCGCCCCACTCTATCTTCCCGAAGGCCGAGTCTCGCCACAACGGCAATTCCCTCGTCATCCGGTTGCAGCCGGACGAAGGCATAACGATGCATATGATCATCAAAGAGCCGGGTCAGGGCGGGTTCCGACTAAAAGAAATACCGCTGGATATGAGCTTTGCCGAAGCCTTGGGCGACAACGGC
>DFBM01000200.1 GCA_002366645.1 Rhodobacterales bacterium UBA3080 | reverse complement strand
TTTCTCAAGCGCTGCATCGTCCAGTTTGGTCCCGATTATCGCATTGGCCGCATCTTCGACCACGACAACCGTAGGCGCCACGGCACCAAGAGCCACGCGGGCGTCGGTGCAAACGCCATTATCGTCGATCGTCAGACTGACACCGGCAGACGAAACTGCAATGTCCATTTCTGTTCGTGGGATAAACCGCAAATAGGCGTCGCCAGAATTGTCCGGCCGCGCGGGCAAACGGATCGCGGTAATGACTTCGCCTTTCGTCAACGACGTCTTACCCGGCCCCACCGGAATGTCTACAACTGCACATTCACGCGTACCGTCGGGTCCGCTAATCAACGCGATCGCATTCGCAGCAACCATCGCTGGGACGCTATCTGCCGCGGGCGAAGCATTGCAAAGGTTGCCTACCAGAGTCGCACGTCCTTGCACCTGCGTCGATCCAACCAGTTCCATCGCTTCGACGACGCCAGGCCAGAGCGAAGTTAGTCCTTCATGCTCGCCAAGTTCCGCACCAGATACAGCAGCACCAATAATATACCCGCCATTTTGCTCGGCAATATCGCGCATACCGGGGATTTTTTTAATGTCTACGACCAATTCCGGTTCAACCATCGCCAAGCGTAACTGCACCAAAATATCGGTCCCACCTGCGAGAACCCGCGCGATCCCGTCACACTTGTTCAGCAACTCTACCGCTTGTTCAACGGTCTCCGGCGACTCGTATCGCATGGCAATGTCTCCTGCTTATAGGTAATTTCGCTGTAGCATCGCACCAATGTCGTAGGTTGCCAATGGGTAAAAAATGCGAACTTACACTGCGTTAAAGCCGCTATCGAACTACGGATCACACAGCAATCCGTCCGTATAACCGCGGGTACTCACGTCTTAGAAGCCAAACAGGCACCACCGGTGTTCTGGTGCCTGTGTATATTTAGATAGTTCAGGCGCTATTCTGCCAAAGTTTCCGCGATCAGTTCACTCAATCCAATTATCTCGAGATCACGCTCGTACGCATCCAGCCCGTCTTCAAAAACTGTACGACAGTTGCCGCAGGGCACGACCACCGCTTCGAGGTTATCGATCCCATCAAGCTGTTTTAGCTTTTGTGAGAAAGCGGCCGTCTGCAATTCTTCCGCACGCGGATTGGCCGAAACACCACCACCGCCGCCGCAACAGAAATTGGTAACACCGGCGCCTTTCATCTCGACAAAATTGCCACAAGAGCCGTCCATCAACGACCGCGGTTCTTTCAACAGTCCACCGCGCCGAATAATCTGGCAAGGGTCATGCAAAGTCATCGTCCGGTCGTCTTTTTTACCCGGAGGAATCTTGCCCTCGCGCCGTAGCTGGTCGAGGAGTTCGATGATGTGAACAACCTCGAAATTAAACTGACGGCCCATCATATTAGGCCCCGCCCAGCGAATTGCGCCGTAGGCATGCCCACACTCGGGGCTGATCACGTGTTTGACTTCAAGCGCTTCGGCAGCATCGACAACACGCTGCAAAATCTCTTTGGCAAGTGGACCGGAGCCGATCTGCACCCCGACATTGGTCGCCTCGTAAGCCACCGAAGAGATGGTCCAACTTACACCGGCTTTCTTAAACAACTTCGAATAGGCGCCAAGAACTTCCGGATAACCCATGATCTCCATCGACGAGAAAATCGCCATGTAATCGGCGCCCTTCTTGTCTACTTCGATCGGTATTCCGGTAATGTCTTCCTGATGCTTGATCTGCGCCTGAAGCGCCTTGATTGTAACGCCCATCGGGCTGCTGGTTTTCTTAACGAATTCAGCCGAACGTTGAAGCCCTTCCGGCACCATGCCCGCAGCAGCGTAACCTTCACGCATCTTGCGGATTGTGCCTGCGATATCGATACCCATCGGACACACCAGCGTGCAACGGCCACACATATTACAGGAATCGTAAACCAGCGGCTCCCATTCAAGCAGTTCTTCTTCGGTTACCTGTGCTGGTGCCAGACCTACCATCTTTTTCAATGACGAAAACGGTGCTTTGTCGCGCTTGTAGGCCTTAACCATTGGAAGCAATTTGTAAGTCGGCGTGTACTTCGGATCACCTGTGCTCAAGTGAAAATGACACGCTTCGGCACATTCGCCACAATGGACGCAGGCCTCGAAAAAGGACGCTACCTCGCCATCGGTATGTTCCAGAAATTTGGCAACCGCGATGTCGGCTTTGGATTGATCACTCATAGGTTCATCCCCTTACGTCCATACGTTGCGCCGGTATTTCCGCGCGACAGGAAGAATGTGAAAGCGTGCATCAGGCGACCAAACGGGAAGTAGATCAGCCAAATGTTAACTAATAACATGTGAGTGGCGCGCAGAAATACGTGCGACTCCTGCATAGCAAAGCAACCGGAAAGCATCACGAAAAACGTTATCCATGTACCAATGTGGTCATCCCAGTCGGAAATTAGTCGCATCACCGGATCGGATATCCGCCGCACCCAAAGCACGATCAGTCCCGCGAACGCAATCTCGGCGGTTATAACAAAGCCCCAGCGCGGCAGTGTCGGCCATCCAAAACCGGTAATACGTTCGCTAATAAAGGCGACGTGCGGTGCTGCGAACAACATCAAGCCGAATAGCCCAAGGTGGAAGCCATAGCCCCCAACGATGTGTAACCACGTGCGACGGGCAAAAATTCCGCGCGGGAAGAAATGGCGAAGATTGCCCTTGAAAAAACCGGCAGCAGCCGAACCTTTAGGGGGTGATATATCCTTCTTGCGACCAATACGGATAATCCCGATAACACGCCAAGCCGCGCCAAGCAGAAAAATCGTCATCGCAACGGTATAAAATGGGCCTTCAACAAATTCGATGAAACTCATGTCGATGCTCCTTCTTCGGTGTCATCTTTAGCAGATTTACCGGTTACTTCTTCGTACCAAAGATCGTGGTGCTCCTTGGCCCAGTTTTCATCAACTTCACCGATAAGCATCGAATCCAGCGCCCCTTCCATACCGACGGAGCCGATATAGATGTGACCAAGTGAAACACATATCAGTGTGACTGCACCAATTCCGTGAAGCACCGTTGACGCTTGTAGCAACCGCAAATCTTCGAAGAACCAAGGGAATTCCAGTACGAGTCCGGTGATACTCATGACGGCACCAACGATCATCAGTAACCAGAACCAGGACTTTTCGCCAAAGTTAAACTGGCTGGAACTAACATGCCCGCCGAACAAACCACCGAGCTTGAATATCCATTTGAAATCTACCAACTGGAAGAAGTTTCCGCGGACGAACTTTACGAACATCCACATCAGCGCGACGACAAATAGCGGTCCAAATAAATTATGCCCCTGCAATGCTGCACTGGTCATAATCGAGTTAACCTCATGTCCGAATAACGGCACGATCACTGGGCGGCCCAAAAGGATGATCAGGCCGGAAAGACCAAGGATCATGAATACCCCCGCGGTGAACCAGTGTGCAATTCGATGGATCAAAGTAAAACGCGGGATGGTTTTGCCCGAACGGCCGCTCGCAATTTTCATACGCCCACGGATGAGGAAGTACAAAAGAAGCAAACCAATGACGCCGACCGGAAACCATCCTGCATATTTTACGATGTAGTTTTCACGCAGCAACCGCCAATCCTGACCAAGCGACTGGATCGCCTGCCCTGACGCGGATGACGACGATGGGTTACCGACCGCGCCATGACGAATATCACTCCAGATTTCACCATCGGAACGAGTACCCAAGGTGTTGGGTGGACCATCATCGACCGGCAGGTTTACCGCGTTTTCAGGCGCACGCACGTGAGACGCAGCATCGGATTGACCGGTCTCTACAATCAACCATGTTGCGCTTAAAAGCATGAAGGCAATAACGCGAGCATACGCAAAGATGTTGCTCAAGCGCTTAATTCCCGTTTGATGTGTCAAAATTTCGGCCTTTCTTGATCGGAACGGTAAGGGACGGCGTTCGATCATGCGTCTACACTCCGGCAGATTTCGGGCGTAGGTATTTGGAACTGTGTCGACGGGCCGCCCTAAAGCAGCCCGCCAAAATCAGTTTAGCAAGCGCGGATCAACCACCGGCTTTGGAGTCGTAGGCAGTGCCCCAACCCCATGCGCCGGAACCGAAACCGCGGGAAACCACACGTTCGCGGTAGATAGCGGAGACATCATCTCCGTCACCTGCCAACAACGCTTTGGTTGCACACATTTCGGCACAGATTGGCAACTTGCCTTCCGCGATACGGTTGCGACCGTATTTTTGGAACTCTGCTGCGGAGTTATCCTCTTCAGGACCACCCGCGCAGAATGTGCACTTGTCCATCTTGCCGCGCGAACCGAAGTTGCCAGCTTGTGGATACTGTGGCGCGCCGAATGGGCATGCGTAGAAACAGTAACCGCAACCGATGCAGAGATCCTTGGAGTGAAGCACGATGCCGTCGGCTGTTTGATAGAAACAGTCGGTTGGGCAAACGGCCATACAAGGCGCATCTGAACAGTGCATACAAGCCATTGAAATCGAACGCTCACCTGCCTCGCCGTCACCTACGGTGACAACGCGACGGCGATTGATGCCCCAAGGGACTTCATGCTCGTTTTTGCAGGCAGTTACGCAAGCGTTACATTCGATGCAACGTTCAGCGTCGCAGAGGAACTTAACTCTAGCCATAATATATCCTCCTTAAGCTGCTGTGATTTTGCAAAGAGACGCTTTGGACTCTTGCATTTGAGTTACCGAGTCATACCCGTAGGTCATCGCGGTATTTGCGGCCTCGCCGAGCACGTAAGGGTCAGCACCTTCAGGGTATTTGTCCCTACGGTCCTCGCCTTGGAAGTGCCCACCGAAGTGGAACGGCATGAACGCTACCCCTTCGCCAACGCGATTGGTGACCATGGCCATAACCTTGACCTTGCCGCCCTCCGCGCCTTCGACCCAGACTTGCTCGCCATCACGAACACCAAGGTTATTGGCATCACGTGTGTTG
This sequence comes from Rhodobacterales bacterium UBA3080, assembly GCA_002366645.1. Lineage (GTDB taxonomy): Bacteria > Pseudomonadota > Alphaproteobacteria > Rhodobacterales > Rhodobacteraceae > NORP23. The sequence goes on along the minus strand of DFBM01000200.1, from coordinate 7,296 downwards.
ATCTCTACGAACATGTCCTGCTGAAGCTCGGCCAACCATGGGTTGGAGCGGGATTCATCACCACCACCTTCGTATTCCACAAGACGGCCCGTTGTCAGGATCATAGGATAATCCTTCGAGAAGTCCTGCTTTTGGATCGAGGCATACATAGTCGGCAGACGATAGAACTTCTTGTCTTCGTATGTCGGGTAGTCCTCAACCAAGTCACGACGGTTGGTATAGAGTGGCTCGCGGTGAACAGGTACCGGATCCGGGAATGTCCAGACAACGGCACGCGCTTTAGCGTTACCAAACGGTGCACATTCGTGCTTGATGGCTACACGCTGGATACCACCCGAAAGGTCGGTTTTCCAGTTTGTTGCCGGTCCGGCCACCGCGTCGATTGCTGCGCGTTCCTCGTCGGTCAGGTCTTTGTCCCAACCAAGGTCCATCAGCATCTGCATGGTGAACTCAGGATAACCGTCCTGAATTTCGGAACCTTCGGAGTAAACACCCTCGGCCAACAAGTTCACACCGTCACGCTCCACACCGAAACGGGCGCGGAATGTCAGGCCACCTTTAGAAACAGGCTTGGACATATCGTAAAGGTTTGGCGTGCCCGGGTGACCCATTTCTGCGGTACCCCAGCATGGCCATGGCAGACCGTAGTACTCACCGTCGTTCGGGCCACCAACGGCCTGAAGCGTGGTGCGGTCAAAGGTATGCTGGTTAGCCATGTGCGATTTGATACGCTCTGGCGCCCAACCGGTATAACCGATTGTCCACATACCACCGTTGAACTCACGCGTGATATCTTCGATGTTTGGCTGATGTTCGCCATCCATCGAAACCTTGCGGAAGAAGCGATCGGCAAAACCGAACTTCGTTGCAAGCATCGACATGATTTCCTGATCCGGCTTCGATTCAAACACAGGCTCGACAACTTTGTCACGCCATTGAACCGAACGGTTCGAGGCAGTTACGGAACCGCGAGTCTCGAATTGGGTCGAGGCAGGCAGCAGGTAAACGCCATCGGTGCGGTCATGCATAACAGCCGAGACAGTTGGATATGGGTCAATAACGACAAGCATGTCGAGTTTCTCCATCGCCTTCTTCATCTCAACGCCACGAGTCTGCGAGTTGGGCGCGTGGCCCCACAGAACCATTGCGCGAACGTTGTTCGGCTGATCGATGTTCTCTTTGTCTTCCAGAACACCGTCAATCCAGCGTGATACAGGAATACCTGTCAGGTTCATCAGCGGCTTGTCAGCCCCGTCAGCGCCTTTGATTGTGTCGAAACGACCTTTCAGCCAATCCAGGTCTTCGCCCCAAACGCGTGCCCAGTGAGCCCACGAACCAGCAGCCAAGCCATAATAGCCAGGAAGCGAGTGCGACAGGATACAAACGTCTGTAGCTCCCTGCACGTTGTCGTGGCCACGGAAGATGTTTGTACCGCCACCGGAGGTACCCATGTTACCCAAAGCAAGCTGCAAGATGCAGTATGCGCGAGTATTGTTGTTACCTGTAGTGTGCTGCGTTCCACCCATGCACCAGATCAATGTACCCGGACGGTTGTTCGCCAGAGTACGTGCAACACGCTCTAGCTGGCTGCCCGGCACACCTGTTACACGTTCTACCTCTTCTGGATTCCAGCTCTTCACCTCGGAACGGATATCATCCATGCCGTAAACACGGGTGCGGATGAACTCTTTGTCCTCCCAACCGTTTTCGAAGATGTGGTACAGAATACCCCAGATCAACGCCACGTCCGAACCCGGACGAATACGCACGAATTCGTCGGCATGTGCTGCCGTACGTGTGAAACGTGGATCACAAACGATCAGCGGAGCGTTGTTCTGCTCTTTCGCTTTCATTAGGTGGAGCAGCGAAACAGGGTGTGCCTCAGCCGGGTTACCACCAATCACGATGATCGATTTGGAGTTGTGAATATCGTTGTAGCTGTTGGTCATGGCGCCGTAGCCCCATGTGTTCGCAACACCGGCAACAGTTGTCGAGTGACAGATACGCGCCTGGTGATCTACGTTGTTCGTGCCCCAGTAGGCAGCAAACTTGCGGAACATATAGGCTTGTTCATTGCTGAACTTCGCAGAACCCAGCCAGTAAACCGAATCCGGTCCACTTTCTTCGCGGATGTCCAGCATCTGGTCGCCAATCTCTTCGATCGCGGTTTCCCAGCTGATGCGTTTCCACTCGCCGTTTTCTTTTTTCATCGGGTACTTCAGGCGGCGCTCGCCATGCGCGTGCTCGCGAACAGCTGCACCTTTGGCGCAATGCGCACCAAGGTTGAACGGGCTGTCCCAACCAGGCTCCTGCCCGACCCATACACCGTTATCGACTTCGGCAATAACCGTACAGCCAACAGAACAGTGGGTACAAACAGACTTGATGGTTTCAATAGCACCATTTGCAGCAGTGGCCGCAGAGGCCTGAGTCACGGTACCACCCAACGCACCTACCGAAGCCAGACCACCAATGGTCAGCCCCGAGGAACGCAAAAACGAGCGGCGATCAACAGATTTTTCTGAAATCCGTGACAGGATCGAATCCGTACGGGAGCGTCGCGCAACCCCGTTGGTCTTTTTCCTGAGCATTTCAATCTCCCTAAAATGAACCCGATTGTCGGGTTAAGCTTGTCTTGTCCGGGTCAGGGCGTCACGCAACCGTCGTCGGATTGTGTAAAATCGTCCGGTTTAGAACCGGGCGCTTTCAAGTTAGAACCGGGCGCTTTCAAGATATGCCTGAGTGTGTTCTGTATCTTGCAGACCACCCTCGTTTGTTGGCAGCTCAACTGCTTTCGCTTGTGTGCCAACAGCAACCGAAACGGCCGCCGCAGGAACCGAAGCCGAAGCGAGCTTTAGAAAATTACGGCGCTTGGTATCTACACCGGTCTCCTCTTTACGCATTGCCTTCTCCTTCATTGTGATCGCCAATCTGGCAATCGGTTAAGCCGAGCTTTCGCCCGCCATTCTAAAAGACTCTTTTTCAATATCCATGAAGACGCGCCCCACCGTCCCGATGGGCGCATAAAGAACCGAATTCTTCGCCCCCTCGAGATCTTTGAAAAAATGGCTGGCCCATGGGCCGATGTGCTTGTTAAAAAAATCGCGTTGCTGAACGATATCGGCAGGCGCCCCAAAGCGGCCACGGATCATCCCGGCCATCATTTCGCAAAGGGATGCGATGTTATCCTCGGGCTCAAATACGTTCGGGGCCCGTTCGATCGTCAGGCCCAACATATCTTTACGCAAAACCGCCAATGGTTTTTCGTTAAGGAAGCCAGTCAGATAGAAGCTTGCGTAAGGCAGCAGTTCGCCGCGCGCCATACCGATGAATAAAGCATTGAACTCACGTTCGGCAGTGCTGGTCTTGGTGACGCGCGCCAAACGCGACAATGCGTCAATAGCTTGACCTAGATCGGTGTCGTCGCCGGTCAACTCGCCGGTTTGCCCCAATAACTCGCCAGACGGTGGGCATGACAGCAGTGCTGCTAGGTAGTCGTAAAGATCCGCACGGAGCAAATCTTCTTCCGAAGTAGAAACGGTTTTAGCAGTGTTATTCAAATCATCCTCCCAGATGACGGGGTTTAGCCGTGTTTAGCAAGGATAGCCTGTGCACCATTGTGTGCAAAGGATTTTTTTCTTATATTAGTAAATTCGAATGTAAAAACAACACGTTAAACCCGAGCAATTTAGTTGGATTTCCTAAAACTCAAAATTCATCCGTTTTCTGCGGGATTCGGGTTGTTTAGTTGAAATTTCGGAGGTCACAGTCAACTCGCTCTCACTCGGAAGTGGTGCCTGCACACGAATTTCGCCTGGCTTGCGCACAGATTTAATTGGTGCGCTATTTTCTATTTTTGCAGTTTCAGCATCGGCTTCGCTTTTTTCGCCTGTCGTTTCCGGTTTTGATTCGGCCTTTTCCTCGTCTTCCTCGACCAGCCGATCGACAAACCCTTTTCCAACTTTGTAGGCAGTAGCAATATTCTCAACTACGGCCCCCGCGTTGGTAAAGTCTTCGCCGTAGTCCAACAGATTATCGAGGTTGGCGAGCGCCGGATTGCTAAGCCACAGCTTGCGCAAGGCGCGGCTCTTTATGCGATGTGGCACAGCGGAATCCATAAACGCGCTAAAGTCGTCCCCTGCTTCCATATCGTCCGGGTCTTTTAGATTTAGCTCCGCCAGAATTTCAGCATCCGTTTTTTCGGGCTCTTCACTGGGTAAACTTTCTTCAACGACGATTTCTTCTTGTTCCGCCTCGCTTTTCACCGCTTGTTTTCGTTCAGACCAACGTGAAGCAAATGATTTGTTTTCCGTCATTGTAGTATTCTTTTCTTAGAGTTAGGCGAACGGTAAACATCAGCGGTTTGACGGATTCGTTCGTCCCCGATTCCGTCTTCTTTCATATCCGTATCGAATTTGTCCCGGCGCCTTTTTACGAACTTCTCGTCTTCGTGGTGAAACTCAATCCACTCACGTACCCAAGCTATCATACCGGCAGGCATTGGCACCGGCTCGACAATTTCTTCGCTACTATCTTGATAGTCCTGCGCTTCAAACGCTGAGGCGGTTACCAGAAACAAATCTAGTTCACGATCCGGCGTAGGTGATGGTCGCATGACCACGTAAACACTAGGCGGATCATTAGCGAGCGCTGTCATATACGCTTCGGTATCCGTCCGGAAAAGAACCAACGGCAGTGTTCCCGCATGGTATTCAACCGACTCACCGTCGCGCCGTAACTCCCGCCAGTCTGCTGGTCCCGCGCCCGGCAGTACCGCAACGGCTTTCCACGCCCATTTCGCCCATTTGGTCACACCGGGTGTTTTCCGAACGACGACCCCAACTGGCATTGAAATTGATCTTTGTTCCATGGTTCAGCGCTCTCGAATTTGTTTAGTTGCCTTTTTCGCCAATACAAGGCAACTAAACGCAAGTCCAATGATAAAAGCGGGAGAATTCGATGGCCAAGACCCTGATGCTATGTGATTGCGGAGGTTCGCAAAAACTGGATGCTGATGCTATTTCGAAGTCAACTGGCTTGAATTGCTCCATGATTCACAACGGGTTATGCACCAGCGGGCTCGATAGCCTAGCGCAGGCGCTGCCGAGTGGCGAGGTGGTAATTGCATGTGCTCAGGAGGCAAATGTATTTGAAGATTTGGCGGCTGAACTAGATACCCCGTTGCCGCTGTGTGTCGATATTCGTGATCGCGCTGGATGGTCGGACGAGGGCAAATCTGCCACACCAAAAATTACAGCCTTGCTCGCCGAAGCGATGCTTCCCGCGCCCGCAATTAAAACCTTCGATGTTGAATCCGAGGGGCTTTGCCTAATCGTCGGCGACTCCGATGTTGCGATCAACGCGGCCGAACAATTGTCTGAAATTATTGACGTAACAGTCCTTTTAACAGACGCCCCCGAAATTATACCGGCTCAGCTCGACGTTCTGTCGGGTCGAATCAGGAAAGCGAGCGGCTCACTTGGTCAGTTTTCCGTCACTGTTGACGCATTACGCACGCTCGACCCTTCAGGCCGCGGCGCTTTACAGTTCGGCGCCCCGAAAGATGGCGGCAAATCTGAATGTGATTTGATACTGGACCTGACCGGTGGCACCTCCTTATTTCCAGCCCACGAGAAGCGCGACGGTTACTTGCGTGCAGACCCTAAGGACCCGCTGGCCGTCAATCGCGCAGTATTTGAAGCTGCACAACTGGAAGGCACCTTTGAAAAACCCTTCTATGTCAGTTTTGAAGAACATCTTTGTGCGCATTCCCGCGCCTCCCGTTCAGGCTGCAACCGCTGCCTGAATGTCTGCCCGACAGGAGCCATCACTTCCGCCGGTGACTCTGTCTCGATCGATCCCAACATTTGTGCTGGATGTGGTGAATGTGCGGCGGTCTGCCCTTCCGGCGCGGTTTCTTACGATGCGCCGCCGGTTTCCTTCCTTTTCAATCGCATCCGAACCTTGGCGAGCGCATATCGCGAAGCGGGCGGCAAGGCACCGCGCCTATTGGTGCACGATGAAACCCATGGCACAGAGATGATCTCGCTCGCTGCCAGATTTGCACGTGGATTGCCGTCGGATGTTCTACCATTGGCGGTTCCGAACCTTTCCGGCTTTGGCCATTCCGAGATGCTGGTAGCCTTGGCGAGCGGATTTAAATCTGTCGACATTCTCGCCGGTCCGAAAACCGAACGGGATGCGCTTGACCCGCAGCTGGAGCTGGCGTTGGCCATGGTTCCAGGCGAAGAATTGCGTGTTCGCATTATCTCGCCTTCAGAACCGGATGCCCTATGTGATGCACTTTATGTTAAGCCACTTAAGGCACTGGATGTTAACCCGATTTTGCCACTTGGTGGACGCCGTGAAGCAACGCGGCTTGCAGCTACGGCACTGGTACCCGACACGAATACACCAATAGCCCTGCCCGCTGGCGCACCTTATGGCGCGGTTTTGATCGATACAGACGCTTGCACCCTTTGCCTTGCCTGCGCCAGTCTTTGCCCTTCGGGCGCGCTTGGTGATAATCCCGACGCCCCACAACTGCGCTTCAAAGAGGATGCTTGCCTTCAATGCGGTATCTGCACCGACACATGCCCCGAAAACGCAATCACGCTTGTTCCACAGCTCGATCTGTCCGCCCAAGCGCTTACCGATAGAGTCGTGAATGAAGAAGAGCCTTATCCCTGCATCGAATGTGGCAAGCCTTTTGGGGTAAAAAGCACGATCGAGAAAATCGTCGAAAAGTTGGAAGGCAAACATGCCATGTTCGTCAATTCGGACAACGCAAAGCTGATCCGCATGTGCGACGATTGCCGGGTCAAAGCCCAGTATCACAGCGACAATTCCCCGATGTTCGCAGGTAAACGCCCCGCAACAAGGACCACAGAAGACTACTTGAAAGATCGAAAGCCGAACTGATCGGGTCGATGAAAGTTAGTTCGTCCGGATTGGATCGCCCAGATCTGCAGGCGTAATAGTTTCCATAAACGCCCCGATATTTTCGACTTCCTCAATTGTCAGGAAAATCGGGTATATGTGTGGTGGGTAAGCCGGATCGAAAGGTTCGGTAATTTCCTCGATCTGCGTGAAACTAGGATGCGGGTTTAGCGTCCAGAAAACCGCAAACTTTTCACGCCAGTCTTTGAGTGTACGAAGCGCGGGGAACGACGGGGTCGACTCGATACCACCATATTTATTTTTCTCGCTAACGAGATGACAACGCCCACATTTTCGGATCGAGACGTCCTCGCCCACCACAATGTTGCCTGTCATTATCACCACGTCTTCAACTAA
>DFBM01000202.1 GCA_002366645.1 Rhodobacterales bacterium UBA3080 | reverse complement strand
TCGTCGTAGTTATAGAAGCCTGACTTGGACTTGCGGCCCAAACGACCTTCGTCGAACAACTTGAATAGAACCTCGTCGGCGCTGTCGTTGTAGGCATCACCCATCGCTGCCTTCGTAGCTTTGGCAATCTTGACGCCCAGATCGATCGAGGTCTCGTCGTTTAGCTGCAATGGTCCCAACGGGAAGCCGAGCTGTTTGGCTGCATTCTCGATGACCGAAGGGATAACGCCTTCGCGTACCATGGTCAGACCCTCGTTGATGTAAGGGATGATGCAACGATTGGCATAGAAGAACCGCGCGTCGTTAACCACGATCGGGGTTTTACGAATTTGCCGCACGAAGTCGAGCGCCTTGGCCACCGCCTTGTCTCCCGTTTTCTCGCCTTTGATGATCTCGACCAAAGCCATTTTATCGACGGGGCTGAAGAAGTGGATACCGATGAACTGCTCGGCGTTCCGGCTGGCTTTCGCCAGTTCGGTGATCGGCAAGGTCGAGGTGTTGGTGGCAAAAATCGCATCCTCTGCCAGTTGCGCTTCGGCCAGCTTGGTGACGTCGGCCTTGATGCCTACGTCTTCAAACACCGCCTCGACGATCAGATCGCACCCCTTGAGGTCTTCGTATTTGGTCGAGGCAAGCACACGGTCCAGAACTAACGTCGCCTTTTCCGGCGTGGTTTTCTTGCGCTTGATCCCGCCTTGCAGAATACCATCGACATGGGCTTTGCCTTTGTCGGCGGCGGATTGTTCTCTGTCGAGAAGGACCACTTCGATCCCTGCCATCGCCGACACATAGGCGATACCCGCGCCCATCATCCCTGCGCCAAGAATACCGACCTTTTTAACGGACTGGTCTTCGACGTCAGGCCGCACAGCACCTTTTTCCAACGCGGTTTTGTTGATGAACAACGAGCGGATCATGGCGCTGGAAGACGGGTTTAACAGAACCTTGGTGAACCAGCGCGCCTCGATTTTCAGGGCGGTGTCGAAAGGTACCAAGGCACCCTCGTAAATCGCCGACAACATCGCCTTGGCCGCAGGATAAACCCCTTGGGTTTTGCCATGCACCATCGCAGAGGCTCCTACGAACATCATATAGCCAGCAGGATGATAGGGCGCGCCCCCGGGGAATTTGTAACCCTTTGCGTCCCACGGTTTAACGATATCAGCGTCGGTTGCGTTCAGAACCCACTCCTTGGCTTTGGCCAGCAGTTCGTCCGCAGGGACAACCTCGTCAATCACGCCAGCAGCTTTGGATTTGGCAGGAGGCAACATTTTACCCTCCATCAACAACGGCGAGGCCGCCATTAACCCCATCATCCGCGCCAAACGTGTTGTGCCACCGGCACCCGGAAATAACCCGACCAGAATCTCGGGCAAGCCAATCTTGGCCTTCGGGTTATCCGCCACAAAGCGGCGGTGACAGGCGAGGGCGATCTCGGTGCCAATACCGGCCGAAGTCCCCGGCGAGGCCCAGGCAACCGGCTTGCCGCCTTTGTTGGTTTTGGCATCCATTCCGGCGCGCTCAAGTTTGCGCAAAATCCGGTGGCCTTCCATGGTAAAGTCGAACAACGCCTGCGCTGGATTATCGCCTGCATCCGCCCGGATTTTCCCCAGAACATTCAGGTCCATCCCGCCCGCGAAATCTTTCTTCGCCGAAGTTACGATGATCCCTTTAACGGCATCATCCACCAGTGCGCCGTCAACCATACTGTCGAACAACGCGAAACCGTCGCGGGACATTACGTTCATGGATTTGCCCGGCACATCCCACGTGATCGTGGCCACACCGTCTGCATCTACTGCGTATTTGAAATCTTTAGTCATGATGAAAATCCTTATACGCGTTCAATAATAGTCGCCGCACCCATGCCGGATGCCACACAAAGGGTCGCCAACGCTGTGCCTTTTCCGGAGCGCTCCAGCTCGTCCAAAGCAGTGCCGATGATCATCGCACCCGTCGCACCGAGCGGATGCCCCATAGCAATTGCGCCGCCGTTAACGTTGATGTCATCGTGACTGACGTTGAAGGCCTGCATGAAGCGTAGAACGACGGCGGCAAATGCCTCGTTAACTTCGAACAGATCAATGTCGGAAATGCTCATACCGGCTTCGCGCAGGATTTTTTCTGTTACCGGAACGGGACCTATAAGATTAATCGTCGGGTCAGTCCCAATCTTCGCCGTAGAACGGATCAGCGCCCGTGGCTTCAGTCCATGGGCTTCGCCAAATTCTTTGGAACCAACCAAAATAGCCGCAGCACCGTCTACAATACCGGAAGAATTACCGGCGTGATGCACATGGTTGATCTTTTCCAGATGCGGGTACTTCAGCATCGCCACTGCATCAAAGCCGGGCATAACCTCGCCTTGCTCCTTGAAGGCCGGCCGCAGAGCACCGAGCGTTTGCATGTCTGTGCCCGGACGCAGGTATTCGTCTTTGCCAAGAATGGTCAAACCGTTCATGTCTTTCACCGGCACTATCGACTTGTCAAAACGGCCTTCATCCCACGCCATCTTTGCCCGTCGCTGTGATTCAACCGCGTAAGCGTCCACGTCGTCGCGGCTGAACCCGTATTCTGTGGCGATAATATCCGCCGAGATACCCTGCGGTACGAAATATGTTTTCATTGCTAACTCAGGATCAACAGCAATCGCCGCCCCGTCAGAGCCCATTGGCACACGGCCCATCATCTCGACACCACCGGTCACATAGGCGCCACCGGACCCGCCACGAATTTGGTTCGCACCGATGTTGGTCGCTTCCATCCCAGAAGCGCAAAAACGGTTGATTGACAGGCCGGGAACGCTTTCGGCGTAGTCCGAAAGTAACACAGCCGAACGAGCCAGACATCCACCCTGTTCCATTACCTGCGTAACGTTACCCCAAATCACATCTTCCAGCGCCGAAGTGTCCAGATCGTTGCGGCTCGCCAGTTCGTTCAAAACATTGGCCGAGAGACGTACCGACGTCACTTCGTGCAACGAGCCGTCTTTGCGACCTTTGCCCCGCGGGCTACGGATCGCGTCGTAAATATAAGCTTCGGTCATAGGTTTCCTCCAAAGGAATTACGCAGGCAACGGGTGCCCGGGCATTAAATCATACGGGTGTTTCCAGCCAGGTTGATCGGCAATACGATCGAGCCAGGCGTCGATATTCGGATAATCGTTGCGATCAAACCCGAAGGGTTCCGGGTAATACAAGTAACCGCAACAGGAGAGATCAGCGTTCGTGATGCTATCACCAACGAGCCAGTCCTGCCCTTCAAGGGCCGCGTTAAGCACGGTGTAAGCAGCCTTGAGGCGGCCTTGCAAAAAAGCGATAACCTCTTGTGGACGTTTATCTTCCGGAAGAAAATTCATCAAAAAACGAGCCGTTCCGGCTTGCGAAGATAGTTTGTGGTTGTCCCATAAAACCCACCGCAAAATCTCGCGCCGCTCTGCGGACGTCTTTCCACCGAATTTGCCGGTTTTCTCCGATATGTAATCCTGAATAACTCCGGATTGCGAAAGAGTCAGATCACCATCAACCAGTGTCGGAACTTCCGCCATAACGTTCATTTCACGGTATTCCGCCGAGCGGGCTTCGCCCTTGAAAAAGTCGACAAACTCAGGCTCCCAGTCCGCACCAGCCAACTCCATGGCGAGCGCCGCTTTGTAGGCACTATCGGACTGCGCAAAACAAAATAACTTCATAGCCACTGTATTAATCCTCCGACGTAAGGTTGCTTGATCTGCTCAGGAATTGAGTATTTTTTACAAAGAAGAAGCAGGTTTTCAT
>DFBM01000037.1 GCA_002366645.1 Rhodobacterales bacterium UBA3080 | reverse complement strand
CTGCGTTTGATCCGTTCACCGGGGATGGTGACAGCGGACCGGATGGACCTTGAAGGTGTAGATCTTCTGAGCCGAACCGAAAAACAGATGCGCGATGTTCGCGGCAAACAAATTTCGATGATTATGCAGGATCCGAAATTCTCGTTGAATCCGGTGATGCGGGTGGGAAAGCAAATTTCGGAAGCATACCGCTTGCACAACAAGGTCTCGAAGGCCGAAGCGAAACGCAAATCGTTGGAGATGCTGGAAGCCGTCGCTATTCGTGACCCGGAACGTGTGTACGAGATGTTTCCGCACGAGGTATCAGGTGGCATGGGCCAGCGCATCATGATCGCCATGATGTTGATCCCCGATCCCAAGATTATGATCGCGGACGAACCCACCTCGGCGCTGGACGTATCCGTTCAAACGCAGGTTTTGGAAATAATGGATAAGTTGGTTAAAGACCGTGGCATGGGCCTAATTTTCATCAGTCACGATCTAAATCTGGTTTCCGCTTTTTGCGATCGGGTGCTGATTATGTACGCCGGTCGTGTTGTCGAAACTCTCGCTGCGGACAAGCTGCACGAAGCACAGCACCCTTATACACAGGGGTTGTTAAATTCCTTGCCGCGGCTGGATGCTCCAATTGATCGACTTCAAGTACTACAACGCGATCCTGCGTGGTCCGAAGCGCCGAGTGTGAACACATGAGTGAAATACTGATAGAAAACCTGAACGTATGGTTCGGCGAGCACGAAGAGCGGGTCGATGCGGTAAAAGGTGCAAATCTGGCGGTGCCCAAGGGTGGTAGTTTTGGCTTGGTCGGCGAGAGTGGTTCGGGCAAATCCACCATCCTGCGCGCTATGATGGGGCTCGCTCCGACGTGGAGCGGAAAGATCGAGGTAATGGGTCAACCGGTTGGTCACGAACGAAGTCGCGACTTTTATCGTAAAGTGCAGATGGTTTTTCAGGACCCTTATGCGTCTTTGCACCCACGCCATTCGGTCGACCAAGTGTTAAGCGAAACGCTCTCGTTGCACGGGTTTAAGGATATCGACACACGGATATCGAAGCTTTTGGACGATGTGGGTCTTGGTCCCGCTTTCCGGTTCCGTTATCCGCACCAGCTTTCGGGTGGCCAGCGCCAAAGGGTTGCGATTGCACGCGCCTTGGCTTCGGAGCCAGAGATACTCTTGTTGGACGAACCGACATCGGCATTGGATGTATCGGTGCAGGCCGAAATCCTGAACTTGCTAACGGATTTACGTGCAGAGCACGGTCTAACCTACCTGATGGTAAGTCATAACCTTGCCGTGGTTGGGCATATCTGTTCCGATATCGCCGTCATGCAGTTGGGCGAAATCGTCGAGACGCTGGGCGTTGAAGACATGCGCGCGATGCGAACAGAGCATCCCTATACGAAGCACCTTCTGGAAAGCAGCCTGCTTGGGTTGGAGCGATCTTAGCAACTCATTCTGCTCGATTATTGTGGTCTGGTTTGCGAGAGTTGGCACCAGAAACGGCGACATTTGTCCTTTAGCCGGTTCAAACACCGCAATGGACAAATAGGCTGGAAACCTGTTTCAATATGATCTGTTATAAAAGATCAGAATCTAATGCTCTGCCAGATTGTTTTTATGCGGCGAGCGAACGGGAGTGAACATGTTTGCGCAGCCAGAATCGATAGATCAAACACGGGAACTCTTGGCTTCGGAAGGGTATGTCTGTGGCAAGGCACTGGCGACGGTAGTATTTCTGTCTCTAAAACTGGGTCGACCCTTATTCCTTGAGGGGGAAGCGGGCGTTGGGAAAACCGAGATCGCGAAGGCGCTTTCAAAGGCGTTGGGGCGACGTTTGATCCGATTGCAATGTTACGAGGGGCTTGATGCTTCTAGCGCGGTGTATGAATGGAATTTTCCGGCTCAAATGGTTGCGATTCGAACAGCGGAGGCTGTTGGAAGCAGTGATCGGGCGGAACTGAACGACGAACTGTTCAGCGAAGACTTTCTTATCCGCCGACCACTTCTGGAGGCAATGAGTCCGCAGGAAGGCGGCCCCCCGATCCTGCTGATTGACGAGTTGGACCGCACGGATGAACCCTTTGAGGCATTTCTTCTGGAAGCACTTAGTGATTTTCAGGTAACGATCCCCGAGATCGGAACCATTGCCGCCGAAGAGCCCCCGATTGTTATTCTCACATCTAACCGGACACGCGAGGTGCACGATGCGCTGAAGCGGCGGTGCCTATATCATTGGGTCGACTATCCCGACTTTGATCGCGAGCTGGAGATTTTGAACGCACAGGTTCCGGAGGCGACCGAGAGCCTTAGCCGCGAAATTGTGGCATTTGTGCAGCGGTTGCGAGAAGAGGATTTGTTCAAGAAGCCCGGCGTCGCCGAGACTATTGATTGGGCGAAATGTTTGCTTGCGCTTGATGCTGTCCAGCTTTCACCACAGGTGATTGCCGATACACTCGGTGCTATCCTGAAGTATCAGGATGATATCGCGCGGGTTCAAGGCTCGGAAGCAGCACGAATTCTTACCGAAGCAAAGGCAACATCAGAGATGGCTGACTAATGGGTAAATTCGCCGATCTTCCGATACCAGAGGACGGCAAGTTTGTTGCCAACATTGCCCATTTTGCGCGGGCCTTAAGGAAAGCGGGATTGCCCGTTGGACCGGGGCGGGTTGCTGACGCGATCCGTGCAATCGAGGCGGCAGGTTTCACAGACAAACGCGATTTCTATTGGGCTTTGCATGCCTGTTTCGTTTCGCGTCCTGAACATCGGGAAGTCTTCGCACAAGTCTTCCGTTTGTATTGGCGGGACCCGCAGTTTTTGGAACACATGATGGCAATGCTGTTACCAGCGGTTCGCGGTGTGCAAGAAGAGCGTGCAGCGCAAGCTGCCGAGCGTCGCGCAGCCGAAGCATTGCTCGATGGTGCCGAAGGCGACGTGCCCGAGCAGCCGGAAGCTGAAGGAACCGAAATCGAGATCGACGCCTCGATGACGTTTTCCGCGCGCGAAGACCTACGGAC
>DFBM01000063.1 GCA_002366645.1 Rhodobacterales bacterium UBA3080 | reverse complement strand
TACCGGACCACTTCAAAAGTACCGTATTGATGAACAGAACGCCATTTGGTTCAGACCCCAGCGGTGCGAACGGTGGACGTTTACCACACGGGTATTGGGGCGGCACGTAATTTTGTGGCGGTAGCCCGACAGTTTTTACTTGAGTTGGGAGATGCGCTGAGCGTGGTTGTTGCTGATGATTACAATCATGCGCAGAAAATGGAGGGCATGATGTTTAGTTGCCGTCGGTTGCACAAACCAGCAGAGCTGACCAGATTTCACTAATATTTCCAGTAGGATGCACGTTAGTTTCGCCGCAATGCATTAGATTTATGCTAAGCTTGAGACGTAAAAGAAGCAGGGAGTGCAATCCCTGCTTCTTAATCGGTGATTGGCGTTTAATTTAGAACTTTATACCGGCGCGAATCTGCATTGATTGGATATTAACGCCCTCGACCACCCAGCCACCAGAATCTGCTCCATAATCTGCGGATAAGTCGCGCACAATGTATTCAGCCCCCAAGAATATTTTTTCCGAAACTAGAACGTCAACACCGACGCCGTAGTTGAAACCCGAAGCTGAATAAGGTCCCCCTAAAACCAAACCTGCGCTCAAAGCTTCAAACTGTGATGTTGACCCACCGACAAAAGCGTACAAGAGCGCTTTACCGGCAGCTACGCCAGCGCGCGCCTTTAGATCGAAAATACTATTATAACGCAAATCATAGATGCTCCATCCGGTGTTTGAGTCTAGCGTATAATCACCCGATAAAACGTCCCCGGCCATGTAGGCCGCCTCAATACCGTAAACAAAAGAGCCGTTTTGTATATTGTAACCAGCGAAAGCCCCATACAAAGAACCATCCAAGTTATATTCTAAATCTGCGTATCCGCCAAAGCCATCCTCCCAAGACTCAACCTGAGTACCGGTGCTGAAGGAGCCCAAAGCACCCAGATAAGTGCCTGACCAGTCAGTCATGTCCGGAGCGGCAACAGTTGTTGAGACCATGTCGGGTGCGATATAATTACCAGCATGAGCGCTTACAGCCGAAAGGCCAAGTAAAGAAAGAGAAGCTATTGTTAGTGTGTTTACGGCAGGTACCTCAATGTAACGGTTAAGAAATCGTTCGCGGAAATTAAGGGCTTGAGATTCAACGGTCAATTGAATGTTTCGTATGCGAGTAATTGAGGAGCGGAGCTGTGCCCCGTTTCAACACTGGTATCCGAATAGAGAACGGACTTTCGGAAAACGGTATTGACGGTATTTTTGTCGGTTTGGCGTACGTTAACGGTTATTCCAACGCCGCTGGCGTCTAGGTAATTTCGGCCTTTGGATTATGCTTCAGTGCTTATCGCACCCAAAAAATCTACCTTAGGAAGTGCAGTGTTGGTGGGGCTTTCGCATAACTGTATCGCCGCTCCTCGGTTGGCACCTAGTAGAGCAAGGTAAAATAGCGACGGGTCCGCAGTTGATTCAAATCAAGGGTTGTAAGTGCACGAGTTGATACCCTTAGCGCCAACAATGTCAGTACAAGAGAGTGGCGGTATGGATCAGGATTTTATCGACGTAAAAGGTATACAAAAAACTGCGAAGGCAACTCGGGAGGAGTTAGGCCGGATTGGTATCGCGGTTTTGTTTATCGTGGGAATTATGATCTACGCGACAACCGTTATGGGCGATGGTCCTGGCGGAGTGATGCTGGTCGCTGCTGCCACGATCGGCGGATACATGGCGATGAATATCGGTGCCAATGATGTCGCCAATAATGTAGGTCCTGCCGTCGGTTCGCAGGCCATAACCCTTTTCGGGGCCATTCTGATTGCGATTGTGTTTGAGTCCGCCGGTGCTTTGATTGCGGGTGGAGATGTTGTTGGCACCATCAAAAAAGGCATTATTTCCCCTGATTTAATCGGGAGTACGGATGAATTCGTCTGGTTGATGATTGCAGCATTGTTGGCCGCTGCGCTTTGGCTGAACTTCGCCACGGCAGTTGGGGCGCCGGTTTCTACGACTCATTCGATTGTAGGGGGTGTTCTCGGGGCCGGTATCGCGGCAGGTGGACTAGGTATCGCGGATTGGGGGCAGGTCGGAAAGATTGTTGCCAGTTGGGTGATATCGCCATTATTCGGGGGCGTAATCGCGGCGTTATTTCTTTTCACCATTAAGCGTTCGGTGAATTACAAGCGTGATATAATCGGCTCGGCGATGCGCGTGGTGCCGATCTTGATCGCTATTATGGCTTGGTCTTTTGGAACGTATCTTGCGCTCAAGGGGCTCAAGAACCTGTGGAAGATGTCGTTTTACGAGGCTGCTGGGCTTGGTCTGATCGCGGCGGTGTTGATCTACCTATTGGTTAACTGGCGTATCAAAAAGGTTGCGAAAGATCTTCCGAACGATAAATCCAGCGTGAATAGTCTGTTCACGATTCCTCTTATTTTTGCCGCAGCCATGCTTAGTTTTGCGCACGGGGCGAACGATGTGGCGAATGCGGTTGGTCCGCTTGCAGGCATAGCGGACGCGCTGTCAACCGGAGTGATCTCGACCAAGGCCTCAATTCCCTTATGGGTGATGATGATTGGCGCGGTCGGAATTTCGCTAGGGCTGGCACTGTTTGGACCACGCTTGATCCGGACCGTCGGCTCGGAAATCACCGAGTTGGACAAAACACGCGCCTTCTGCATCGCGATTTCGGCAGCTATTACAGTCATTATTGCGTCACAGCTTGGTCTACCCGTGAGTTCAACCCACATCGCGGTTGGTGGTGTTTTTGGCGTCGGTTTCTTACGTGAATATCTGAAACGGAATTATGCAATTATGATTGCCGATATTCGCGAACATCATATGGATGAACACCCGGAAGAAGTCGAAGCTTTTTTGACACAGTTCGAAGCAGCTTCAATCAGTGAACGATCAATAATGTTGCGTGTGATGAAGCAAGACAAGGCGGCAATAATTAATAAATCGGAAAGAAGGGATCTGAAAAAGATTCATCGGGTCGAGTTGGTAAAGCGGAAAATGCTTTTCAAGATTGCGGGTGCGTGGATCATAACCGTACCGGTTTCTGGGCTGCTCGCGGCGATGTTTTTCTTCATGCTACGCGGTATGCTGATACCGTAAGGCTGGAAGCGACAGGTTCGAGGTGACCAGTGGATGATATGACGGATATTTCGTTTAAGACAAAAGGTGCTGAACCGATACTGATCGCTGTCGACTTTTCATCCGATAGCGAAGCGGCTTTTATCTGGGGTGTGAAGCAGGCCGCGTTGATTTCCGCGCCGATAATTGTTCTGCATGTAGTCCATGATCCAGCGGAAAAACCGGGGTTTTACAATAAGCTGGGGCAATCCGCTCTTCTGCCGCTAGAAGAAGTTGCCTTGGAGAAAATGGAAGCCTTCATTCAGATGGCTTCCAAAGCTTACGCCGAATTAGATAACGCGCCGATCATTGACAAGAAATTTGTAGCCGGTTTACCGGCGGGCCGCATTATCGAGGTGGCAGACCATGAGAATGCCCAATTGATTGTGATCGGAACTCGAGGCCGCTCGGGTTTGTCCAATCTTCTTCTCGGATCGGTCGCTACACACGTGCTTCAGGGGTCAAAAGTGCCTGTGGTTGTGGTGAAAAGCGATCAACCGAAGCAGCCAGATTAGCTGAAAATCGATTATGGAACCCACGCTTAATCAATTTACTCTTTTTACCGGTCTATTTGGCGGTCTCGCTCTTTTCCTTTTCGGTATGGATATAATGACCGACGCGCTGAAACAAGCTGCGGGTAGCTATCTGAAAGATGTATTGGCAAAGCTCACGCGAAACAGATTTATGGGGGTAGGGGTAGGGGCTTTTATAACGGCGGTCGTAAATTCATCCTCTGTAACGACCGTGATCTTGGTTGGATTCATTTCGGCTGGATTGCTGTCGATGGCCCAGAGTGTAAGCGTAATTTTGGGTGCTAATATTGGCAGTACGATCACTGCCCAAATCCTTGCGTTTAAAGTTTCGGCCATTGCGTTGCCTGCGATTACGGTCGGGTTTGGTGTGACTTTTCTCGCTCCGAGCAAAACGTTAAAGCAATACGGTCGGATGGTTTTGGGCTTTGGGCTCGTTTTTTACGGGATGAGCATCATGAGCGATGCTATGGCACCGCTAAGATCCCACCAACCCTTTCTGGAGGCATTGGTGAACTTGGACACAGTAATTGCCGCGGCGATTGCTGGCGCGATTTTCACGGCTGTGATTCAGTCTTCGGCGGCAACAACCGGAATTGTAATAGTCATGGCCGGGCAGGGGATTATTGACCTCGAAACCGCGATTGCGATCGCGTTGGGGGCGAATATTGGAACTTGTGCGACGGCAGGTTTGGCCGCCATAGGCAAGCCTCGCGAGGCTGTGTGGGCGGCCATTGTGCACCTGTTGTTCAATGTTGCCGGGGTCGTGATCTGGATTGCGTTCATACCGGAACTAGCTGAATTTGTTCGAGGAATCTCGCCAACTTCTGACGATCTAACAGGTACCGCTCGCGCGGCTGCGGATGCCCCACGGCAAATAGCGAATGCACACACGATTTTTAATATCGCGAACACTGCATTGTTTATCGGGTTTACAACACATTTGGCACGCTTCGTTGAGTGGCTTGTGCCGGATCGACCACTGAAAGTCGAAGAATCTGCAGTACCCAAGTTTCTTGACCCGGTTTTGCTTTCTACTCCCGCGGTCGCGTTGAATAACGTGCGGTTCGAACTGGATCGAATGGGCGATCAGGTCATAACCATGTTGAAAAGCGGGTTCGAGTCGGCCACCCATCCCACAGCCAAAGGAATGAGTGAGGTCATAGCGCTCGATAAATCCGTGGACGCCTTGCACCGCGCTATTGTGGCCTATCTGGGTAAGATCAGCAGCTCCAGCCTTCGCGACGACGATGGTCGCGATGTTTTGCGGTTGTTGGAGGTGGCGAATAGTCTCGAATACATTGGGGATCGCGTGGCGATTGACATTGCGACGTCTACACGGAAGCGGGTCGAAGAAGGCGGAAAGCAGGACCTCGAACGCACCGCGAAATTGGACAACATCAACCGCAATATTGTTGATGCTCTGGAAGATGCTGTTCGGGCTGTGGTTCAACACGACAGTGAGCTCGCCACCGATGTTCGCAATCGAAAAGTTGGTGTTAAACAACTTCACCAAGAGTTCGAGCTCAGCGGCGCGAGCCTGCTGACGGGAGATAAAGCTTATTTGGCTGCTTACGTTCGCGAAATCGAACTTCTTGAGATTTTAAATGCCATATTCAGAACAGCCCGATCAATTGCGCGTGTGCAGCTTGCCGAAAATAAAGATAGGAAAATCTTCGCTGACGAGTAGCCGTAAAGTGGAATTTCAGACTGTCAACATTCTTCCCTTGATCGATAAGATCAAGATAGATCGAAGTGAGATCATGCTCTAACGTAGACAAAGAACAAATATAGTGGAGCAGTTGCCTTGAGTCGTTTTACCTTTAACTCTGTGCCAAGTATTCGCTTTGGTGCGGGCATAATTTCGAATTTGCGTGATATTGTGGTGTCTGCAAATTGTTCGCGTGTGCTGCTAATTACCGACCCTGGAATGCTGAAAACGGGGATAGTAAGCCGCGCGCTTGGCATTCTGGAAAAGGGTGGCATCGAAGTTGCGCTTTTTGCAGATGTGCAAGCCGACCCACCCGAAGCGGTTATTCTTGCGGCGACCCAGGCCGCGATTGATCATCAAGCGGAGGGGATTATCGGCCTTGGAGGAGGCTCCTCCCTCGATGTGGCTAAGCTGGTTGCAGTATTGGCTTTGCAACAAGAAACGCTGCAAGACATCTATGGTGTCGGCAATATCAAAGGGTCGCGACTGCCCTTGGCCTTGATACCGACCACTGCGGGCACAGGTTCAGAGGTGACGATGGTTTCAATTGTAACCACCGGTGCTAGCGAGAAAATGGGCGTGGTCTCGCCGGTTTTACTTCCCGATACGGCAATCCTTGATCCGGAGCTGACGCTTGGTTTGCCGCCGCATATCACGGCGGCAACCGGCATTGACGCGATGGTGCACGCGATTGAGGCGTATGCCTCCGCGAACCCCAACAATAACCCGCTATCAAAAAATCTCGCGAAAGAGGCGTTGCGTCTGATGGGGGGGGCAATCGAAACCGCAGTGCGCGACGGCTCCGATATCGATGCCCGCTCGGATATGTTGTTAGGGTCGATGCTCGCCGGACAAGCTTTTGCGAATTCGCCTGTAGCAGCGGTTCATGCGTTGGCCTATCCGATTGGCGGGCACTATAAAGTTCCGCACGGGCTTTCGAATGCGTTGGTGTTGCCACATGTTCTGAAATTTAACGCGGTGACTAGCCCACAACCCTACGCCGAAATTGCCCCCTTGGCCTTTCCCGAGATGCAGGGGATGGCTTCGCAGGAAGCGGCTGTAGTGTTCGCCGACAAACTGGCGACTTTGTCTGCCCGTTGTGGGTTGCAACAAAATTTACGCGAAGTTGGAATTGAGCGTGACGCATTACCCCTGTTAGCGCGTGATGCGATGAAGCAGACGCGTTTGTTGGTGAATAATCCACGTGATTTAACTGAAGCGGACGCTTTAGCTATTTATGAAGCTGCATGGTGACAAAATGGAACGAACTCCCCCTAGATCTCGGCAAGAATACGCGGCGTTTCGTACAATTCAAACGCGCTGGATGGACAACGATTTTTACGGTCATATGAATAATGCCGTGCACTACTCGCTTTTCGACACGGCCGTAAACGGCTGGCTGATAGAGCAGGGGCTCCTTGATCTAAACGGCAGCGGTACGGTGTTTCTTGTCGTAGAGACCGGATGTAAATATTTTGCGGAAATGGCGTTTCCCGACATCATATCCGCTGGAATTCGGCTGGCCCATCTCGGAAATTCGTCGTTAAAATACGAAGTCGGTTTGTTTCGCAATGAAGAAGAAACGGCCTCGGCCGAAGGGCAATTTGTACATGTGCACGTTGACCGGAAATCGCATGCTCCTGTGCCGTTGACCGATGGTCAGCGTTTGAGGCTAAAGAGACTACTTGCTGGCTAACGGAGGCGGTCCCGTGGTTGCGTCGATAGAATGGTGCCGCTTTCCTTGAGGATGTAATCGAGAAAAGTTCGCGTCACCAGCGAGAGCTTTTTGTCGCGAAGGTGGACGGCGTACCAGCGGCGCACGAGCGGGAACTCCTCCACGTCCAGAATAGCGATCTTCCGGCTTTCAAGTTCTAGAGACAGGCTTAATCGTGAAAGTACGGAAACTCCGAGCCCTGCCATTACCCCTTGTTTGATAGCCTCTGCGCTACCGAGTTCCATATACGGGGTAATCTGGATTTTCTTTCGGTCGAACAACCGGTCCACAGCCAGACGAGTGCCGGAACCGGACTCGCGGGCCAAAAAGCGCTCTTGCGCCAGACGATCAAGCGATATTTTGCGTTCCTTTGCGAGCGGGTGATCGGGGGCTGCAACAACAACGAGTTCGTTATCGATAAATGGATGCGCCTGCACGGCAAGTTCGCTTGGAACCTGCCCCATAATCAACAGGTCGTCGATATTGGATTTTAGGCGCTCCAGCACCTCGGCGCGATTGGTGATCGTCAGTTTCGGAACGACGTCGGGATGACGTTCGATAAAGGCGCCAAACAGGTGGGGCATGAAGTATGTAGCCGTTGTGATAACCGACACGCGGAGCTCGCCTTTTACCTCACTTTTCAGCTCGGCGGCCAGATCACCAAGAGAGTTGATACTTTCCAGGATGTCCTGTGCTGTATCGAAAACTTCCTGTCCGGCTGCCGTCGGGTGGACTCTCCTGCCGACGTGCTCCAGAAGCTCCAAACCGAGCGTTTCGCTCATTTTTCGCACCTGCATCGAAACGGTCGGCTGTGAAAGATGCAAAGCCTCGGCCGCGCGGGTTATACCACCCACTCGCACAACAGTGTCGAAGATTTGCAACTGCCGTAGAGTGAGGTTGCGGATGAGCTTTCCGGTCTGCGGGCTTTTCATAGCTAATCCTCTATGTAATTTATAGATATAATCGATTAGTGTTTATATCAGCATCAGTGCATATTGTCTATCAGGCGGCAAATGTTCGCCACAGGATTATAAATTCAATCTAGGTTTAGGAGGAAACCATGCTTGACCAAACCGCACGTTACTCGGATCTCACTCTGAATGAAGAAGATCTAATGGCCGCCGGACGACACGTTCTTACAGCTTATAAAATGAAACCTGCTCCCGGGTTTTTTGACTACATTGGCACTGCGGCGCACTTCTGCGCTGAATCATCTACCGGTACCAATGTGCAAACGTCGACAACCGACGATTTTGCGATGGGTCTGGACGCGATTTGTTATTTTATCGATGAAGAAAACGAGCTGATGAAAATCGCTTATCCGATCGACTTGTTTGACCGCAACATTACCGATGGCCGCGCGATGGTTGTATCGTTGATGACTTGTTTGGTTGGTAACAATCAGGCGATGGGCGACGTTGAATACGCCAAACTGCTTGATTTCTGGGTCCCGCCCGGATTTTTACGCCTGTTTGATGGCCCAAGCAAGGGTATTCAGGATATGTGGCGCATTCTGGGTCGTGATCTGGATAACGGCGGTATGGTTGTCGGTACAATCATTAAGCCAAAACTTGGCCTGCGCCCTAAACCATTTGCCGAAGCATGCTACCAATTCTGGCTCGGCGGCGATTTCATCAAGAATGACGAGCCGCAGGGTAACCAGGTATACGCCCCAATGCGCGAATCAATCCCGCTGATCGTAGACGCGATGAAGCGCGCGATGGACGATACTGGTGAAGCCAAGATTTTCTCTGCAAACATTACGGCGGATGATCCTGCTGAAATGATAGCTCGCGGGGAGTACGTGCTGGAGCAGTTTGGAAACCTCTCGGAAAACGTCGCCTTGTTGGTTGACGGTTTTGTTGGCGGATGCGGTATGGTTACGACCGCGCGTCGAAACTTCCCTAACCAGTTCCTGCATTATCACCGCGCAGGTCACGGTATGGTAACCGGCGAGGAATCGAACCGTGGTTACACCGCGCTGGCACATATGAAGTGGGCGCGTATGTC
Source organism: Rhodobacterales bacterium UBA3080 (assembly GCA_002366645.1). Lineage (GTDB taxonomy): Bacteria > Pseudomonadota > Alphaproteobacteria > Rhodobacterales > Rhodobacteraceae > NORP23. The sequence continues at coordinate 2,001 of DFBM01000063.1, read as the reverse complement.
GGGTTCTTCCGGTATCCATACGGGCACTATGGGTTTTGGTAAAATGGAAGGCTACAATAGCGACACGGTGCTTTCGGAAATGTTGATACAGGACTCCGCGATGGGCACACACTTCCATCAGGAATGGGAGCGTATGAAGCCAACCACTCCGATCATCTCGGGCGGTATGAATGCGTTGCGTCTTCCAGGTTTCTTTGACAATCTTGGCCACTGTAATGTTATCCAGACTTCGGGTGGCGGGGCGCTTGGTCACAAAGCCGGTATCGCCGATGGCGCGACCTCGCTACGTCAGGCATATGAAGCTTGGCAAGAAGGCACAGATCTTATTGAATATGCTAAGGAGCATAAAGAACTGGCCGGCGCATTCGAAAGCTTCTCGGCGGATGCTGACAAGCTTTATCCTGACTGGCGTGAAAAATTGGGCGCGCACAAGTAAGCGCACCCTGACAAATAACCTGCATCCGGCAAATGTCCGGGTGCAGGTGGCTATCTAAATCGCGGGGGTATACCCCTTACTAAACGGAAACAACTCCGATCCGGGGAGCCATGACATGACCGATGCCAATCAATATATGATTAAAGACGAACCCTTCTATAAAGCTACGGCTAACGAGCTGGACTTATATGAATCCGCTTATGGCTGCCGCCTTCCTGTTATGGTCAAGGGACCGACTGGTTGCGGAAAGTCACGGTTTGTCGAGTACATGGCGTGGAAGCTGCAAAAGCCCCTGATCACGGTCGCATGTAACGAAGATATGACCGCCGCCGATCTTGTCGGTCGTTTCTTACTGGATGAAAAAGGTACGCGTTGGCAGGATGGTCCACTGACAGTCGCCGCTCGTATTGGCGCTATTTGCTATCTCGACGAAGTGGTCGAGGCGCGGCAGGATACGACTGTCGTTATTCACCCGCTGACGGACCACCGTCGTGTGTTGCCGCTGGACAAAAAGGGTGAGCTGCTCGAAGCTCATTCCGACTTCCAGCTCGTGATTTCTTATAACCCGGGCTACCAAAGCCTGATGAAAGACCTGAAACAGTCGACCAAACAACGTTTTACCGCGCTTGACTTTGACTATCCTGAAAAGGACGACGAGTCTGCAATTGTTAGTCGCGAGGGTGGCGTAGATGTCGAATTGGCCGGTAAGCTCGTGGATATTGCCGAACGGGCGAGAAACCTGAAGGGCCACGGCCTTGACGAGGGGATATCTACCCGACTTCTGGTTTATGCGGCGCAGCTAATCGGTTCAGGCGTAGCGCCAATCGAGGCGTGCAAAATGGCACTGGTTCGTCCATTGACAGATGATGCCGATATCCGAGCGACGCTGGATGCAGCGGTGGAGTTGATACTCGGCTAAGGCGCCGATACCACAGGAGACGCGCCATGACCCCCGAAATTCAAGAGATACGCGACAGGCTGGATTGTTCCGTTCGCAAGATCGACGATATATTCGAGGACGCATACAACAACGCTATTACCATCCTCTCGCCCAGCGGTATCGAAGCCTGGTTTGCGGGTGTTGATAGGGTTTGCGCGCTTGGACGTGGTATTGAGTTACCGTTGATATTTTTGGATGAGATTCCGGAGGTGGTTCGCCACAGCGATGAACAGATCATCCCCGAAGTTGCTGAAATCGCCGCGTACTTGTCCGAATGCGCTGTACGGGATTCAATTGGCCCATTCCTTTCCACTTTGCCCGCTGTGGCTAGACGATTGAATAGCGCCAACCTACTTCGCAGTTGGCTCAAGATGATCCGTAAAATGGTTGACGAGGCAAAGGAAGGCACGAAGCCATTGCTCGAAAGGGCACCTTACGTATTTTCCCAGCTTAGCTGCGAGGGTGTGAACAATTGGGTGGATTACGGCATCCGTGTGTATAAGGATCATCCTCACCGTTTACCTGATTATTTTGGCCTGCAAAGCGCCGACGCCAAGGCCATGTTGGTGAGGGAAAGAAGTGGCACCTTGTTCATGGATAATGAACGCCAGTTGCGGATGTTTGA
>DFBM01000017.1:8239-9825 GCA_002366645.1 Rhodobacterales bacterium UBA3080 | reverse complement strand
CGCACGGTTCGACATGAATGGTTGGACCAGAACATCTTTAGAACAATAGAGGAGGCACAGGAACAAGCCACGAATTGGCTCTGGACATACAACAACGACCGACCCAACATGGGTATCGGCGGAATCACACCCGCGATGAAACTAAAACTAGCCGCCTAATTCTACTAGCGGACCCCATCAAAAATGGGGGGATTACCCTATCGTATATCATTCTTTCTGCAAGAATTCTTGCGAGAAACACATGATATTTCTGTGGATGTCGTTGTTGGATATGTAAACGACGGTGAGAGCGACATCATGGCCTCTCACGCTTGGCTTGAGTATAACGGAAAAAAATTGACCTTGGGTTAACTTTAACAGCTGATCCACAAATACAACCACCTGGAAAATTGCTAATTTTGGATCGCGAAGTAACAGCAGCGAGCGGAAAATATACCTATCATCTACAAAAAAGTGCAACAGCCCGAGCTGCGGAGGCATCGGTTCTAAGTAATCCAACGCACCGATCAATTGTAACTCAACAGGAAGAACAACATAAGCTTATGGAGAGAATTGCATCTGACCCTAAAAAGGTGCGTTCCTACCCTGACGGTGCACCTGACGGATTGGGCTATAATGAATTTGCGCGCATGGTTACCAACAAGAATAATAGAAACGAAGGCCCGCCTTTTTAGAAGTGGGCCTCGGTATAAGGGCCAAAGTATTTATTGGCGGATATCACTATACCCCCGGGCAAAATGTCCGGCCTTTTTTATTTGCCGATCAGGCTTCGCCAGTCGAGTGGTGCCGATGGGGCCGAAACGCTGCCTGAACTTGCTGAATCAATTCTGAGGTCATTCCAGTGCACGCCGGTAATCATCGGGTACACAAGCAACCCAATAGCTAAAAAGCTAAGTATTGCCAGGGTATTTTTCATTTCTAACGCCATACTCGTCACCTAAAACCTAGTTACACTGCATCAACCTTCAACAAAACGCGAAGGCTGTACGATTCCCTTGTAGCAAATCTCGAGGGATTCGGACAAATAAATATTTGCCATACAATTGTGGCCGAATTTGGGAAGCTCAAAACTATCGTTTCTGCGACCTAAAAAGCACTGGTTGGCGCGGCCACCTATGAATAATATTGGCTTAATCTGCTGAAATGCATCTAAAACGCCTGAATTCCGCCCTCCTCTATTGACGAAGGCCACTTTATTATACACTTATCCTGTAGCGCGCGGAATCCTGCGCGACTCTCTATAAACGACACAAGGACTTGATCGCTATAGCCCGTAGACCACATAACGCGCCACCACAGCGCGAAACCGGACCCCGCGTTAACGAACGCATAACTTCCGCAGAAATTCGACTAATTGGCGCAGACGGCGAAAACGTCGGCGTTGTAACTCCGTCCCGCGGGATGGAACTGGCCAACGAAGCCGGGCTGGATCTGGTGGAAATTTCACCAAACGCACGCCCACCCGTTGTTAAAATCATGGATTTCGGCAAGTTCAAATATGAACAGCAGAAGCGTGATTCCGAAGCGCGGAAAAAGCAGAAGATTATCGAGGTCAAGGAAGTCAAATTCCGTCCGAACACAGATAC
>DFBM01000017.1:4649-8147 GCA_002366645.1 Rhodobacterales bacterium UBA3080 | reverse complement strand
AGGACACGGGAAAAGTAGATTCCATGCCCAAAATGGAAGGCCGGCAAATGGTCATGATGATCAATCCGCTGAAGCAAAGCTGATCTGGTTAAAAAGGCGGACGTTTTGCTCTGCCTTTTTGTCTCGCCTAAAGAAACATTCGGTTTTTCGTTCATTTGCCAACCGCCTTGGTCGGCACCGCAATTTTGGCGTCGCCGAATTATGATTGCCTTTTGGCTTCGTTATGTCGAAGTTATCAAAGAATTTTCGAAGGAAAAGTCGCGGAATGCCTGAAGTTCTATCCAGGAAAACAAGGTATAAGTTGCAATATGCCGTGATCTGGGCGTTTCTTCGTTGCGGTCGAATTCTGCCTTTCCCGATGCGCGTGAAACTCGGCGGTGCGTTGCTTGGGTTTGCGATAGCACACCTAAAGACGCCGCGCGGGCGGATCGAAAGTAACCTGCAACGGATATTTCCCGAAATGTCTGCCGAAGAACGCGAGGAAATAGTCAACGCGGTTGGTAAAAACTTCGGCAAATCATTTATCGAGGTTCTCAACAACGACAGCAGTATTAAATATCCTGAGTTAAGACATGTATCCGGGCCGGGTTTGCTGGCTTTACGGGAGGCACAGGCCTCCGGCCGCGGTGCCATCCTGGTATCGGGACATTTCGGTCAATGGGACGCCGCGCGCCTGTTTTTAAAGGCCGAAGGGACCGATGTCGGAGCAGTTTATCGCCCAAGCAACAACACCTATTTCGATCGCTTGTTCGTGCCGCAAATTGAAAACGCCGGTCGTCCTGCCTTTTCGAGCGGACGGCGTGGTACACTGGAAATGGTACGCCACATTCGCGCAGGCGGTGTGGTCGCCATCCTACTCGACCAACGCTTTCATGACGGCGAAAAGCTGGATTTCATGGGGCAACCGGCAATGACATCCACAGCAGCGGCGAGCATGGCATTAAAGTACGACCTACCGATGATTCCGGTGTATTGCACGCGGCGCGGCAATTCTCTGCATATCGATGTGGAATTTGAGGAGCCAATTCCGCACTCGACCCCCACGGAAATGACGCAGTTGGCGAACGACAGTCTGACGAGACGCGTGCAGGAGACCCCGGGGCAATGGTATTGGCTGCACAATCGCTGGTCGACGTAGACCGATTAATGACGACGCGCGATCCGCGCGCCGTGTCTTTGATCAGCTATTTGCTTTGGTCGTCCGCAGCACCCGATTTTACGCGGTAAAACTTTATCCCCAGAAGGATAGCCGGTGCCAAATGGAAGAGCACATCAAACATATCCAGCGGTTTAACCAGCGTGCCCGCTCCGATCATTTTCAGCTTTTCCCACAGATGTGGTTCTGGAACAATTGGCGCAAGCCCCAGAAACACCGTCATGATGATCAGTGTCTGGAACGGAATCTTATCAATCAATTTCATAGTTCACCTTCGTGTTTTACGTTGCTGCCCTATATGTGCCCTTGAAACTCCAACCGCAATGGTCGCAATTGGCGCACCGTTAAGCGGGTTTTGGCCCAATCTGATTTGCAGCACGTGTTCGGGTTTCTAAAAATGGGGAACACGATGTATACACATGCCAAACGTAGTCTGTTCGGAGTTAAAGATGAAACCCACACCTCTATTTCTGATTTTAACACTGCTTATGTCGAGCGTAACGGCCGCCTCTGCTTATACCGAAGATCAGTTGCGCAGTGGGCTCAAATTGTTTTTGAAGCTCCAGGGCCACGAATGCGCTAAAATTATCGACGTTGGCGCGCGTGAAGAACCCCGCGCCTTTGATATTCTTTGTGCCGAATACGAAGACGGAAGTGGCGACGAGGTGAAGTTTTTCTTCCAGTTTGTCGGTGCCGGAGCTGTTGTCGAAGTGGTTGAATAACTTAACATTCTTTAAACACTTCTCTGTCAAAACCGCGCTGATGATAACAAAATCGGGGCGGTTTTTGCATGTCTGGCGCAGTGGCAAGTATTCTGGAGCGTAAACTGGCCGCTTCGGCGAACCGGCGGACCCAAGCGTCTTTGCAAAACTCGCTGGTGCTGAATATCGAAAAAACAATCTCGAAAGTTTTTCTGGACCTTCTGAAATCGGATGTTCAGGCGCGGGTAAGCGAACAGGTCGTCGATACGCATTTGCGAACAATCGACGCTATGTCTTCGGCATTGTTTGGAACCTTGCCATTCGGGGACGACATCGGACTGGTGGGGTTTGACGCTCAGTTTATCGATACGGCGATTTCACTGGCGACGGGTGGGACCAAGACTCAAGGCGAGGACCGTCCGATCACAAAAACCGACGCCGCGATTTCCAGAAGGATTTTTAACCGTGTATTATCCGAGGTTTTCGGAAAACTATCGTTAAATGGGAACGAAACAATTGGCATCACGGAGTTTGAAACAGAAAAAGCCCCACTTGCTTTTCTGCTGTCCGAACAAAAGTATGCCCTTTTGCGCATCGACGTTGTTGAAGATGCGCCAAATACTTTGGGGCAGATCGAACTAGTAATTCCGCTAAGTTGCATCACGCGTATTTCGGCACAGGAACATCAACTGGGTTCAAAAAGCGAGCACGAAAGTTGGCAAGCGGCCATGGCCCGTATTGCAGACACCGCACCGATTGAACTGGATACGATTGTTCAACGCATGCACATGTCTCTGGGGGAAATACTAGGCCTCAAGAAAGGGGGATTTCTGGAATTGCCACAAGGCTCTCTTGAAAATCTGTCACTTGAGGGACGAACCCAGAATGCAAATGTCACGATCTTTCGTGGGCATCTAGGGGCGCTTAAAACGCAAAAAGCGTTCAAGGTGACGCGCGTTGTTAGCGACGAGAACATTCAGTTTTAGCATCTTAGTTTAACGTTTCGACCATTTCGCAGCGTAATTTGCGGCCCCTGCTCTTGCGGACGACTTGATATATTGTCCACACTGCTCGGGAAACCACGCAGGAGGCTACTATGGATTTGGGCATAAGTGACAAGGTCAAACCACTGATCACGCAAGTTCGCGACATGGTTCGCAACAAGATCGCGCCACTAGACACCGAGTTTCATGCCGAAGTCGGGAAAACCGGAAATCGGTTTGAGTATACGGCAAGGATGACCGAAATCCTGGAAGGCCTGAAGACCGAAGCGAAAGCCCGCGGCTTGTGGAATTTCTGGCTAACCGACAGTGATCGTGGCTATGGGTTAACCACTGTGGAATATGCCTATCTGGCTGAAGAGATGGGGAAAACACCACTTGGCGCGGAAGTTTTCAATTGTTCGGCCCCTGACACCGGTAACATGGAAGTGTTGGAGCGATACGGGACGGACGAGCATAAGGAACGCTGGCTGAAACCTCTGCTCAACGGGGAAATAAGGTCGGCTTATCTGATGACCGAGCCTGACGTGGCCTCGTCAGACGCAACTAATATGGCGATGACGTGCGTTCGTGACGGTGACGAATACGTATTGAATGGCGAAAAATGGTGGTCTTCTGGTGCCGGTGACCCGCGCTGTCA
>DFBM01000017.1:0-4602 GCA_002366645.1 Rhodobacterales bacterium UBA3080 | reverse complement strand
GACGATGCGCCGCACGGGCATATGCACATCCGGTTTACCAACGTCCGCATTCCGGTCGATAGCCTTTTACTTGGTGAAGGGCGGGGGTTCGAGATATCGCAAGGTCGTCTAGGACCTGGCCGAATCCACCATTGCATGCGCGCAATCGGGCACGCCGAGGCCGCGCTGGAGTTGATGTGCAAAAGATCGCTGGAACGCGAGGCTTTTGGTAAAAAGCTGGCGATGCTCGGGGCAAACCACGACATTATTGCCGAATGCCGGATGGACATCGAGCAGGCCCGCCTGCTCTGCCTAAAGGCGGCGTGGATTATGGATCAGGGCGACGCCCGCGCGGCTGCACCATGGATTAGCCAGATCAAAGTCGTTGCGCCGCGAATTTCGCTGAAGGTTATCGACGAAGCGGTGCAGATGTTTGGTGGTGCGGGTGTAAGTCAAGACACGACGCTTGCCGCGAGCTGGACACATGTGCGGACGCTAAGGCTGGCTGACGGACCTGACGCCGTGCATCGCCGCCAAATCGCACGAACCGAGCTGCGCAACTATACGAACGAGAAGGTATAAGATGTCCGGGCTGCTGGATCTGGAGGTTGTAGCCAAGTATCTTAGCGGCCGCATCGATGGTTTCTCCGGCCCGATTCAGGCAGAAAAAACACCGACAGGGCAGTCGAATCCGACATTTATTCTGACCTCGCCTTCCGGCAAATACGTTTTACGACGCAAGCCACCCGGTGTGTTGTTGAAATCGGCACATGCGGTTGATCGCGAGTTTCGGGTCATGTCGGCATTGGCGGATTCAGATGTACCGGTGCCGAAAATGTACTGCCTGTGCGAGGACGAAGGCGTGATTGGCAGCATGTTCTACGTCATGGAACATATTGAAGGGCGAAATTTCGTCGACCCTCGTATCAACGGAGTTTCCGTCGAAGAACGGCGCGGGATGTATGACGCGATGAATCGCGGGTTGGCGGCGCTGCATTCGGTTGATGTGGCAGACGTGGGGCTCGCTAATTATGGCAAACCCGGAAATTATTTCGAGCGGCAGATTTCACGGTGGTCCGGGCAATATGAAGCCAGCGAAACCGATACGATCGCTGAAATGGACGCGCTTATTGCATGGCTAAAGTCGAATACGCCGGCCGAGGACAATACGACGGCCTTAGTCCATGGTGACTGGCGAATAGATAATTTGCTTTTTGCGCCAAAAGGGCCGGAACTCGTTGCTGTGCTGGATTGGGAGCTATCAACCCTTGGGCATCCTTTGGCCGATCTCGGGGCACAGTTGATGCAATGGGCGATGCCTGTCGGTCCCGAAGGGCGTGGACTAGACGGGGTCGCGCGATCTGCACTCGGAATTCCGGAAAACGACGAATATGTCGAACTATATGCGGAACGGGTTGGACTGCTGGAGGTGCCGGACATGGGATTTTACATGGCCTTCAGTTTCTTTCGAATGGCCGCGATTTTGCAAGGCGTGAAGAAACGGGCGCTAGATGGAAATGCGTCGAATCCCGAGCAGGCCGTGCGTTTAGGGGCCTTCGTCTCGATCTTCGCGGACAAAGGATTGCGCACAGCTAACGCGGGATAGTGAAACTGGCCTTCAGCCCGCCGAGTGTTTCGCTACGTGATAGTTCCACTGATCCGCCATGACTGCGAGCCACATCGGCGGCGATTGCCAAACCCAGTCCCACACCTTCTGCGCCGTTCTTGCTGCGCGCTTCGTCGAGGCGAACGAACGGCTTCATGGCGTTCTTCCAATCGGATTCCGGTATTCCCGGACCATCATCCTCGATCTCGACTGTCAATTGGGTTGGGGATAGTAACGCCTGCATTTCGACACGACCGCCATATCGCAGAGCATTCGACAGCAGGTTATTGATGGCCCTCGAAACCGCCCCTGCCTTTAACATTACGCTCAAGAACTTCGGAGTTTCGCTTTTGAATTTATAGCCGAACTCCTCGCCCGAACGACGGCAGTCGGCGACAATTTTCTCCAAGAGATCCGGAACATTGACGCTTTCGGTTTCTTCCAGATTATCACCGCGCGCGAAAGCCAGAAATACTTCCAGCATCCGTTCCATCTCTTCAACGTCATCCTGCATATGACGTGTCTCGTCGCTCTCCTCCATCATGGCGAGGGCCAGTTTTAGGCGTGTCAGTGGTGTTCGCAAGTCGTGGCTGACACTGGAGAGCATTTGTGTTCTGGCCTCGATCTGGCGTTCGACACGGGCGCGCATGGCCAAAAAGGAGCGTCCGGCGCTTCGAACCTCGGTGGCCCCGCGTGGGCGGAACTCCTCGACGCGACCTTTGCCGAAGGCTTCAGACACATCTGCCAGAAGTTTGATAGGGCGCACCTGATTTCGAAGAAACAGGATTGAAATCACGGTTAGAAGGATTGAGGTCAAAATCATCAAAACCAGCAGTTGATGCGGGTTCGTGGCGTTAACCCTGCTGCGTGGAACCGTGGCGTTCAGTATTCCGCGCACCGTCTGTATCTGGATTTCAACGGTAAACCTCGCTTTTGTCAGATCGATCGAGATTGGGCGTTGAATGTCTTTACGCAGGCTGGTGATCAGAACCCGCCCGGAAACGTCGTAAAAATAATACCGCACGTTCGGTGACACTATTTCGTCAGCCTGCAACTCCAAATGAATATCGAACGGACGCTCCAGCGAAAACAACAGCGCGCGCGCCTGTGCGAGGTCATCGATCTCGTCGACCAAATCGGCGGCGTAATTCAACTCCAACGCGACAGAGCGAGCCATCTGGGTGGTTACCTGTGCGAAATGGCGCTGAATAAACACGATTCCGACCACCAATTGCAGGACAACGACGGGGAATAATATCATAAGCAGCGATCGCCCGAACAGGCTGCGCGGCATATAGGACTTGAGCCAGTTGAAGTTCATATTATAAACAGAGTTACGCGCCCGCGAGCGGGCTGGCAAGGGAGAAGCCTGTGAATTCACCGTTTCGGACAGATCATAAGCCGCAGATCGGTATCCCGCTGGAACTGACCGAGGGCTTGCGCGTGGTGACCTGCGGCAACGCTAGTCCGATGACCTTTACTGGCACACAAACCTATCTGCTTGGCGAAGATGAGGTTGCTATTATCGATCCAGGGCCGTCTGATCCAAAGCATCTCGCGTCGATTGAAGCGGCGGTCTCGGGGCAGAAGGTCAGCCATATTATCGTGACGCACTCCCATATTGATCACTCGCCTTTGGCAACCGAGCTGGCAGCAAAAACCGGTGCTCCGGTATATGGGTTTGGCCCTGCAAATGCGGCGCGCTCCGAACTTATGGAAAGCCTCGCATCGCTTGGAAACCTTGGGGGGGCCGAAGGCATTGATCCGGATTTCACGCCGGATATTCTTGTCGCTGATGGGGGTGAAATATCGGGTAACGGTTGGTCATTAGAGGCAATCCATACGCCGGGCCATCTTTCCAATCATCTGTGTTTCAGCTGGCAGGGTAACGACAGCTTGTTTTCGGGAGACCATGTTATGGGCTGGGCTTCGACGCTCGTGTCACCGCCGGACGGTGATTTGACTGCCTTTATGGCGAGCTTGAAGGTTCTGCAGGGGCGAAGCGAACATACCTACTACGCAGGCCACGGCGCACCGGTGACCGAGGCGCAAGATATGCTGGACTATTTGCTGGCCCACCGTTTGGGGCGCGAAGACCAGATAATGGCGCGGTTGAATTCGAAGGCACAAACTGTCGCCGATCTGACGGCGGATATTTATACTGACATCAATCCCATGCTACATGGCGCCGCCTCACGCAATGTTCTGGCACATCTGATCGACTTGTTCGAACGTGGATTGGTAGCTCCAGAAGATTCGTTTAGCGCTGGGGCCAAGTTCCGGCATATCTAGAGTGTGTCGACGATTTCGCCCGCCAATCCTACCGCGTTGGCGGGATTGAAAACGTCATCCCAATCAACCGCTGCATCGGTATTTCCCACAAGGACCTCGCGCAAATTCTGACCAGTTCTTGCAGCGGTTTGGCTACAGGCTTTCACCAGCGCCTGCGCCTCGGGACGGGGCATATATTCGGCAAGGGCAAACATCGCCGCCTCGGCCATCATCTGCCCGTTGGTGGCGATGATGTTAGCGAGCATGCGTTCGGGATCGGCCTTTAACGTTTCCGCAAGGGTTTGCGCGTGTAACAAGGCAACTCCACCCGCTATACACATTTGCGGCAGAACTAACCGCTCCAGCGCCCAAGTCACGCCGTCACGCTCGTTGGTATGGACCAGTGCCTGATGCATTTGTCCGATCTGGTTGGCGTTATGTTGCGCCATCGTCACCAGAACCTCGGCAGAAACAGGATTGGCTTTGTGTGGCATGGTCGAAGAACCGCCACCTGCGCCCGCAGATACCTCGGCTATTTCATTTTGGCTAAGCAACATCAAATCCTGACCAATTTTGCCCAGCGAACCGGTTATCATCGACAGCACCGACGCAAATTCCGCCAGACCGTCGCGTGCGTTATGCCAAGGGGTCTCCGCAACTGACAACTTCAGTGCCTTTGCCAGCGCTGCTTCAACCTCCCGCCCCTGCGAACCAAGCGCGGCGTAATTTCCCGATGCCCCTGCAAG
>DFBM01000004.1:4911-5849 GCA_002366645.1 Rhodobacterales bacterium UBA3080 | reverse complement strand
CCATAGGGCTGTGGTGGTTGCGTGCTTGGGTGCTCGACGCTTCCGAATAGTTCTTTGGCAATCGGTGCAGCAAGCGCGTTACTGGCGAAAACCAGTCCAAGAGCAAGAATTATCCGGAAGCCAAATCTCATTTATTCCGCCTCTTCGCTGTCCGGTTTCACCCAGATCAAAAGGATTAGCCCGATGATAAACAGTCCGATCAAAGGCGAGACCCCCAACCGTTGGCTGCCCGTGATGCTGGTTGCAACCGCGATTGTAAACGGGGCCAGAAAGGATGTCGCCTTGCCGGAAAGCGCATAAAGACCGAAGGCTTCTGTCATGCGCTCCTTATTGGCCTGGCGTACCAGCAAGGTCCGCGAGGCGGCTTGAAGCGCACCGCCAGCCGCGCCGATAACAGCACCGCAGACGTAAAAGATGATGTCAGGCGCATTCGAGTCTTCGGCTAGTGGGATGAAAAATGCCATCTCGCGCGAGGTTGAAACGATAGTTGTACAAACTACGATCAGGGCCACGATGCACCAGATGATAAGCGGTTTCGGGCCATACTTTTTATCAGCGAACCCGCCCGCCCACGCGAAAATCGCGCCGGTGATGGCGGCGACGATACCGAAAATCCCGATTTCGGTGATTGACCAGCCGAGAACGCCAACGGCGTAGATGCCGCCAAAGCCGAACAGACCGTTCAAGGCGTCGCGATAGAACATCGATGACCCTAGGTAGGCGGTCAGGCTAACCTGATTAGGAAGGTCTTTCAGTGTTTTCCCTAAGTCCGAGAGACCCTTCGCGACCATGCCCTTTTCAAGGGGCTTGCGTTTGATGTCCGGTGTCCACAAGAAAAACGGGATCATAAACACCGCATACCAGATCGCCGTCAGCGGCCCGACAGAACGGGTTCCTTCACGCGCAGCGGCGTCCAGACCAAACAACGGGGCGGAACC
>DFBM01000004.1:842-4862 GCA_002366645.1 Rhodobacterales bacterium UBA3080 | reverse complement strand
GCCAGAACGCCGCCCCAGTATCCGAACGCCCAGCCGGAACCGGATATACGCCCCAATTGCTCCTTCGGGCCAAGATCCGGCAGCATAGCGTTTGTGAAAATGGTAGCAAACTCCATACCGATCATGCCAACACCGAATGCGATCAATATCCACAAGGTCGACGTCATTCCCGGCGTTGCCCACCAAAGGGAAAAAGCACCCACCACGTAAAGGACCGAGAACACTATAACCCAAGGTTTGCGCGGGCCAGAACTGTCCGAGATGGCACCCAGAATTGGCGCAAGAACAGCAATCGTTATACCGACAATCGCCAACATATAGCCCCAGATTTCCTGCCCGCGAACACTGTCTCCGATTACGGTCGACGTGAAATACGGACCGAATACGAAAGTTAGAAGAAGCGTGTTATATGGCTGGCTGGACCAGTCGAACGACATCCACCCCCAAATTCCCCTTTTCGAAGCGTATTGTGTCATGCCACTATCCCTTATGAATTTTTCATTGATATGACGCGCGGGGCATTGATTAAGCAAGGGAAAGTTTTGACCTACCGGTGATCGCGCCATAAGTTTGTATAATATTCATATAAGGAGTCGCGCCATGTTTCGTTGGGGAATTTTATCAACCGCCAAAATCGGACGGGAGCAGGTCATTCCGGCCATTCTGGATTCCAGCAACGGCGTTGTGCAAGGCATCGCAAGCCGCAATGAAAGCGCCGCCAGAGCCTTGGCCGACCGTTTCGGCGTGCCACTGGCGTTCGGTTCTTACGATGAACTGCTGGCGAGCGAACATATCGACGGGGTGTATATCCCGTTGCCTACATCCCAGCACATCGAATGGTCGCTTAAAGCGGTCGCGGCAGGCAAGCACGTGCTTTGCGAGAAACCGATCGCTCTGCAAGCCGGTCAGATCGACGAACTAATCGCGGCGCGCGACAAAAGCGGTTTGCTGGTCAGCGAAGCTTTCATGGTCGCTTATCACCCTCAGTGGCACAAAGTAACCGAGCTGATGGCGGAAGGCGCGATAGGGAAATTGCGGCAGGTTCAAGGTGCCTTTTCTTTTTACAACGTCAGCGTCGAAAACACTCGTAACCAGCTTGATTTGGGCGGTGGCGGGCTGCCGGATATCGGCGTCTACCCAACCGTTACAACTCGTATAACAACCGGAGCAGAGCCAAAACGTGTTTCTGCCAGCATCCGAAGAGATCCCGAATTTGGCACGGATGTATGGGCCAGCGTTCGGGCCGACTTCGGGGATTTCGAGCTAAGCTTTTACTGCTCGACTCAAATGGATTTACGCCAATACATGGTATTCCATGGCGAGAACGGCTGGATCGAGGTGACCGCTCCATTCAACGCACGAGACTACGGCACCGCCAAAGTTCGGCTGCATCGCCACTCAAACAACGAAGTACAAGAGTTCAGGTTCGCCAATAATACGCAATACCGTCTCCAAGTCGAAAACTTCGTGCGCGCCGCGCAGGGTGGGGATGATCCGGTATTCTCGCTTGAAAATTCCCGATCAAACCAGCGTATAATTGACGCTATCTACGCCGCCGGTGAAACCGACGCGTGGGCCGCAGTCTAGATTTCCGGCGGCCAGACACGTTGCACTTCGGCATCAATCCAGGCTTGCACCCAGTCGGGTAGGGCAGGGTTCCAGTCCGGCTGCCCCAATTCGGCGACAACCATATCGGTGGGGACAATCCCGTCGGGGCCGGTCACCGCAAGCCGGAACAAAGCCGATGATGTCGCCTCGCCTTTATGCCACATGCTTTGCTGGATATAGATGAACCGGTGGTCGCGGCCAATAACTGCCGAGCGCATTTCTAGTCGGTTGAACACCGTGACCCTTCGCCGATAGCGCACACTCGACCCGTCAACAGTGAATGACCAACCACGTTGCGACATAGCACCAATCAACCCCGTTCGGCGCACCATCGGTATGCGGCCCAGATCGTATAACGTGAGAGTCCGGCCGTTGTTCAACTCCATCCACACGTCCAAGTCTAGCGGATGGCAGTAATGCACTGATTGATGCACCTCCCCAAGGGCTAACGGCGGATCGTTGCGATGCTTGACGATCTGGTGGATCATGCGGATGAGTGGGTACATTTCGGCCTCCGTTATCTCAGGAATGCCTTCAACCACGGCACAACACAAGCACTGACGTCGCGTCCTTTCTCACCACGTCAGGGGGGTTGTTTATCCGCCGTCGTTTCACTAACTAAAAGCCTAGTCCAAAATCGTGAAGGTAAGAAAATGCTGTCCCTATTCCAGATACTCAACACACTGCTCGATATCGTATGGTTCTTTGTTATCGCACATATCATCATGAGCTGGCTGATCAGCTTTCAGGTGTTAAACCTTCACCAACCGCTGGTGGCCCAGCTGTGGAACGCGCTTAACAAGCTGCTGGCTCCGCTTTACGACCGTATCCGCCGGATTTTGCCGCAAATGGGCGGGATTGATCTGGCGCCACTGATTGTTCTGGTCGGGATCATGATCTTGCGGATTATTCTCAGAAATAACGCCCTCGCTCTGATGTGACACGGCCTTGGTCAGAAACCAACGACGGCCTGCTCCTGACGGTTCGCCTGACCCCGAAGGGCGGGCAAGACAAGATTGACGGTATTATAACCGATACCTACGGGCGACCAGCAATCAAAGCCCGCGTCTCGGCGGCACCTGTCGACGGGGCCGCGAACGCCGCCCTGATAAAACTGCTGGCCAAAGAACTGCATACCCCCAAATCAACCATACGCCTCGAAAGCGGAGAGACCGCTCGCATCAAGCGCCTGTCCGTTCGCGGGGACGCCGCCACACTGTCTTCTTCTTTGCAAAAAATACTCAAATACTGAGGGTGGCAACCCGACCTGAACGCATATAATTCATCAAACCGGATTAATTCTGAGGTTGATTGATCCAGCGCAAAGATGTCGGCTATTGTGTCGCACATAAGCCTGCCGAAACCAAATCCATATAAAAGGGGACCGCTGAATGGACTGGAACGAAGAAATGCGCGACATCAAGAAAGATCTTGGTGCGTTAAGGCCAGTGATCGCAGATGTAAGCGTTGCATTCGGAGATCTGGCGCGCGCTGCCACAGCAGCGGGTGCGCTCGATACCAAAACCAAAGAACTGTTAGCGGTGGCAATCGGTATTGCCAAACAATGCGAGGATTGCATCGGGTTCCACGTTAAAGCAGCCGTTATAGCCGGTGCCACCCGCGACGAGATTTCAGATACCATAGGTATTTGCGTCTATATGGGCGGGGGGCCGTCGTTGATGTACGGCGCTAAAGCTCTGGCCGCTTTCGACCAGTTCACAGCTACGAAGTGACATTAGTCCACCCCCGGCATTCAACTCAGGGGTGGCAAAAATCATTTGTTGGCAAATATCGCTTCGGCACCCCATAACTGTGCGACCCGCGCGTCGCGTCCACATCGACTACGGTAGTAACTATACCGGATCGAGTGCGTGTTATGGTAGTTCTGGTGATACCGTTCGGCTTCCCAGAAATCGCCCGCTGCCAAAATCGGCGTGACGATCGGTGCTCCCAAGCGTCCCTTTAACGCTGCTTTCGAGGCTTCGGCCGTCGCGGCCTGTTCTGCATCTGTAGCAAAGATTGCCGTGCGATAGGAATCGCCGCGATCACAAAATTGTCCGCCCGCATCAGTGGGATCAACTGTGCGCCAGAAAACATAGAGTAACTGGTCAAACGAGGTCACATCCGCATCAAAAACGATTTTGACAGCTTCGTAATGCCCAGTTCCGCCCTTGCTGACTTGTTTGTACGTCGCGTTGGGCACGGTGCCGCCAGTGTAGCCAGAAACGGTTTCAACCACACCCTCGACATGATCAAAATCCGACTCAACGCACCAAAAGCAACCTCCCGCGAATATTGCGGTTTGCAGATCTTTCGCGTGGCCTAGGCTTCCAAAAGTGGTGAACACCAGTGTCAGTATTGCGAACAGTTTCATAGATATTCCCTTCTGTGAATTTGATGGCAACATGCACT
>DFBM01000004.1:430-657 GCA_002366645.1 Rhodobacterales bacterium UBA3080 | reverse complement strand
GCCTCGGTCGTGGTTGTTCCCGGTGGCGGTACCTACGGAATGGAGGCTGTTGCCCGTCAGTTCGCAACAGATCAAAAGGCACTGGTAATCCGCAACGGCTGGTTCTCCTACCGCTGGACTCAGATTTTCGAGATGGGCGATATTCCGTCTGAACATACGGTGTTAAAGGCGCGGCAAACCGGAAATGCGCTCACAGCTCCGTTTGCGCCTTTCCCGATTGAAGAGGC
>DFBM01000004.1:0-288 GCA_002366645.1 Rhodobacterales bacterium UBA3080 | reverse complement strand
TGGGTCGATATGAAGGCTACTGGCGTCGATATCCTGATCTCCGCCCCGCAAAAGGGTTGGAGCGCCTCACCGGCCGCTGCGTTGGTGATGCTCAGCGAAGAAGCGCGGGCGCGGATTGACGAGACCACCTCCTCAAGCTTTGCTTGTGATCTGAAGAAGTGGTTGCAGATCATGGAAGCCTACGAGGGTGGCGGACATGCCTATCACGCAACTTTGCCGACGGATTCCCTGAAAGCATTTCGCGATACGATGCTGGAAACGGCCGAGTACGGTTTTGACAAGGTTCGC
>DFBM01000030.1 GCA_002366645.1 Rhodobacterales bacterium UBA3080 | reverse complement strand
ATTGGCAGTAGGAACGGCTGATCAACAGCGCGCTCTGGCTGTGGTATGTAGCTGTCAACATCGGCCATCAGAGCACGGATCGAATCTTCGCCGATTTCCTTGTCGCGACCTTCAAGGGCTGCAAGTGCGGAGCCGGCAATCACAGGAATGTCGTCGCCAGGGTAGCCGTATTCTGTCAGAAGCTCACGGATCTCCATTTCAACCAGCTCTAGAAGCTCGTCGTCGTCAACCTGATCGACCTTGTTCATGTAGACAACCATGTGCGGGATGCCAACCTGGCGACCCAACAGGATGTGCTCACGTGTCTGAGGCATAGGGCCGTCAGCAGCGTTAACAACAAGAATCGCGCCGTCCATCTGCGCAGCACCGGTGATCATGTTTTTCACATAATCGGCGTGGCCCGGGCAATCAACGTGGGCGTAGTGACGTGTTTCTGTCTCGTACTCGACGTGTGCTGTCGAGATGGTGATGCCACGTGCTTTTTCCTCAGGCGCCGCGTCGATATCCGCATAGTCCTGAAAATCACCAAAATACTTCGTGATCGCAGCCGTCAGCGTCGTCTTACCGTGGTCAACGTGGCCAATCGTGCCAATATTGACGTGCGGCTTCGTGCGCTCAAATTTTTCCTTACCCATGATCGGTCTCCTAGCATAAAGGGCCTAATTGCGCCCGTGGATTCATGGGCGTGCAAATAATAGTTGTTAACACATAAATCAACAAAAAATCAGAAGCGGTCTAACTTTTCAAATTAGGGTCGGTGAGTTTTGCGTGTTCCTGCAAAGCAAACCGGTCGGTCATACCGGCGATATAATCGGCAATAACCCTTGCACGGTTGGTTTCATCGCCAACAGCCGCTGCCTGCCATTCGGGTGGCAGCATTCCGGCGTCGTTCATAAAAATTTCAAAAATATCGACAACAATCTGTGCCGCTTTACGCCGCATTCGTCGGACGGTCCAGTGCCGGTACATGTTCTCGAAAAGGAACGCCCTTATCTGTTTTAGATCGGCGAAAATTTCCGCAGAAAACTGTATCACCGGATGGTCAAGATCGCGAATATTCTGCGCGGATTGAGCGCCCGACGTTTCAAGCAACGCCCGACTCGTCTCCAAGACATCTTCCACCATCACACCGAACACCCGACGCAAAGCTTCGTGCCGCCTCCGTTGAGGGTCGAGGTTTGGATATTTCGCATCAACTTCGGCAAAACACTCCCCCACGATTGGGAGGGCACGGATATCGTCAACGTTGAATAACCCGGCGCGCAACCCGTCGTCGAGGTCATGATTATTATACGCAATGTCATCAGCTATCGCGGCGACCTGTGCTTCCGCGCTGGCGAAAGTGCCCAGCTCCAGATCATGTCTGTTCGAATATTCTTCCAGCGCAAAAGGCAGGTCACCCGTCACGGGGCCATTATGTTTGGCGATACCTTCAAGCGTTTCCCACGTAAGGTTCAAGCCGTCAAAATCGGCGTAATGCCGCTCCAGCGACGTGATAATTTTCAATGCCTGCGCGTTATGATCAAAGCCACCGTAATTCGCCATACACTCATCCAGCGCGTCTTCCCCTGTATGCCCAAACGGCGTGTGTCCAAGGTCATGAGCCAAGGCGACAGCCTCGGTAAGGTCTTGGTTCAAGCCCAGAGCGCCGGAAATGGTCCGCGCGACTTGTCCTACCTCGATCGAATGCGTGAGACGGGTACGGAAATAATCGCCCTCATGCTCTACAAAAACCTGCGTTTTATGTTTTAACCGCCGGAACCCGCTGGAATGGATAATCCGGTCGCGATCCCGCTGGAACGCCGATCGATGAGCCGAACCGCCTTCGTCAAAAAGTCGACCTCTGGTTTGATTCGGGTCGCTTGCGTAAATAGCGCGCATCTTAGCCTCCGCACTTGTTCGAACCACTCCGGGCTCCTATGTTGGACTTGTTATAGCAATAAGATACGGGCCGAAAGATGCAGCTTTCCTTGCCACCACAAGTTACCGACCGCGCTTTTGCGCAGATCGACGCGATTAACGCTGGCGCCGTCGAGGCGAAGTGTCTGCGTGTTGCCGTGGAAGGGGGCGGTTGTTCCGGCTTCCAATACGACATCAAGCTCGACGATCCCGCTGATGACGACCTCGTTTTGGAAAAAGATGGCATTAAGGTTCTGATAGACCCGGTTTCCTTACCGTTTTTAGCAGACTCGGTGATCGATTACACCCAAGAACTCATCGGTGCGCGTTTCGTGATAGAGAACCCGAACGCGACTTCAAGTTGCGGTTGCGGGACTAGTTTCTCGATGTAATCGGTTTCGGTTTAACCATAAAATCCGCCGGATCGATGCGGGTGTAACCGAAATGTTCAGCCAATTGCCAGTCGACTAGATCATTAATCCTGCTCACCAGCTCAGCGGTCAGATTTCCGCGCCATTCCTCGGTTTCGTAGTATTTGGCAATATCGTTCAGCGACGTTTTCTCCGTTTTCGTTGAATTTGGAATCGTCCGAATCTGGTTCGAAGGCACTTCGAATGCTCCGAGTACTCTGCGAACTTCGACTTCCGGTGCCAGAACAAATTTCTCAAACTTTAAAAACTGAAACGGTACATCGGAAACCTTGGCGAACTCCCGATAGGCCGCGAGCTTATAATTCCATAAATCCATCGGCGACCTCAGCAGCGGCGCCATGTTATCCCGCGCAAGGGTTAACCAAGGCCGTGAAACTAGCTCGGAGACGCTTCGTGTGCGTGGCCCTCGCTGGTGATACGGTCGTTTGGACAACGACAAAATCCACGAATATGGATTGCGCACGCAAAAAATTACACGCGCCTGCTTTTGCTTAAACGCGCGATCCCAAACCGGCAATGAATGTTTCCACGCCTGCGTTGGACAAGCGGCCATGTGTTCAGTATCGAACAATGCATCCCGATAAATTTTCCGCCACTTTCCGCGATAAGTCATTTCTATTTGCTCTCGCAGCAAGAAGTTCTGCGGACGATTCGACGGCGCAACTTCCCCGCAGGGCTGAAATCGTATTTCCGGCTGGGCCGCAAGCATCTTGATCAACGCGCGCGTTCCGGTATTACGCTCGCCGAATACCTTTACAAATTTCTGATCCGAGCAACCCATCCAATACAATCCCGTCATTCGGTGGTTCCAACACCGGCAAAAAAGCTATATCAGGTTGCTGGTGGACAAAGCGTTAACGCTTGCATTTTTGGAAGGCTCGTCATGAAAATTGCGTCGTTTAATATCAATGGCATCAAGTCACGGCTGCCGAATATTCTGACTTGGCTGGAAGAAACCGCGCCGGATGTTGCTTTGCTTCAAGAGATAAAATCGATTGATGAAAACTTCCCGCGCGAACAGATCGAGGATCTCGGCTACAATGTTGAAACGCACGGTCAGAAGAGCTTTAACGGCGTCGCAATCCTGTCAAAGCACCCCATCGAAGACGTCACGCGCGGGTTACCGGGCGATGACGAAGACGAGCAAGCGCGATGGATCGAAGCTACGATAAATTCGGTGCGTATCTGCGGACTATATTTACCGAACGGGAATCCGCTGCCGGGGCCAAAATTTGACTATAAGCTTGCATGGATGGAACGCATGTATGCGCGCGCACAGGACTTGCTTGCCAGCGAAGAGATCGCGCTTATGGCGGGTGACTACAACATTATCCCCCAACCCGAAGACTGTGCGCGGCCCGACGACTGGTGGGGCGACGCGCTCTATTGCGAAGAAAGTTTGGCTGCTTATCGCAAAATTCTGAATTTGGGTTTCACCGAAGCATTCCGGGATCGCAATGCCGCCCCGATGAACTATACTTTCTGGGACTTCCAGCGCGGAGCGTGGCAGAAAAACGACGGTATCCGTATCGACCACTTTCTGCTATCGCCGCAAGCGGCCGATCGTTTGAAGTCCTGCGAAATTGACCGCCATATGCGCGGGCGCGAACGGCCCTCCGATCATGTCCCGATTTGGGTTGAGTTGGAAGTGTAACCGCCGAGCGAAGCGAGGCCACCCCCAACAGAAGGTGTTTTATCTTCGATAAAACTCCGACAGGCGGGAGGGCTTCGTTATCCCAAAAGCATCAGCACCCAGACCAGCAACGCCATCATTATCGCGAAAAAGACCATCGCGCTGCCGATATACTTCGCTTTCTTCGAGAGCGGGTGTGTTTCCTCACTAATCCGGTCAACAACCGTTTCTATCGCGGTATTCGCCAGCTCCATCAAAACAATGTTCCACGAGAACGCGATCACGACAGCCGCTCAAATCGACCAAAACGGCGACAACCGTCGCAATCGCAGCAACAATACTCCACTGCCGCATCCCCTCTTCCGAGCGCATCGCGGCAATAAAGCCCTGAACCGACCAAATCGTTGCGTTCGTGTTCCGGCGCAAAACAGACTTCACAAAATCCAACATTCCGCCACTATTGCAGCCCCTCTTCACAAAAGCCAAGCCCCGAGACCGCACGTCTCTAGAATTCCACTTGCCTTCCCAAAGCCTCTCATGCGAAAACCTGATGCGAAGCCTAACGAAAATGGAGGTTGGCGATGTCCACCGCAGTATCAAATTCCGTACTATCCGAAGAAATCTGGTCCGCCGAAGGCAACGCCCTTTGGGTCAAGCGCATCGTTCTGGTCGCGTTTGGCATTCTCGCCCTAGCCGTCGCCGCCAAAATCAAAGTACCAATGTGGCCATCGCCAGTTCCGGTAACACTGGGAACATTTGCCGTTCTTACGATCGGTACGGCATACGGCCCGCGCATG
This sequence comes from Rhodobacterales bacterium UBA3080, assembly GCA_002366645.1. Taxonomy (GTDB): domain Bacteria; phylum Pseudomonadota; class Alphaproteobacteria; order Rhodobacterales; family Rhodobacteraceae; genus NORP23. Next base: position 3,001 of record DFBM01000030.1, on the reverse strand, counting down.
GGTCTAACTACTATTCTTGGCTATATGCTGATCGGTGCGCTCGGCTTTGACGTTTTTGCCAACTCCGCATCCGGCGCCACCGGCATTGAATATATGATGGGCGGCACTGGCGGATATCTGGTCGGCTTCGTTCTGTCCACTGTTGCTCTTGGTTATGCGGCTCGTCGTGGATGGGACCGGAATGTTGTGATGATGGCCCTCGCTATGTTTGTTGGCAGCCTTGTCATCTACATTCCCGGCGTTCTTTGGCTCGCACATCTTTATTCCTGGGAAAACGCATTCGCATGGGGTGTGACCCCGTTCCTGATCGGTGATGCGATGAAGCTGGCTCTTGCCGCTTTGATCGTCCCCGGTGTCTGGAAGATTGTTGGCAAAGCCCGCGGCTAATCCGGCCGATTTACATTTCAGGGGGGCGTCCGGTAATTCGGGCGCCCTTTCTTTTGTCGGGCCTAAATAAATTTCCGGAATAACTTGGTCCGGTCAAACAACTCTTCGAGCTCTTTCATGCGGTGGCTCGTGGTTTCCCAGGTTTTATTCTGAACGCAGGCGATCACCGTTTCCACAATGAGCATGGTAGCGGTCGAGGAATCCCACGCAGACGGAACCTCGATCCGGCAATTGAACCGATATTTGGAAAACTTTGAAACGGGCGAGCTCCACTGGTCTGTGAACAAAATGATTTCCACTCCCCGTTCATGTGCCAGCTCTGCCAGACGCAACAGATCGTGTTCGTAGCGGCGCACATCAAAAACCACGAAGACATCGCCAGCCTTCATATCAAGCACATAGTGTGGCCATGTGTTCGAGTTGGATGGAATAGAAGTCACCCCGTCACGCGCCACTTGCATATGCGTAAACATATAGTCCGCCAAAGCCCGCGTAATCCGCCCGCCAACGATGTATACAGACCGTTCGGGATCGGCCAGCATCGCGCAAGCGCCATCAAACTCTTCGGGATCTAGTTGCCCGAGCGTCTGCCGCATGTTCTGTATGACGGCATCGGCGAACCGGTTAAGAATATGTGTTTCCGGTGCTGTCGTCGCCAAGTTGTCATGTTTGGCGATCGGGTTGGAAATTTGGGCTTCCAGTTCGTCCCGTAAGGCTCGCTGAAATTCGGGATAGCCCTTGAAACCAAGCTTCTGCACCATCCGCGCGACTGTTGGCGTTGACACCTCCGCATTTTGGGCAACGGTGGTAATGCTGGCCAAACCCGAAACAGGATAGTTCTCCAGCAAGGAGTTGGCCAACTGCCGCTCCGCACGGGTCAACGATTCGAACTTACTGTGAAGTTGTTCAGAAATTGTCTTTCTGGGCGTGCTCAAAATTATGCCTCCCGCTGGTTTATGTAAAATTTATAACGCAACCGATCATCTTGCAACAAATTTCACAGAAAAATTGTTGACACACCACCAGCACCTGTACAATTCTCTTCAAAACGAACGGGAGCCGCTGATTTGGCAAAATCAACAGACAGAACGATTCTGAGCACTTCGGAGGGGCCCGCCTTCGAGGTCCACAATCCTGAAGGTGCGTCCGAGGTTCTGTTGGTTTGTGAACATGCGTCCAAAACCATTCCCGCCAGTCTAAACAATCTGGATCTGGATCGGCCGACCTCCGATAGCCATGTTGCATGGGATCCCGGCGCCTTGGCAGTGGCCGAGCACTTAAGTGCCAAACTGGACGCCACCCTGATTGCTGCCAGATACTCGCGCCTCGTCTACGACTGCAACCGCCCACCGGAGGCAGATGGTGCAATGCCCGCCAAAAGTGAAATATTTTTTATCGCGGGCAATCAAAACCTCCCCGCCGAGGCAAAGACTTCGCGGGTGGCAGAAATTTACGTGCCATTCACCAATGCAATCAAAGATCGGATTGCAGCGCGCTCAGAGTCAGGGCAACCTACCGCACTGGTAACAATCCACAGCTTTACGCCGATCTATTTCGGTGAAATGCGCAAAGTCGAACTCGGCATTTTGCACGACAGCGATGCCACATTGGCTGAGGCGATGTTGAGACTGCCAAGCACCATGAACATGCAGTGCAACCAACCCTATGGACCGGATGATGGTGTAACCCACACGCTGAAACTTCATGCGCTGCCCAATGGCTTGCTTAACGTAATGATTGAAATCCGGAATGACCTGATTGTGACGGAAACTGAACAAGAAAAGGTAGCCGCCGAATTGTCTGAAATGTTAACAAAAGCACTTGCTAGCTTGCATATCCCAGCGCCAAAACCGGAGGCGTCTCATGCCTAACTGGATCCGCACCTACGTTCGCATTATCACTGCCGTCAACTATCGTGTTGGCCGGTTTGCGATGTATTTGATCTTTGTAATGATGGCGATTCTGCTTTGGTCGTCTATCTCGAAAACCTTTTTTCTGCCCTCGTTGTGGACGCTGGAACTGGCCCAGTTCACGATGGTGGCTTACTATCTTCTTGGCGGCCCTTACTCGATGCAACTGGGCGGGCACGTCCGAATGGATTTGGTGTACGGCAGCTGGTCGGATAAAACCAAGGCTTGGGTGGATGCGTTCACAATCTTCGCGCTGATCTTTTATCTCGGCGTTTTATTCTACGGCGGGGTTTCGAGCGCGGCATATTCCCTTGGATATTTCGGCGACCAACCCTTTGTCTTCTTCAAAGACATTGTCGTCGGGTTTTTGACCGGTGGACCGTCCGGCGTATCCGAAGTCACCGGTTTTTTGGAACGTAATCCTTCGGCATGGCGTCCCTTGATGTGGCCCATAAAGATGATCGCCACGACCGGAATATTCCTGATGCTGCTTCAAGCTTTCGCTGTCTTCTTCAAAGACGTTGCTAAAATTCGCGGAGAAGAAATCTAATGTCTTTTGAATTGATCGCCATTTTGATGTTTTCCTCCATGATGCTGATGCTGATGACGGGGCAACGGGTATTCGCCGGTATCGGGTTTGTCGCTGTAGTTTCGGCCATGCTGCTTTGGGGGGACGGCGGGGTCGAGATCGCCTTCACCGCCTC
>DFBM01000103.1 GCA_002366645.1 Rhodobacterales bacterium UBA3080 | reverse complement strand
GCCAAATGTTCAATCTACTAGATCAGGATTAGTCGTCAGCTTCAACCGTTGTGAAGCCCGCAAGATATGCGATCAAATCCGCGCGGTCCTGTTCGTCTTTCAAGCCTGCGAATGACATCTTGGTTTTCGCTACGAAATCTCTTGGTTTGATCAACAAAGCGTTCAGATTTTCGATCGTCCAGATTTCGTCTGCTTCAGCCAACGCAACCATGCCGGCGGAATACTTGAAGCCTTCAAAATCGCCGATTTCGGCACCAACGACGTTGTTCAACGCAGGGCCAGTACGTGCCTTGGCGCCTTCGCCAATCATGTGGCACGCCTTGCATTTCTTGAAAATTTTCTCGCCAGCTGCAGCGTCACCACCTGCAAGCGCAGCTTCGACGATCATCAACTGCGCGTCCTCTTCGGAGGCGGCTTCATGGGAGTCCGCGAAAGCGGTCGTAGATGCCAGCAATAAAGCCCCGATTTGGGCGTAAGTTGTCAATTTCATAAGTCTGCCTTTCCATAATTTACGGTCTGATGGTGCACATAAACGCCACCCGAAATCAATGCCTTGATATGCGTCAATTATGCCCTGATATTGTCATCACGATACGGTGAGGAACCCACTTCGGCGGGCTTCCGCTTTGTTTTATGGATTGCTGAAGGTATTCGCACTACAACGCTCGAAAAGATTCGTTTCATTAAGGTAAATTTCATGCGCCAACTAGATTGTTTTAAAGCCTACGATATTCGTGGAAAACTCGGCGATGAACTCAACGAGGAAATTGCTTATGACATCGGTGCCGCCCTCGCTCAGATTTTGGAGCCGCGGGTCGTTGTTCTAGGTGGCGATTGTCGTGAAACCAGCGATTCCCTGAAAGCCGCCGTTGCGCGTGGTTTGCTGGACATGGGCGTCGACGTTCTGGATATCGGCATGTGCGGCACCGAAGAGGTGTATTTCGCAACCGATCACCTGAACGCAGACGCGGGGATCGAGGTCACGGCCTCGCATAATCCGATAGATTATAATGGTATGAAGATGGTCGGGCAGGGCTCCCGCCCGCTGGATCCGGCAACTGAAATGGTGGCTATACGTGAAGCGGCCGAACGGCGGGCGTTTGACCTCCCCGAACGTCAGGGCAGCCTGACACAGGTCGATATCCGCCAGCCTTACGGCGCGAAGGTTTGTTCTTTTATTGAACCATCGAAACTGAAACCGCTGAAGATACTCGTAAACGCTGGCAACGGTGCCGCTGGCCCTGCCTTTGACGAAATCGCCCGACAGCTGGCGGCAAAGGGTGCACCGGTTTCGTTCGTTCGGATGGATCACGAGCCTGACCCGAGCTTTCCGAACGGTATCCCCAATCCGCTGCTCGAAAAAAACCAGCCACGCACCGCCGCCGCTGTTCGCGAACACAATGCGGATTTTGGCGTGGCATGGGATGGCGACTTTGACCGCTGTTTCTTCTTCGACCACACAGGCACATTCATCGACGGCTATTACATCGTCGGTTTGCTTGCAGAACAAGCCTTGGGTGCGAACGAGGGCGCAACAATCATCCACGATCCCCGTATGATCTGGAATACGCGCGAAATTGTCGCCGAAATGGGCGGCACTTCTGTGCAGGCTCGCACAGGCCATGCCTTCCAGAAATCCGCCATGCGGGAACATAGCGCGATTTATGGCGGTGAAATGAGCGCCCACCATTATTTCCGCGACTTCATGTACTGCGACAGCGGCATGATCCCGTGGCTGATGGTTGCCGAACTGGTATCCAGCAAAGGCCAACCGCTTGCCGAACTGGTCGCCGATCGCAAAGCCAAATTTCCCGCTTCGGGCGAGCAAAACTTTAAGATCGAAGATCCGGCGGCCGCGTTGAAAGCTGTTGAAACAGCCTTACAATCCGAAGCGATTCAGATTGAGTTTTTCGACGGCCTCAGCATGGACTTTGGCGACTGGAGGATGAATTTACGCTCCTCCAGCACCGAACCGCTGGTGCGTTTGAACATCGAAACTCGTGGCGATGCAGCTGCGGTTAAAGTTCACCTTAATCGGGTCAAAAAGTTGCTCGGAGTATAAGTCCATATTGGAAGACAGGAGCCCAACATGACCAAAACCATTCTCGTCGTAGGTGCTGGTATAACCGGCGTTTCCGCTGCCGAATGGCTACGTCGTGATGGCTGGGAGGTCACGCTGATTGACCGTATCGAACCCGGTAGCCCCGAACAAACGTCGTTTGGCAATGCCGGCCTGCTCGCGCGCGGGGCGATTATACCTGTGTCTGTCCCCGGCCTGTTCGCCAAAGCGCCCGCCATGCTACTCGACCCTAATTCGCCACTCTATCTGCGCTGGTCTTACCTGCCAAAGTTGCTCCCTTGGCTGGTGCCGTTCCTAGGCAATGGCTCCGTCGACAAGGTTACTGAAATCGCAGCAGGGCTTGCGGCCCTGACCGATGATTCCGTCGACCAACATCAGGCAATTTCCGCCGGAACCCCCGCCGCCGGTTATATCGTCACCGGCGATTACGTGAACTTATACCCAAGCAAATCCGACTACGACGCAGACCCCCTATCGTCCGCTCTGCGCAAAAAGCATGGCTTTGATCCTGACCATATCAACCGTTCCGAAATACTCGCGCGTGATCCGAACATCGGCCCAGACTACACTTTCGGTGTCGTATACAAAGATTACGGCTGGCTATCGTCGCCGGGCGATTACATGGCGGCGCTGTTTGGCCACTATCAATCCCAAGGTGGTAAATTCAAGCGTGGCGAAGTGGTCGACATAACCGCAGGCGAAGCCCCGACCGTTACATTGAACGGCGGCGAGACGATTACGGCGGACAAGGTCGTTTTGGCGGCTGGCGCGTGGTCCAGCCGGCTAACCAAAAAGCTCGACCTCAAAGTCAAACTTGAAGCCGAGCGTGGCTACCATGTCTCCATGTTTAACCCGAACTTCACCGCGCCTAATCCGTATATGATAACCGACGCCAAATTTGTTCTAACCCCGATGGCGGGCTTCCTGCGTGCAGCCGGAGTGGTCGAATTCGGTGGTCTGGACGCGTCAGCCTCGAAAGCGCCGATAAACCTGCTGCGAAAACAGATGAAGAAGGTCTATCCGACGCTGGAATTTGAATATGACGATGAATGGATGGGCCGTCGCCCGACCACGCCAGACAGCATGCCTGTACTGGGCGAAAGCCCTAACGCTCCGAACGTGATTCACGCCTACGGCGGTCAGCATATAGGTCTGACGATTGGTCCGCGTCTAGGCAAGATGGTGGCGGGTATCGCTGCGGGTCGCCGCACAAATGAGGATATTACACCTTATAGAGTAGACAGGTTTTAGCCCTGCCTCACTCCCATTCCATTTCCGAAAATACCTGCTGGGCATTGCGTTTGGCTAGCCCCTCGAAGTTTTCCAGATACGACCACGCCGCCTGATCGACGTTCACGGAATCAATAATGTCCCCGCCCTCGTCAATGAACGCCCCCATCTGGGTCCGCAGGTTAACGAGATAGTCGTATGTATCTGCCGTTGCCCGCTCCAACGTCGTTACATCACCGTGCCCGGGCACAATATGCGCGGGGTTTAGCGCGGCCATAGTTTCGAAAACCTCTATCCAAGAACCGGAATGTGACTGCTCCCCGACACCTATGATCCGTTCGATGTAGACAATATCACCGCTAAACACAGTCTTTTCAGATGGCACCCAGATAAAACTGTCCCCCGGCGTGTGAGCCTGCCCCGCGTGGGTGATTTCAAATGAAATACCGCCCAGTTCGAAACTATATCCGGTTTCAAAAACCGTATCCGCATAGGCAGGAACCGTTCCTTCAAGCGCGTCACCCAGCAAAACCGACAGCCCCGTCATCTGAACCGAGCCGCGATCCTTATGGTCTGCAACCGCTGCCGCCGAAGCAATCACCTCGGCCCCTTGCTGTTGCCAATAGTCGTTCCCGATCCAGCGATGATCCTGTCCGCCGGAATTAATCACAATTTTCACCGGCTGGTCGGTAATCTCGCGCACCGCATTATGCACTTCCTCCGCCCCGTTCCAGCTACCGCCGGTATCGATCAGAACCACGCCCTCAGCAGTTACAACAACGCCAAACGTGGCATTATTCGCCAAATTCTCCGTCGATCGTTGCTCCAACGGCCCGACGATCGCGTAAACATTGTCAGTTACCTGCTGGATCTCCAAGGCATGTGCCGGAAGGGCGAAAAGAACTGCGACGAGGGTAAGGAATTTCATGATTTGACTTTCGACAATTAAAAAGGGCCGCCCGAAAGCGACCCTCATGGTGTCAGAATACTACATATCACTCAAGTGGAATGTGTTTTGACCAATTGACGTTAGTCCTCATACGCCTCAAGCGGTGGGCAGGTGCAGATCAGATTGCGATCGCCGTAGGCATTGTCGACACGGTTCACCGGCGACCAGTATTTGTCTACGCGGAATGCGCCCGGAGGATAGCAAGCCTGTTCGCGGCTATAGGCACGGTCCCACTCGCCAACCAGATCTTCAACGGTATGCGGCGCATTGTGCAGCATGCTTTGATCATAGGCGATCTTGCCGTCTTCGATGTCTTGCGCTTCGGCACGGATGGCCAGCATTGCGGTGATAAAGCGGTCGATCTCGGCTTTTGGCTCTGATTCCGTTGGCTCAACCATTAGCGTGCCCGCAACAGGCCAGCTCATTGTCGGCGCATGGAATCCGCAGTCCATCAGGCGCTTGGCGATGTCATCAACCGTTACATCAGCGGTTTCCGCCAGCGGGCGTGTATCGAGGATACATTCGTGCGCGACGCGACCGATCTTGGATGTGAACAGTACGTTGTACGCACCCTCCAAACGCTTGGCGATGTAGTTGGCGTTCAAAATCGCCACCTTCGTCGCTTGTGTCAGACCGGAACCGCCCATCAACAGGATATACGCCCAGCTAACCACCAGAATCGAGGCGCTACCCATAGGGGCCGCCGATACAGGCCCAACTGCGCCACCGTTTTCAGGATGTCCCGGCAGAAACGGCTCAAGATGCGCACCTACGCCAATTGGCCCCATACCCGGACCACCGCCACCATGCGGGATGGCAAATGTCTTGTGCAAGTTCAGGTGGCTGACGTCGCCGCCAATCTTGCCCGGCTGCGCCAGTCCGCACATCGCGTTCATGTTGGCGCCATCGATATAAACCTGACCACCGTGTTCGTGGGTGATGTCGCAAACTTCGCGGACAGTTTCCTCGAATACACCATGCGTGGATGGATAGGTAATCATACAAGCCGCCAGATTTTCACCGGCTGCCTCGGCCTTGGCGCGGAAATCCTCCAGATCAATGTCACCATTGTCAGCGGATTTCACTACAACGACTTTCCAACCCACCATCTGTGCAGACGCAGGGTTAGTGCCGTGCGCCGAGGTCGGGATTAGGCAGATGTTACGCCCACCCTCACCGCGCGACTTGTGGTAATTCCGGATCGTCAGAAGCCCGGCATATTCCCCTTGCGCGCCCGAATTCGGCTGCAAAGACATCGCGTCATAGCCTGTGATGTCGCAAAGTTGCTCCATCAACTGGTTGGTCAGCTCGGTATAGCCCGCAGCCTGATCCAGCGGCACGAACGGGTGCAGGTTGGCAATGCCGAACCACGTCAGCGGGATCATCTCGGCCGTTGCGTTCAGTTTCATCGTGCACGACCCCA
>DFBM01000066.1:2066-2654 GCA_002366645.1 Rhodobacterales bacterium UBA3080 | reverse complement strand
TAAAAGAATCAAATGGCCGATAATGACCCTAAACCTCATTCACCCCCCGTATTATTCTGAACACAAATGTCAGCATAATCAGGCTTGCGAGCAGGCCGATGGTGTCGCCCAGGAAGAAGCGGACCATGGCTAGGGAGGCGGCGGCAAAATCGGAGAGGTCGAAGAAGAAGGCTGTGAGGCCGATGGAGTTGATGGCAGAGGCAATTATTCCACCCGCAAACACATAACGCCAGTTGAAGGCGGCGCGGGTGGCGTCGAAACCGGGGACGAGAGCGCCGCCGATCAGCTTTATCAGGATGAAGGCGACCGGGGCGCAAGTCGCGCCGATGATAGCGATAGAAAGAGTGGTTAGCGATAACAGGCCGTCGGTCATCGGGTAGAACAGGAATGTCTCGAACAGGATCGCCGGTAACAATACGAAGAAGGTTTTCGACCCGTAAATAGTCGTTGCAAGAACCCGAACAGCGTGTGGCAGATACATCAAACTTGCGTATTGCGAGTAGAGCGGAAGCAGCTTCGCCTCCACCGGATATATGGCGTATTTCTGAAACGCCGCCATTGCAATATAGGCGACAAACACGACCGCAA
>DFBM01000066.1:0-2046 GCA_002366645.1 Rhodobacterales bacterium UBA3080 | reverse complement strand
CTAGAAAAACGCACATTCCAATGTATGTTAGCACAGTTTTGATAGCCCTACTTCACCTTCTACAACAGCTACCGCAGCGCAGGTGACAAGCACCTACGCCGAAAATCAACCTCCCACAGCGAGCGGAGCTCAGCTGTCGAGTATCTCCAAGGCGTTGCCGGCACAATCGGTCGCAACAGCGCGCCCCATCAGATCCAGCAATAAACGCACCCTTGCGCCATCCGAGGTCTTCGCAACCTCGGCCAGCAAATCCTTGAACGGGCCGGACAGAACCCGCACCTTGTCCCCTGCCGCAAATGCTGCGGGCGGAAGCACTTTGCCAACGCTATCACAACGCGCCATCATCGAGGCGATCAAATCGTCGTGCACTGGCAGCGGCGAATTGGCCGCACCCATTACCAAACCGGATACACCGAAGGTGTTGTTGATAACCCGCCACTGCGTCGTATCGCGATCAAAACCGACGAAAATATACCCGGGAAAGGCGGGTCGCAATACTTGCTGCTCGACCCGTGCGTATCGCACGGTGCGTTCGAGCAACGGCATGAACGTCTTGAAATTCTGGTTTTGCAGGTTGAGTTTTGCCTGCGCAAAGCGGTTCGGCTTTACGGTCGCGGCAAACCACGCAAAACCCTTCGCGTGGTCAGTATCTTCATCTTCAAGGTTCAGTCGGTGGCGCTCGGCGGCGTCCGCGGCATCAGGGATAGACATGTTCGTAATCTAGACCTTCCGCCCGAAAGCGCTGCCCGTGGAAATACCACGGTAGGAAGCCAGATAAAAAACAACACAAATCGTCAAATATGCCAGAGCGCTGCCCGACTGGAGGCCGCAATAGGCCACCGATGCCAATGTCACCAATGGTAATATCCACATGAACAGGCTGGTCAGCGCGTTCTGGGACGTCGGCGATTCAAAATAATGTGCAACCTTATGCGCCCAGTTGCGATGGACAACGTGGTGCAGGTGCGCGCTGTCCGGCTCGCCGGGGTGTGCGCCCTCGTCCATCAAGCGGCGCACAATGGAAACCACCGTCTCGGTCACCGGATAGCTCAGAATAAGCAAGCTGATCCAGGGCGAGACTTCGGGATTGCGCGCCGGCAGCATCACCGCCAGCACCGCCACAAAATATCCGGCGAAATACGCGCCCGCATCGCCAAGGAACAATTTGCCGAACGGGAAGTTCACCACAAAGAACCCGCCAACAATCGCCGCCATCACCAGCGCCAGACTGACCAGCACGGTATCCTCGACACGCCACCCGACCAGCGCAAAGGCCAGCAGGATAATCAGCAACGTCCCCGAGGCCAGTCCGTGGAACCCGTCAATCAGATTAATCGCGTTCGCCGCGCCGCCAATCGCGAAGGCTGTGAATGCAAAAGAGACAAGCGGCACCGCCAGCGCGTAATCAATCCCCCAGACGTCAATGCTGGTGATCGTATAGCCGGTGAGCAGCGCAAAAATCATACCCGAAGCAATCGTCGCCGCCAGCCGCGCCTTGACGCCAACTTTCTTGGTAATATCTTCCATCAACCCAAAAAATAACGCCGGCAGACCCGCCAAACCGATAAGACCGAACAGATATCTGGCTTCGCCATCCATAACTACCCAAGCGGCGAAAAACCCGATGACCAATGACACACCGCCAATCCGCGGGGTCGGCGCACTATGAAACTTCTGCACCCCTTCGTCGGTATCGAGCGTCAACCCGCCGTGCAGGTGTTTGGTCGTCACCAGTGCCACACTTACGAGCAGTGCGACAACGAATCCATAAACTACAGAAAAAATAGGGGTTATCTCAAAAATCATGGCACCGCCCAGTCAATAATAAGCATCAAACCCGCCCCCTAATTGCGCGTTCGATTACCTTGGAATGTACGACTTTGTCCCTCACTTGATCTGGCCCGCTTCAGGCTCTACACAAGTGATATCCGCCGTTAACTTTTCGTTAACCTACACGAAAAAGTTGCCATTGTGAGAACTAATGTTTAGTTATTGCACCCAATCGATACTCAATCAAAGCTTGTAGTGATGCATAGCTACTGCGTA
>DFBM01000115.1 GCA_002366645.1 Rhodobacterales bacterium UBA3080 | reverse complement strand
TGGAGTTCCCAATCCGGTGGTCAACGCAGAAAGCGGCCGACAACGCGCGTAATTATGGAACGGGCCCGTTGGGGCCATATATGAGGTAAATAATGGTTTCGGATAGCAAAAGCGCGGCAAGTTTAAAATTCAACGACATGGAAGTTGATCTTCCGGTATATAGCCCAAATCTGGGTCCTGATGTATTGGATATTCGGAAACTTTACGCACAAGGCGACGTCTTCACCTACGATCCGGGTTTCACATCAACCGCTTCTTGCGAATCCGCGATCACTTTCATTGATGGCGACAAAGGCGAGCTTCTTTACCGCGGTTATCCGATCGATCAACTAGCAGAAAAGTCCCACTTCCTCGAAGTGTGCTATCTGTTGTTGTACGGCGAACTTCCTACGGCAGCGCAGCTCGACGAGTTTATCCCACGTGTCACGCGGCATACAATGCTGCACGAACAAATTCAGTATTTCTTCCGTGGTTTCCGTCGCGATGCCCACCCGATGGCAATCATTTGTGGTGTTCAGGGCGCGATGTCGTCGTTCTATCACGACTCCACAGACATTAACGACCCGTGGCAGCGCGAAGTAGCTTCGATCCGAATGATCGCAAAAATGCCGACAATTGCTGCATGGGCCTTTAAATACTCGATTGGTCAGCCATTCATTTATCCACGCAATGATCTGGATTACGCATCCAACTTCCTGCACATGTGCTTTGCAGTGCCCGCGGAGGAATATATCGTTGATCCAATCGTATCTCGCGCGATGGACCGGATTTTCACGCTACACGCAGATCACGAACAGAACGCATCGACCTCGACAGTGCGGCTTGCCGGTTCGTCTGGCGCAAATCCTTTTGCTTGTATCGCTGCCGGTATTGCCTGTCTCTGGGGGCCTGCGCACGGTGGTGCGAACGAAGCCGCTTTGAACATGTTGCGAGAAATCGGAACGGTTGATCGCATTCCGGAATTCATCGAGCGTGCCAAAGACAAAGACGACCCGTTCCGTTTGATGGGCTTTGGGCATCGCGTTTACAAAAACTTTGACCCTCGCGCCAAGGTCATGAAAGAATCCGCCGACGAAGTTCTTGATTTGATGGGTATCGAAAACAATCCTACTCTTCAGGTCGCCAAGGAGTTGGAGCGGATTGCGCTTTCTGACCCCTATTTTGTAGAACGTAAGCTGTATCCTAATGTCGACTTCTATTCCGGCATTATTCTGGATGCGATCGGCTTCCCGACATCGATGTTCACACCTATCTTCGCATTGGCACGCACAGTGGGCTGGATTGCCCAGTGGAAAGAAATGATTGCTGATCCAACACAAAAGATTGGTCGTCCACGTCAGCTATATACTGGCGAAAAGAACCGCGATTACGTGGATGTGGAAAACCGATAATTAGAAAAGCGTCGGGGGGGCCTCCGGCGTTTTTTTTGACATCAGAGCTTGAGAAAATTCAAAACAGAGGAAGCAGCGCTGCTACCCGTTTCACTCTCGTCGCGCGAAAGAAGTTGAATGGCGTCTTGCGAAACCTGACGTTGCTTGTCGGCCAGATCAGAATCCTCCAGAAGCTGTTTAACTGCCGGAAATATTTTCTCCACAGTGCAATCCTCGAGCAAAAACTCGGGGATTTCATGCGTTTCAGTCAGGATATTCACCAACGTCGCTGACGAAACCCGTACCAACCGCCGCTTAATGAAAGCGGTCAACCAGTGCATCTTGTAAGCGATTACCATCGGCGTGTTTGCTGCCGCTAGTTCTAATGAAACGGTACCCGAAGCCGCCAACGCAGCGTCGCTAGATGCAAAACATGTCCGTTTTCTGGCTTCGGCAACTTCGGGAGAGACCCCGCGCGGATCTAGAATTACAATATCGGGGGCTCGAAAAATTGCAGTCAACTGGTCAACTCTGGCTGCAACAGATGGAATTACCACTTTTAGATCCGGATGCTCAGCTCTCAACAGATCAATGACCTCTAGAAAGATGGGCCCCAATTTCTCTACTTCCCCCGAACGGGAACCCGGCAAAACAGCCAATAGTTTAGCGTCTTCCTCTAGACCAAATTCCTTTCGAAATTTTGTAATTTCGATCGCATCGGCTTGTTTTTCTTCTGTAATCGGATGCCCGACGAAATCACAACTCATGCCCTCAGCCTGCATGTAAGGCGGCTCGAATGGTAATAACGCCAACACGTGATCAACAAATTTTGCCATCTTCGCAGCTCGTTTTGGCCGCCACGCCCAAACAGATGGTGCAACGTAGTGAATAACCGGAACAGTCAAATTATGCCGTTTAACACGCTTGGCTACTCTGAAGCAAAAATCAGGGCTATCGATAGTGATTAGTGCAGTTGGATTAGCGTCGATCACACTTTTAGCAGTTTGCTTTATGCGACGAAGAAGGTTTCTGATCTTCGGGATTACTTCTGCTACTCCCATCACTGACAATTCGTCCATAGGAAATATAGATTTGAGCCCTTGCTCGGCCATCATACTTCCGCCGACCCCAACAAAATTAACCTCACCTTTATACGTCGAGCGTAAGTCTCGCATCAACGCGGCCCCAAGACGGTCACCAGAACTTTCGCCAGCTAATATGTAAAAAGTGATTGGTGTCGTCATACAGCAGGCCTAACCCACAAAAACAGACCTAGATCATCCGCAAGTTTAATGGTCTCCTCAGGCTCAAGGATCATGACACCACCGGCTTCGACCACAACACCGGCTAATCCGGCCTCGCTGGCACGACGGACAGTGTCCGGTCCAATTGCTGGAAGGTCTACGCGACGATCTTGATCCGGTTTGGGCGCCTTAAATAATAAACCCGCCGACCCAGATGGATCGGGAAGGAAGTTTTTCCTGTGAAGCGCTGCGAAACTTAACATATGGTCCGTGCCGGAAATGCTTTCCAGTGCCAAGCAAATTCCCTGTCCAACCACAGCGCTCTGCCCGACGTCCACTTTTCCGATAGCCTTAACAATTTCGCTAGCCCTTACTGCGTCCGCTTGATCCGCACTGGACGGGCTTGTTTTGGTTAAAACACCGGGTTCTGGAACCAATTCGGTCACGATATCATGCGCAGCGACGACATTAAGGTCGTTGCTTTCCAGATAAGAAATAATTGCTCGAAGTGTTCCGTCATCACCTTCAAACTTTGAAGATGCTAACAAACTCGCAAGTTCCTTGCCTTTTTCGTCGAGCTCAGTAGCGTCAAAAGGAATCCGTTCCATTCCACCTGCAAGAACAACATGATCACAATGCGCCTTTCTTATGCTGGCCAATAGGTGATCTTGATGCTCAAGTCTTGCGTGAATTATTGGATGTTTACCCAGCCAATTGAGTGGAACATTTTCAAGTTCAACTACGATATAAGGCAAACCGTCATCACGACATTTTTCAGCTAAAAGCTGCGGTAACGAACCCCGGCCGGCGATAATTGCTAGACCATCCCGCCAAACTTTTCGTGTGTTGACCATGATTAGACGTCACTTTTGGGCAACAGGAACGACCTCGAGCTTTCGGACAAAAGGAAATCGGCGACGTCTTCTACCAGTTGGTTTCCGGCATATGTTGTTTTTGCATTCGCGGCACGGTCTTTAAGTGTTCCGTTGCCTTCAAATATTTCACCGAACGCTATCCGCAATGCGTTTATCGAGGCTTTATCCGCGCCGCGACGTTTAAGACCGACGAGATTCAGTCCGCCGAGTTCAGTTTTTTGCGGTACAGCCATACCATATGGGATCACATCGTTAACCACCGCTGAAAGAGCACCGATTATTGCGCCTTTGCCAATTTGTACGAACTGATGAGCTCCGCTAAGTGCACCGAATATAGCGTCATCTCCGACGGTCACGTGCCCTGCGATTGACGCATGGTTGGCTAGAATAACATTGTTACCTACATTGCTGTCGTGTCCAACATGTGAACCGAGCATAAACAAACAGTTATCGCCAATTCTTGTAATTCCGGTTCCACCCTCGGTGCCTGGATTAATAGAAACGCCTTCACGAATCATACAACGCGCTCCAATTTCAAGGCGGGTCTTTTCTCCACGGAACTTCAGATCCTGAGGTTGATGTCCGACTGACGCGGTTGGCCAGATACGTGTGGCATCACCGATAGTCGTGTTTCCGGTGACAACTACGTGACTTAACAGTTCTACCGCACGCCCCAAAACCACATCTGGCCCTACCAGACAAAATGGCCCTACTTTGCAGTCGGGTCCGATGGTGGCCCCCTCTTCAACGATGCTTGAAGGGTGGATGATTGCTGTTGGATCAACGGACATGGTTATTGCTTATTTTTGTCTTCGGGGGGCACAATCATAGCCGTAAATTCGGCTTCAGCGACTACTGTGTCGTCGACTTTTCCCTCACCCCAGAATTTCCAAATTTTACCACGGCCACGTAGAACCTTTACGTGCAACTCCAGAACATCTCCCGGTTTAACAATTTGCCGGAACTTCACTTTGTCCATCGACATAAAATAGACCAACATGCCTTTGTCGACCAAATCCAGCGTTTTCCCAACCAGAACGCCAGAAGTTTGCGCCATAGCCTCGACGATCAGAACGCCCGGCATGACGGGTTTCTCTGGAAAATGCCCCTGAAAATGTGGCTCGTTGATCGTGACCATTTTGATGCCGATCGCAGATTCGTTGACCTGAATTTCCTTAACCGCATCTATCAAAAGAAACGGATAGCGGTGTGGCAGAATTCGCATGATCTCCGAAATATCTGAACTACTAGCTTCAATCGACGTATTGTCGGACATGTTCTATTCCTCTTCCCTAGCCATATCGGGGCTCTCTTCGAACGCCAGATCAAGCAATTCAATTGCTTCGCGTGTTATATCCATTTTGCGGTCAAACAAAAGAACTGATCTTTGGTCGACAATTGCACTGGCCTGATATTTCAACATCAGATTGCTTAGATAAGGTGCTGCCAACACCAGGAAACGGTGTGATTGACCGTCAATATACTGCTGTAGTTCGACGTCTTTGGTTAGCTGGCTTTCTCTTGTCGCTTGCACACGCGCGTCAAAATCATCGGATAAAACCCTAAATTCTTCGATACTTATCTCGGACCTCTTTTGCGTAAGCTGGAACTCTTCGAGTTCGAATGCATCGCTGATCTCACGGCTTTCCTGGAGCAAAACTGTGCGCCTTTCAGCTCCAACAAATAAGATTGCCTGCCCAAGTTTTGAATCACTGAACAAGGCTTCCTGATCCAAGACCAGAATAGGAAGTGGGAACACTGTTGGATAATCGGACTGAGCAAATGACTGGCTTGATGCCAGCACTAAGAAAGCCAACAGCGTCAGGAAGGGCTTTTGAAGGTTTTTATATACTGGCGCAGTTGCAATCATCTAGAAACGAGTCGAAACCGCGACGCTAAATTTTTGCGTAATATCGTCATCTTCGTACATCAAAGGAATTGCGTAACTAAATTCCAATGGCCCAATCGGTGTTCGCCAGAACAAGTTTACGCCTGAAGATGCACGGATGTACATTTCGTCGTCAACCACCCCGATGTCGCCTAGATCCCAAACCGAACCCGCTTCCGCGAACACGCCGCCGTAAATGCCGGCGTCTTCACCAAACCCGAGCGGGAATGTACCTTGGAGTCGCGCGATACCATAGTAGTTACCACCCAACGCATCGTCGTTATCAGCAACTGTATCACGCGGCCCGATGCCGCCTGTAGCGAAGCCTTTGAAGCTGTTGCCTCCTAGGAAGAAACGGTCCGTTACGCGTGTGTCCGAGCTGTCCGTGGTAACCAGTGCGCCACCCTCGAGTTCAGCTGACAAGATCAGACTCTCGTCGAAGAAGGATGTGTAACCCTTCGCTTTCACGATAGTTTTAGCGTAGGATAGATCGCCACCCAAGCCTGCAAACTCTTCATTTAAAGACAAGATGAATCCTGAAGTAGGCGAAACGCGCGAGTTTCTGCGGTCATACGAAAGTGACACGCCGAGTGCGGACGTCACAAGCGGGCCAACAGCGTCAGCCAGAATTACAGGTGAAGCACCAGTTGCTACATCGCGGATTTCATCGCTCGACAAACGGTAGCTGATACCCATGCGCGTATTTTCATCAAGATTGAACCGGAGCGTCGGTTCAACTCCGTAGTTAGTTGATTGGAAGGACGACTCGCTTCGATCTGCGCGGCGATAATAAAGGTCAAATCCGGCCGATAGATCGCGATCCATTAAAGCTGGTTCGGTAAAACTGAAGGAGAAAACTTGAGCGTTCTCGCCATAATTTAGTTCAAGGTTAAATGCCTGTCCACGTCCGAGGAAGTTTTTCTCACTTAAACTAAGCGAGCCGCTAAAACCGGACTCCGACGAGTATCCAGCACCAAAACCGGCGCTACCTGTTGGAATATCCTGTACGTCAACGTCGACGATAACTTTATCAGGAGATGACCCTTCGCGAACCGTGACATTTGCAGCTCCAAAAATCCCCAGAGCCCGCAATTTATCAGCGGAAACTTCCATTTTCCGCGGATTAAACGCATCGCCTTCAACAAAATCGAATTGCCGGCGAACGACGCGTTCGAGCGTACCGGTGTTACCTCCAATGTCGATTCTTTCGACATAAACCCGCCGACCGGAAACCAGCTCAAAGTTTACGTCAACGGTCCTATTCGCTTCGTTCTTTGTGTAGTTTGGAGAAACACGCAGGAACGGAAGACCTTGTCGAACGGCTTCTGCTTCAATCTTGTCAATAACATTGTTTACATCGTCTACTTGGAAAACGCGTCCCGAGCGAATGTTTACAAAACGCGAAAACGCGTCGGTTTCAACGCCTCTTATTGATGAGGAAATCGTTGCTTCACCAAATTCGTATTTGAAACCTTCGGACACGGTGTGCGTAAGGTAATAGCCTCCGCGATCAGCAGAAAGTTCGGGAACGGAGGACAGAATCTCAAAGTCGATAAAACCTTTGTTCGTGTAGTAATCTTCTAATTTCTGTCGATCACGGGCAATTGTCGTCGCATCAACTGTGCTTGCACCGAAAAGGAACGACAAAGCACCATCTTCGTTTGTTTCCACTACGCCGCGCAGGCGACCGTCAGAAAATGCTGAGTTGCCGATGAAGCTAACCCGCTCTACTCCGGCGATCGGGGCCTCGGAAATTTCGAAAACCAGATTAACACGTCCTTCGGAAACAGGGATGATAACCGGCTTAACCGAAACATCGATCCGTCCTGCCTGGGCATACATTTGAGAGATGGTTTGAGCGTCAGCAAGTGCCGTCAGACGATTGTAAGGACGGCTCACAGATGATCTGACAACGGACGACAAAACGTCGTCTTTCAAACTTTTGTTGCCTTCAAATGCGATAACGCTGACCGAAGGATTTTCAACTACGGTGATAACCATTGTTGAACCCGAGATACGCAGGTCAACATTTTCGAACATGCCCGAGTCATAAAGTCGGCGAACGACTTCGTTTAAATCTGCAGGCGAAAGGTTTGAGCCCAGATTTACGCCTGCGAAGTCCCGAATCGTCTCGGACGGAATCAACTGATTCCCCTGAACCGAGATAGAAGAGATCACTGCAGCATGTGCAGCTGTGGCCATAAACGCGGTGGTAAAGACCGGTGCTGCGATTGGCATTGCCAAAATAATACTTGTAAGACAGGCTTTTACGCCAAGTTTCTCAGGTGCCGCACGTTTCATTAATAATCCGCCTATTTGAGTCCGCCGGTCAAAAAAACCGAGGCTATTACCGTATTTACGCTACAATCTCATCACGTCGTTATAGGTCGTAAATACCATCAATAACAGCACCATGGCGAGACCAATTGACATCAAAGCCTGAATTGTTTTTTGCGAAGGCGGCCGTCCACGTACAGCTTCGTAGGCAAAAAACAATAAATGCCCACCATCAAGCATCGGAACGGGGAATAGATTTAGCAGTCCAATTCCGGTTGAAATTACAGCTATTAGCGAAATAAAGCTGATAAGCCCTTGATTTGCTGTCTCTTTCGAAATTTGAGCAATTCCCACCGGACCCTGAAGATTGGTCGGGCTAAGATTCCCCAGAAACATATGCTTGATACTGTTGAGGGTGGTCGTAATGACGTTACCCGTTTGCTTCACACCCAAATACGCTGCGCGCCAGGGCGTAGGCGTTTCAGAAGCGGGCAAGAATGCCAGTGCGCCATAAACGCCAATCATGACGCGATCTTCAAAACCGCCATTACCGTCAGGAAATTCACGCAGTGTAGGTGTTATGGGCAGGTCTAGAATTAAACCGTCTCGCCAGACTTTCAGAAGGATTTCCGTGTCACTAGAAGCCAGAACGATTGCTTGCAGTTCTGAGAAAGCAACAACTTCCTGTCCACCTGCCTCAAGAACGACGTCCCCTTCTTGTAGGCCTGCTAAACTCGCCGCAGAGAGTGGTTCAACACTATAAACTGCAGGGATGAGTAAATAAGGAGCGGTCACATATAGCGTGGAGTCGTCGCGTTGGATCAGAAGCTCCATATCGCGAGGCGTGTCCATATCGAGGGTAATGTTGATGACATCGCCGAAGCTTGAAACGGTTTGCCCGTTAACTTCCAAAACCTCGTCACCAACACGTAAATCGTAACCTTCATAGGGCGTTGCCACCAATTCACCAACCTTAGTTGTATCGGTCGAGATGCCTTGCCATAAGATCAAGCCTGCAAAAATGAAACTTGCGAGCAGGAAATTTGCAAGCGGACCAGCCGCAACGGTCAGTGCCCGGTTAAAAACTTTGGCTGCAGGAAAACTCCGGCTTCGCTCAGCATCTGTCATACTGTCCAGAGCCTCGAAATCTGCTTCGCTAGCGGCGGTGCGATCGCCTAGAAACTTGACGTAGCCACCGACCGGAACTGCAGCCAATTGCCACTTGGTCCCCCGTTTGTCTACACGTGACCAAATAACCGGCCCCATCCCCATAGAAAACGTTTCCGCATGAATACCAGTCCACCGTCCAACTATATAATGGCCGTATTCGTGCACAAAAACCACGATTCCGATGACGATTATAAACGCCAGCATCGTTGACATGAATCCACCGAAAATCGGAATTTGTGAAATTAGTTCCATTCGCCCTGCCCCTATGCGGGCGACCAGACGCGTCCGCGTCCACGCGCCTCGTGGTCGACTTCCATCACAACTTCGAGCCCTGAAAGGCTACTGGTTGTGTTCGCAATAAGATGGAGATCTTCGAGAACATTTTCAACCAGCTGCGCCATGTGAAGGAACCCGATGTCGCCTGAAATAAAACGATCAAGCGCTGTTTCCTTCGCGGCATTGAGAACCGCTCCGGCCACGCCGCCGATCTCCATGGCCCGACGCGCCAATCTAAGGGCGGGAAATTTATCTTCATCAGGGTGGGTGAAA
Organism: Rhodobacterales bacterium UBA3080; assembly: GCA_002366645.1. Lineage (GTDB taxonomy): Bacteria > Pseudomonadota > Alphaproteobacteria > Rhodobacterales > Rhodobacteraceae > NORP23. The sequence continues at coordinate 26,105 of DFBM01000115.1, read as the reverse complement.
TCGAGGCGTGAAAGTGAGCCGAAATCGAGCTTTTCAACCGGCAAAGCACGACGTTCCGGCCAGTTTAGAGCAAAACCGATTGCGCCACGCATGTCCGGAGCGCCAAGCTGGGCAATGATCGAGTTATCTTTGTATTCGATCATGGAATGGATGATGGATTGTGGGTGCACCACAACCTCGATCTTCTCTGGTTCGATGTCAAACAACTGATGCGCCTCGATAATTTCCAACGCCTTGTTAAACATTGTTGCTGAATCGATAGAAATACGCTGCCCCATATCCCAGTTTGGATGAGCGACGGCTTGCGCCAAAGTTGCCGTAGCCATTTGTTCGAGGGACCATTCCCTGAACGGTCCTCCCGATGCGGTTAAGATCAGGCGGGACAAATTACGTGCGTCATTGCCGGAAAGCGCCTGAAATATGGCGCTATGTTCGCTATCGACCGGTAGTAGCACGCATCCGGACTTTTTACAGGTGGCCTTAACCAACTCTCCGGCACAGACTAGGCTTTCCTTGTTAGCCAACGCGAGTATCTTGGCGCTTTTTGCCATCTCTAACGTTGGAGCTAACCCCGCTGAGCCGACTATAGCTGACATTGCCCAATCGACATTCTCAAAAGCTGCATCACGTAAAGCTTGGGTGCCAGCTGCTGCCTGAATGCCACTTCCTACCAGTGCTGCTGTAAGCGCAGAAAAGCTGGCTTCATCAGCGGTTACCGCCATGTCAGCGCCGAGGGCTATCGCCTGCTCTGCCAGCAATTCGACATTTCGCGCGCCCGAAAGAACTTTTACATTATATGCATTCGCTCCACCCTGCCGAACAAGCAAATCTACGGTGTTGCACCCTATCGAACCGGTGGACCCGAAAATGCTTATGGATTTGCGCATTTAGGAGAGGCCTTGAATAATCGCAAATACCAGAGCCGCCGCCATAACCCCGTCAAGCCGATCCATAAGACCTCCATGACCCGGGATGATATCACTGGAATCCTTAACGTCTTTTTGGCGTTTCAACCAGGATTCGAGCAGGTCACCTATTTGAGACGCCACCGAGATTACAAAGCTGATCCCGATGGAACGTAATACCGGTTCAGGTCCAAATATCCCGAGCAACAGCCCTGCAACGAGCGCCAGAACCCATCCGCCACCACTACCCGCCCAGGTCTTTTTAGGACTAACCGCCGGCCAAAGCTTAGGTCCGCCGATGATACGGCCAGCAAAGTATCCACCAATATCTGTAAGAACGACTATCAGTACGACCCAGAAAACATCAAATAAACCGTGTTCCGGCGACAGGAATATCATCAGCATCGCGGTCATCGACGCGCCGATATAGAGAAGCCCCGAAGACAGCCAGAACCAGTTCTCATGATCGCGTTTGTATAGGGCTGCGGCACCAATGATCAATGCGCCGGCGCCCCAAAGCCAGCCAAGCAAGAACGTAGCAACAACCGAAGCCGACGCCGAGCCGACCATGATGGCGAGGTCGATCTTGCCGCGAACGTCCTCTTGTCGCAGCATCTTGTGGAATTCCCACAACATGACCAAAGCGCCAAGCCCGATAAAACCAACGGCCCAATATCCCCCCAGCCAAAAGGCAGTGACGGATATGGCTATCATCGCAATGGCAGACAATACACGTGTGCCAAGGTCGAGAAATTTATTGGCCTCAACACTCATATACTTTTCGCCCTACTGGTTTGGCCAAACTAGACCTGCATAATTTCTTCTTGCTTAATCTCTAAAGCTTTATCGATATTTGCAATTGCAGCGTCCGTCAGTTCCTGAATCTCGTCATGCCAAATTTTTTGATCATCCTCACCCATCGAATCTTTGAGCTTCTTTAGGTGGTCCATACCGTCACGACGTACATTTCGAACTGACACGCGCGCGTTTTCGGAATAACTACCTGCCAGCTTCGACAACTCGCGGCGACGTTCTTCGTTAAGTTCGGGAATTGGCAAGCGAAGTGTAGTGCCATCCATGACCGGATTAAGGCCCAAACCGGACTGGCGTATCGCTTTGTCGACCGCGGCAACCATGGTTTTGTCCCAAACATTGACCGAAACCATACGCGGTTCCGGAACGTTTATCGTGGCAACCTGATTGATAGGCGTTGCGGATCCATATGCATCAACCATTACGGCATCGAGCATCGAAGCAGACGCGCGGCCCGTACGTAGCGAATTAAAGTCGTGTTTTAGAGAATTCAGCGCGCCGGCCATACGTTTCTCAAGATCGTCCAGATCTACATCTTCTACTTCATCAGACATCATCGTCTCCTGCGGTATGTTTAACTTGGTTCTACGACGGTAAACTTGCCATTGCCATTCAAAATACTCAGAAACCCGCCCGGAGCATCAAGTGAGAACACTATAATTGGCAAACCATTGTCACGGGCAAGCGCAATCGCCGAGGCATCCATGACTTTAAGGTTTTTCTGTAAAACCGTATCATAGGTCACGCGCGCAAAATGTTTGGCGTCGGGGTTGGTCTTAGGATCGCTATCGTAGATTCCGTCGACTTGCGTTCCTTTAAAGATCACTTCGCACTTCATTTCCGAGGCGCGCAACGTCGCTGCGGTATCAGTTGTGAAATACGGGTTCCCGGTGCCGGCAGCGAAAATGCACACACGTTTCTTTTCGAGGTGACGCACGGCGCGGCGGCGGATGTATGGCTCACACACCTGATCCATCGGAATGGCCGATATAACACGGGTGTGGATGTTTTCCGCCTCAAGTGCGCTCTGCATGCCAAGTGCGTTCATAACTGTCGCCAACATTCCCATATAGTCAGCGGTGGTGCGCTCCATCCCTTGAGCGCTCCCCTGCAGGCCACGGAAAATATTCCCTCCGCCGATTACGAGACAAATCTCGACACCGGTATCATGGACTTTTTTGATTTCTTTCGCGATCCGCTCAACGGTCGGTGGATGAAGGCCGAACTGCGTATCCCCCATCAACGCCTCGCCCGAGATTTTCAAAAGCACACGTTTATAGTGCGGCTTGGTCTCGTTTTCCCCATCCGGCATCGCTAGAATCTCCTGTATTGATATGTTGCACAAGATGGACGAAAATCATGGTAAATTCAATCGGAAACTAACCGTCTGCAACCGCATTACGCAATCAGGAGGCATCAATGATCGAATTACCGGATTATCTTGTAGAAGTCGTAGCAAGACAGATTTATGCGGAGCAATACCCGCCCTCTTCCTATCCGCTCTGGGAAGATGCCGATCCTGTCGCCCGAAAAGGCTGCGAGGAAATTGCGCGGGTTCAACTTCAAGCAAAAGCTATGCAGTCGGATATAAAAAGATAAAAAAAGGGCGCCGCAATTTTTAATTTTGCCGCGCCCTCGGAACACATTTGGAAGAACTTAACCCTTCATGGTTTTTGCAACTTCAGCCGCAAAATCTTCTTCCACTTTTTCAATGCCTTCGCCAACTTCTAGGCGAACAAATCCGACAACTTCAACACCGGCATCTTTAGCAGCCTGAGCTACAGTGATGTCCGGGTTCATGACGAATTTCTGGTTCAAAAGTGTTACTTCCTGATAGAATTTCTTCATACGACCGGCAATCATGCCTTGGATGATGTTTTCTGGCTTACCTGATTCACGCGCCTGTTCCGTTAGAACAGCTTTTTCACGATCGACGATATCCTGATCCAGATCAGCTTCGGACAAGGACGCCGGGTTGGTAGCGGCAACATGCATCGCGATTTGCTTTGCAACGCCGTTTGTGTCGTCGCCATTCACAGCAACAAGCACACCAATTAGACCCATGCCATCAGCGGCAGCGTTGTGCACATAAGACGCAACCGAGTCGCCTTCGATGCGTGCCAAACGGCGGACCGACATATTTTCGCCGATTGTGCCGACTTTTTCAGTAACGACGTCAGCGACGGATTTACCACCCATGTCAGCAGACTTAAGCGCCTCAACATCAGAAACACCTAGTGCTGTTTTTGTAATGTCGGCAACCATTTCCTGGAATTCGGCATTTTTGGCGACGAAGTCTGTTTCGGAGTTAACTTCAACCGCAACACCAACACCACCATCAACGGTGACGCCAACAAGACCTTCAGCCGCAGTGCGGCCGGATTTCTTAGCTGCTTTAGCAAGACCTTTGGTGCGAAGCCAATCTACCGCGGCCTCCATATCACCATCAGTTTCAGTCAACGCTTTCTTCGCGTCCATCATGCCTGCGCCAGTGGAATCGCGCAGTTCCTTTACCATTTTTGCGGTGATAGCCATCACTGCTCTCCTTAAGTAAATCAGCGGCCCAGGCGTTGGCCTGTCCGCAAGGGGAATAATTCGTGGGGTCTGTCGCATACATCTAATATGCGACAGACTTAAGACAAAGTCTTACTCGGCAACTGGTGCTTCTTCAGCAACAATTTCTTCAACCGGAGCTTCTTCCATTGCGCCAAGGTCAACACCCGAAGCGCCAAGGTTTGCAGCCATACCGTCAAGCGCCGCACGAGCGATCAAGTCACAGTAAAGCGCAATTGCGCGTGCCGCGTCATCATTGCCCGGGATCGGGTAGTCAATGCCGGTCGGATCGGAGTTTGTATCCAGAACCGCAATAACAGGGATGCCCAGTTTGCGTGCTTCAGCGATTGCCAGCGCTTCTTTGTTTGTATCAATCACAAACAAGATGTCCGGTGTACCGCCCATTTCGCGAATACCACCGAGCGACGCTTGCAGTTTGTCCTGCTCGCGGGTCATCTTAAGAAGTTCTTTCTTAGTCAGACCTTCAACACCTGTTTCCAGACGCTCGTCGATGCTTTTCAAACGTGTGATGGATTTGGACACAGTCTGCCAGTTAGTCAGCGTGCCACCCAACCAACGGTGATTCATGTAGTACTGCGCCGAACGTTCAGCCGCATCAGCGATGCCCTTTTGAGCCTGACGTTTAGTACCAACGTACAGAATGCGACCGCCTTTAGCAGCAACAGCCTGAACAGCCTGAAGCGCTGCGTCGAGCATTGGAACAGTCTGTGTAAGATCGAGAATGTGGATGCCATTGCGCGAGCCGTAGATGTAACGGTCCATGCGGGGATTCCAGCGGTGTGTCTGGTGACCAAAGTGAACGCCTGCTTCAAGGAGCTGGCGCAATGTAAACTCGGGTAGAGCCATTGTCGTATACCTTTCCGGTTTAGCCTCAGCAGGGAGAAGGCGCCAGTGTTGGCCCCAACCGGTGGACGCCCAGGGATTTCTCCCCCGTTCGCCGCAACCCCGCCTGTGGATTTCTAGTGCGCGCCAAGTACCGCACCCGATTAAAGAATGCAACCCCTAGCCATGGCGCAATCGCCGAGCGACGCGAAGCCACCCTCCTACATCAAAGAACTCTCCCGCCCTTCGGTTGGGCCGGGCCTCGCTGCGCTCGGCGTCCGCACCTGAACTCAAGGATTGCAACGAGGCCGATAAACCTTAGAACGTGAGGTGTAGCAAGCATGAAGGGTATAAAAAATGCAGGACCAGTCAACCGCTCCGGTTTTATGTATCGGATCAGCCCTTTGGGATATTATTGCGAGCGCAAGCCGCGAGATGACTCCTGGCGATGACGTTGCAGGAACCATTCGCCGGCGTCCTGGTGGTGTGGCGCTGAATATTGCCGTGGCTCTTGTTCAGCAGGGGCAACCGGCAGCATTACTTACGGCCATTGGGAATGATACACAGGGTGACGACTTGATAGCCGAGCTTGAAGCCGTCGGCGTTGATTGTTCTTATGCTACGAGGGTCGATGACCCCACCGACAACTACCTTGCAATCGAATCCACTTCCGGTGTTGTTTTTGCTGCTATAGCAGATTGCGCGTCGCTCGAAAAAACGGGTGATGCGATTTTGTCCCCCATTCGGGATGGTCGTTTGGCAAGCGCGGTAAAACCTTGGCGTGGGTCAGTCATAATAGACGGCAATCTACCTGTTCCCGTTCTCCAATCCATCACGAACAACCACGACTTCGATCAATCGTTTCTGTCGTTTGTTCCCGCTAGCCCCGGCAAAGCTGAAAGACTGCGAACCGTTTTGAAGGCTCAAACCGGTACATTGTTTGTAAATAAATTCGAAGCTGAAATACTTTGTGAACAAAGTTTTGAAACCAGCATCGAGGCGGGATTGACCCTCCGCCAACTTGGGGCGCATCGTGCAATCGTAACAGATGGCCCTAACGATAGCGCCCTCTGTTCGCCATCAGAAACAATCGCCGTAACACCGCCGGAGATTGATGCGAAAACAACAACCGGAGCTGGCGACGTTTTTCTAGCCTCGTTCATTGCAACCGAGTCCGCCAACGTTCATACATCCATCAAAATTATGGAAACCGCCGTTTTGGCCGCCGCAGAACATGTCATGAAAGACACAGAATGAAACTGCCCATCGAATTTTCTGCCGAAGTAACCAACGCTCTGGCCGCCGACAAACCTATCGTCGCGCTTGAATCCACGATCATTACGCATGGAATGCCCTACCCCCAAAACCTCGACACCGCGCGAATGATCGAGAATGAAATACGAGACGCCGGTGTTACACCCGCTACAATTGCGGTCATGGATGGAGCAATCCGAATAGGCTTATCGGACGAGGACCTCGAAGCGCTAGCGCAATCTGAAAACGTAATGAAACTATCTCGCGCGGATCTCTCTTACGCGGTGGCAACCGGTCGAACCGGCGCAACTACGGTCGCTGCCACGATGATTTGCGCCGAACTTGCCGGTATCAAAGTTTTTGCCACCGGCGGGATTGGTGGCGTTCATCGTGGCGCGGAAAATTCTTTCGACATCTCCGCCGATCTCGAGGAGCTGGCAAAAACCGCAGTGATCGTTGTTGGCGCCGGTGCAAAAGCCATTCTCGATTTGCCCAAAACACTGGAAATTCTGGAAACCAAAGGGGTCCCGGTCATTACTTACTGTCAGGATCAGTTTCCTGCGTTCTGGTCTCGCAATTCCAATCTCAAATCACCGTTGAGGGCTGACACCGCCGACGAAATTGCAGCCGCGTTTAACATGCAAGAAGTTCTGGACGTAAACGGCGGCATGCTTGTTGCAAATCCGGTACCGGAAGAAAGCGAAATCCCTCAAGACGAGATTACACCGGTTATTGAAAGAGCTATCAATGAGTCCGTTATGCAGGGAATTGAAGCCAAAGCTGTCACGCCATTCCTGCTGCAATGGATATTCGAAAAAACCGGCGGTCGCTCATTAGAGTGCAATATCGCGTTAGTTAAAAACAATGCCCGCCTTGCCAGCGAAATTGCCAAAAGTTTGAAATTCAAGTGAGCCATTGTTCTCGGCGGTAACACCTCTTAAGTAACACCGAACAAATGGGGACGGAAATGGCGCGCAAAAAGAATAAGTTTACTAAACGAATTACACCTAAACCGACGGTGATGCAGCGCGTGCGAGGCAATTTCTTTACGGGACTCGTTATCGTTGCTCCGGTCGTTATCACGCTTTACTTAATCTGGACCGTCGTAAAGTTCATCGACACACGCGTTGTTCCCCTCGTTCCGGCAATTTACAACCCCAGCACCTACCTTGGTCAGGACATCCCCGGTTTTGGCGTGGTTATTTTTCTTATTGTTACTGCTATTATTGGGTCTTTGGCCAAGGGTATTTTCGGCCGACAGATCATCCGTATCTGGGAGAACCTGATTGGGCGAACTCCTGTTGTAAGCTCCGTTTATAGCGGCCTAAAGCAGATCGTCGAAACCGTGTTGAGCCAGTCGAGCTCAAACTTTCAGCAAGCCTGTATGATCGAGTATCCGCGCAAGGGCATTTGGGCAATCGCCTTTGTTTCCACCAGCTCCAGCGGCGAGGTTCTGAAGCAAACTGGCGAATCCGAAATGCTTTCGGTTTTCCTTCCAACCACCCCGAACCCGACTTCGGGTTTCCTGCTTTTCGTGCCACGTAGCGACGTTGTTATTCTCTCCATGTCGGTAGAGGAAGCTGCGAAGCTAGTTATTTCCGCAGGTCTAGTCGTTCCGCCAACGAAAGAAGAGATCACCGCGGGGGTAAAACCGGCACCAGCAAAAACCAAAAAATGATCGGGTCTGCTTTTACGACCGGCTTTTTTACGTCTTTTGCCCTGATTCTCGCGATCGGGGCGCAGAACGCATTTGTCTTGAAGAACGGAATTCTACAAAATCATGTTTTCTGGGTCTGCATGACCTGCGCGATTTCGGATGCGTTGTTAATAACTGCCGGAGTCGCAGGTTTTGGTCTGGCAGTGATGCAGTTCCCCGTCCTCCCCGCAGTAATGCGATACGCTGGTGCCGCTTTTTTGGTTTTCTACGGCGTATCCCGTCTGGTCGCGGCATATAGAGGTGGCGAAAGCCAGTCTATTTCGGGCAACTCATCAAAATTTTGGCCAACTATCCTAACCTGCTTGGCGCTCACATGGCTAAACCCGCATGTTTACCTTGATACGCTAGGCTTGATTGGTGCAGTTTCGACCCAGTTTTATGCACTTTCAACAAAGTTAGCATTCGGCATCGGCGCAGTCCTCGCCTCTTTCACGTTCTTTTTTGCCCTTGGGTATGGCGCCAGATTCCTCGGTCCCGTTATGCAGACCAGCACAGCATGGCGCGTATTGGATTTACTGGTCGGTATATTGATGCTGTTCTTGGCAGTCGGGTTGATATTTGGGTGAAAAATTAGGTCGGCGGATATTCGAAAAGCGACAAGAATCGTCAAGCTGGGCGATTCTACCCGACACTCGGCATGACCCCGAACCCGTGGCATCTTTGCAACAACTTAACGCAGTAATACCGCTAACAGCCCTAACTACACTCATTTAAACAATTTTTTCGAAGATTTACCTTGGCACCAGCAATTCCGATGCATATGTTGAGGTTACTGCTCGATAGGTTTCTGCCTGTATGAAACCTGCCTCAATAACTTGCGCCCTCCTTGTGAGGGCGTTTTTTTTGGCAAATCGACGGATTAGTGCAGCGATGTGACCCACAGAATCACCGCATCTTCCTGACTCGTTGAGATAACATTGTGCCCCATTGCGGCGTCATAATAGGCGCTATCGCCGCGGCGAAGTTCCGCCGGTTCGTAAAACTCGCTGTAAAATGTGACCGCTCCAGTGAGGACATAGAGGAACTCCTCGCCGTCGTGCCTGACCCAGCCGTCAAATTCATCGATAGAACGCGCCCGCACCGTCGCACGATATGGCATCATCTGTTTTCGCGATAAATCTGCGGCAAGAATTTCATGTTCATAAGTGCCGGTTACGAGCGTTCGCCCTGTCCCGGCTTTCGTAATCGCACGACGTGCAAGAATTTTGTCCCCCCTTGGGGCCGTAAACAACTGCGGGATCGAAATCCCTAAGCCGGTGGCCAGCTTCCGGACCGCTTCAAAAGTCGGGGACATCTGACCGTTTTCGATTTTGGACAGCGTCGAGCGCGCCAAACCAACCTGCTGGGCTGCTTGCTCCAGCGTCCACTCCCGCGCTTTACGAAGCTCGCGAACACGTGCGCCGAGGTTTAGCGGAGCGTGTTGCTCGTTCTCGCCGCTTTCACGGGCTATTTTCAAAACGCTCGGCTTATTGTCTTGCATCAACCTGTCCCCAACAACTACTTCACTTGTTCTACGCGACGACTTAGATTGTGCGCAAGTGCGCTAAACCCGACCCTTTGAACGGATGGATGATAAAATGACAACACTCGACATAATCTCGGATCCCATCTGCCCTTGGTGTTACATCGGGAAAGCAAAACTTGACCGCGCACTAGAAGCCGCTCCTGATCATCCGTTTGAAATCGAGTGGAAGCCGTTTCAACTCAATCCCGACATGCCAGCGGAAGGCATGGATCGTCGCGAGTACCTTGAACTCAAATTCGGTGGTCGCGAAGGTGCTATCCGCGTTTACGGCGAAATCGCCCGCGCTGCCGAAGAGGCTGGTTTGGACATCGCCTTCGATAAAATCAAACGAACACCCAACACTTTGAATGCACACCGCCTTATTCGCTGGGCGCGCGTTGAAGAATGTCAGTCCGCTGTCGTCTCGCAGCTATTTAGACGGTATTTCCGCGAGGGGCAGGATATTTCTGATCTCGACGTACTGGTTGATGTTGCGCAAGCTACGGGAATGGACGGCGAGCTTGTTCGGCGACTGCTGGAGAGCGACGCTGATCTTGCCGAAACAATAGCCGAAGACAAGCAAGCCCGCGAGATGGGCGTGCAAGGCGTTCCCTGTTTCATCGTCGGCGCAAACTACGCCATAAGCGGCGCGCAAAGCCCTGAACTTTGGGCTAAGGTTATCGCCGAAATAAACGAAAAGTCCGGCGTTTAGTCCGCCAGTTTTTTCTGACGGGCCGCGCGCAATTGTGCGAAGTCATCACCCGCGTGATAGCTGGAACGTGTTAACGGCGTTGCAGAAACCATCAGAAAGCCCTTGCCATACGCAGCTTTCTCGTACGATTTGAACTCTTCCGGATCGACAAACCGTTCGACTACATGATGCTTTGGTGTTGGCTGCAGATACTGACCGATCGTTAGAAAATCGACATCTGCCGCACGCATATCGTCCATAACCTGCAATACTCCCTGACGATCTTCGCCAAGTCCGACCATTATACCGGATTTTGTAAATATGCTCGGATCCAACTCTTTAACGCGTTGCAAAATCCTCAAGGAATGGAAATACCGCGCGCCTGGTCGCACAATCGGGTAAAGGCCGGGAACTGTTTCTAGATTGTGGTTAAACACATCCGGTTTAGCCTCAACCACGACTTCCAATGCTTCTGGTCCACATTTAAGGAAATCTGGCGTCAGAACTTCGATAGTTGTTTCTGGTGCTTTGCGGCGAATGGCGCGGATTGTCTGCGCGATATGTTCCGCCCCGCCATCGTCTAGATCATCGCGATCAACCGATGTGATAACCACATGCTTTAGGCCCAACTTCTCCACAGCCACAGCCACGCGCGCCGGTTCAAACACGTCCAGCGCATCGGGACGACCGGTCGCGATATTGCAAAACGAACAACCGCGTGTACAAATTTCACCCATAATCATCATGGTGGCGTGGCCTTGGGACCAGCACTCGCCAACATTCGGGCAACTTGCTTCCTGACAGACGGTTGCGAGGTTATTGTCTAGCAATATATCGCGCGTCTTTTTATACCCCTCTGACACAGGTGCTTTGACCCTGATCCAGCTCGGCTTACGCAAAATCGGCGTGTCCGCCTTATGTGCTTTTTCGGGGTGGCGTTGGGCTTTGTCTGTGAGATCGCGAGTCGACATGTTTTCTCCGTCCTTCGGTATAATCGCCATTTATCCGAATTTTTCGGGATTGTCTGTATACATTTTGCAAAAGCATGACAGAATTGAGGGCAGCGCATGGCAATTGAAATTTTCGCTATGCATGACACCACGGACTAAACTCAAGCGGGCGAAAATATGCGCAATAATGGAACGGGCCGATTAAAGTTAAACGCCTTTCAGGAATATCTCAAACAGATCGTTTACGGCGGAAATGACGGAATCGTCACCACTTTTGCAATCGTTGCAGGGTTTGCCGGTGCAGGTGCGGAGGGGGCTGCGGAAATCGGCACAGTCGCTGTTCTGCTGTTTGGGATCGCAAATTTGCTGGCCGACGCCACCGCTATGGGTTTAGGGGAATTTTTGTCAGCCAGATCGCAACAGGATGTCTTCAATTCGACCCTTAACCGTCAAAAATCTGCCATCACAACCGATCCGGATACAGGATTGTCCGATTTGAAAGTGAACTTGGAGGCACGTGGTGTAGCGCCAGAGGATGCAAGCGATTTGTCGGAAATAATGATGCGTAATCCTGAAATTATGGCGGAATACATGATTCATTACGAGATTGGAATGTCCAATCCCTCCAATACTTCGGCGACGATGAACGGCTTGTTCACGTTCGCTTCATTCATCGTTCTGGGTTCGGTTCCACTGCTTCCATATTTCCTACTCGAGCCTGACAATTCGACCTTCAATCTGTCCGTAGCCGCTACATTTGCAGCTTTGGCCAGCCTTGGATTACTGCGCTGGAAAGCCACCAACGAACCGATGTGGCGCTGTGTAGGCGAGACGGTACTCGTTGGTGGCACATGTGCATTGGTTGCCTTTGGGGTAGGAATGATGTTCCGATAACCGTGGCGGTTAACCGTCCAGACGGTTCAAGCGGCGCAACAAGCTGGAGGTATCCCAGCGATTTCCACCAATTTTCTGCACATCTTTGTAAAACTGGTCGATAAGTGCGGTACCCGGTAACGAGGCGCCGTTATTGTCGGCTTCGTTCAGGCAAATTCCCAGATCTTTACGCATCCAGTCTACGGCGAAGCCGAATTCAAATTCGTCGTCTAACATGGTGTGGCCGCGATTTTCCATCTGCCAGCTTCCCGCCGCCCCTTTGGAGATAACGTCGACAACGGCTTTGCCATCCAAACCCGCTTTTTGCGCGAAATGCATGCCTTCAGAGAGACCTTGCAAAAGACCGGCGATGCAAATCTGGTTGACCATTTTGGTCAACTGACCGGCGCCACTTTCACCCATCAACAAACAAGATTTAGCGAAACAATTAATCAAAGGCTCCACCTTCGCGTAAGGTGCGCTATCACCGCCGCACATGACGGTTAGCACACCGTTTTCCGCGCCAGCCTGCCCTCCCGAAACCGGAGCATCGATGAAGTCAAAACCGGAATCCTGCGCAGTCGCATACAACTCACGCGCCACTTCCGCAGAGGCAGTGGTGTGATCCACAAACACGGCACCCGCCGACATTGCCGAAAAAGAACCGGTTTCACCAATCGTAATGCTGCGCAAATCATCGTCATTGCCGACGCAGGCAAACACCACCTCAGCACCTTTGGCAGCCTCTGCCGGTGTTGCGGCAAATCCGCCACCGTGCTCGGCCGCCCATTTTTCCGCCTTTGCCGTGGTTCGGTTATAAACGGTCACCTCGTGACCTGCTGCTTGTAGATGTCCTGCCATGGGATAACCCATCACGCCTAGACCCAAAAACGAAACTTTAGCCATAATTCCTCCGGTATGTTGCCAACCAATGTTGTTAAGTTTTTTGTGGCCTGTTATCGACACGGGGTCAAGCGACTAGCGGAGGTTTGCGAAGTGATAACGGTATTTCGATGGATGATGTGGATTCTTGCCATTGGCTTTTCGCTCCTCTTGATCACTTTCGGGGGCGTCTACTATTTGGCGTCCGGCTCCCTGCCCGACTACGACGCGTCGCACGAAGTTCGGGGGCTTGACGGTCCGGTCGAGATCGTGCGGGACACCCATGCGATCCCACATATTTTTGCCGAAAACGATGCAGACGTAATGTTTGGACTTGGCTTTAGCCACGCGCAAGATCGATTGTGGCAGATGACATTGATGCGGCGCAACGTTCAAGGGCGCTTGTCCGAAGCATTTGGCCCAGACGCGTTGCCGATTGATGAGTTCATGCGTGCGCTCGACCTTTATACCATCGCGCAGCGCGCAGTGTCGCACCAGACGCCCGAAACAATTCTGATGCTGGAAGCCTACTCCGCCGGTGTGAACGCTTGGATTAAAACAGTTTCAGACGAGGCATTGGGACGCGGTGCGCCGGAGTTTTTCCTCGCTCCCAACCAGATCGCGCCTTGGCGGCCCGCAGACTCGATCGCGCTGACAAAGCTGATGGCGCTTGAACTTTCGGACCACGCCAGCCGCGAGGTGCTGCGTGCAAGACTATCACTGACCTTGCCCAAAGAACGTGTCGCAGACATTTTTCCGGACTCTCCGGGTGAAGCGGTTATGGCGATTCCGGATTATGCCAGCCTAATACCAGACACCCCCACCGAATTTGCTGCTGTCGAACCTTATTTCCTCGACCCAATACAGCCGATTGATCTTGCGGGCGCATCAAACGCCTGGGCCGCAATGGGTTCGCGTTCCGCCAGCGGTAGCACCTTGTTGGCCACCGATCCACATCTGCCGCTATATGCCCCGGGCTTCTGGATGTTAGCCCGGCTAGAGTTCTCTGACGGTGGTGCGATTGGCGGCACCATTCCGGGCATTCCTGGCATTCTTATTGGACGAAACGGAGCGTTGGGATGGGGCCTTACGTCCAGCTATCTGGACGATCAGGATATTGTCGTAGAAAAACTTAATCCGCAAAATTCCGACGAATACTTAACAGAAGACGGTTATGTACCTTTCGAAACACGCGACATTCTAATTGATATCAAAGATCAGGTTTCTGTCTCGCGACACCTGCGTTGGAGCCGTAACGGGCCTGTTATCCCCTCGCATCGTCTGAATCTCGCCGCTATTACGCCTGCGGGACATGTTGCAACAATGAGCTGGACGGCCTTTATTGAGGAAGACCGGTCAATTGAGGCCGCCCTAAACCTCATGCGCCAGCATACCGTAGACGATGCAGTTGACGTTATCGGAAATTTTGTTTCACCTTCCCTCAACTTTACCCTCGCCGACAAAGACAACATCGCGTTGGTTTCTGCGGGTCGAATGCCTGCACGTAACATCGACCACCCGACCCGTGGGCAAATGCCTTCGCCGGGTTGGGAAGCAACGAGCGTTTGGGAGGGTATGTTTCCATATGACGTTAATCCGATCGTCCGAAACCCGGATAGCGGCATCGTCGTCAATACTAATAACAAAGTTACCGACCGCGCTTTCCCTCAACATTTCAGCTATGAATGGGGCGATACGCAACGCATTTCGCGGGCCATTTCGCTGTTAAACGCGCGCGAGTTCCACACCCTGAACAGCTTTGTTGAAATCCAGACCGATTCCGTATCGGTGTCGGCCCGGGGTCTTCTGCCTTTGATCGCTCGAGATATATGGTGGACAGGTCAACCAGCCTCAACAAACAGTTTTGATCGTCGCCGGCAAGAAGCGCTCGAGCTACTAGCTAACTGGAATGGTGACATGAGCGAACATGACCCTGAACCGCTAATATATGCCGCATGGGTTCGTGCTCTGCAAAAACGGCTTATTATCGACGAGCTCGGCAATCTGTCCGGTGAGCTAAGTCGCTTGAGGCCGGACTTCATCGAAAATGTTTTTCGGGACGTTAACGGCGCGTCTGTTTGGTGTGATATCCAGCAGACATCGGCTGTCGAGACCTGTCAGCAAATGGCTGAAGTGTCCTTGGACGAGGCCCTTCTTTTTCTAGAAGAAACTTATGGCGAAAGTGTTTCCCGTTGGCGCTGGGGCACGGCGCATCAGGCCTTACATTCGTCCCAAGTTCTTGGCCGCGTTCCGGTCGTGTCTTGGTTCGCGAATATTCGTCAGGAAACGCCCGGTGGCGACAATACACTACTTCGCGGCGCAACTCGTGGCACTGGCACTGCGCCGTTTACTAATATTCATGGCAGCGGACTTAGAGCTGTCTATGATTTCTCGGATCTGGATTCATCGCTGATGATAATTTCCACCGGTCAATCAGGGCATTTGCTGTCCAAACATTACGACGATTTGTCGGTGTTGTGGCGGCGTGGGGAATACATCCCTATGACTTTGGACCCCGAGGTTGCACGCGGTGGGGCAGTCGGGATTACCCAACTGTCCCCGATCAACTAGTCAACGAAGGCTTTTTCGATAACGAACTGGCCTGGTTCGGAATTCGATCCTTCGAGCATGCCCGCAGCCTCACAAATCTGTTTGTGTTCTTTCAGCATGGCCATCGAGCCACAGATCATCACCCTATCATTCTCGGCTGAGAGTTCCGCTCCGGTAGCAGCAGCAAAACGACCGTCACGAAGCCAATCGGTCATCCGCCCCATGGTATCGGATTCTTCACGTGTTGTCGTTCCGATATATGTAAGCTTATCACCGACCACTTCGGACAACAGTTCGTCACTTGCGATTTCAGCCATCAATGCCTTGCCGTAGTCTAGTTCTTTGGTGTCTCGACAGGTTTGTGTAAGGATCACCTCGTCAAATTTTTCATAGGTCTCAGGGTCACGTATCGTGCTTGCGAAAGGCGCAATGCCGGTTCCTGTCGAAAACAGAATAAGACGTTTGCCGGCGATCAGGGCATCAAGCACCAACGTTCCGACCGGCTTGGGTCGGATCAGGATTTCGTCACCTACTTTCAGGTGCTGAAGTCGAGACGTCAGCGGGCCATCCGGCACCTTGATCGAATAAAACTCCAGCTCCTCCGCCCAGTTAGGCGAGGCGATGGAGTACGCTCGCAAAAGCGGTTTATCGCCATTCTCAAGTCCGATCATGGCGAATTCACCAGAACGGAACCGGAAAGACTCAGGCCTCTCGCACGTGAAACTAAAAGTCTTATCAGTGTAATGTTTAACCGAAGAGACCTTCAATGAATTCAGTCCGCGATAGGCCTTTGGCATTTCTTCTGACATGATCGTTCCTCATTTCGTCGTTACAGGCCGTATAGCGCTGCAACTAGCCCATTTAAAGGCTGTTTTTGCGTCCATCGTTGACCTCGATCAAATTCCGGTTTATTGAGCAAAGCATGAAACGGCAACAATACGGTTGCCTGCGCCGCGCTGGTTCCTTGCGGCCATTTTAATCGCCGCAACAGACGGAAAAACATGACATCTTTTAATGATCTTGGGCTCGACCCAAAAGTTCTAAAGGCCGTAGCAGAAACCGGCTACGAAACCCCTACCCCGATTCAGGCAGAGGCCATCCCGCATGCGATGCAAGGTCGCGATGTTTTGGGGATAGCGCAAACCGGAACAGGCAAAACTGCTTCGTTCACGCTGCCCATGATTACTATGTTGGCCAAAGGTCGTGCGCGTGCTCGTATGCCGCGTTCGCTGGTCCTTTGCCCGACGCGCGAACTGGCGGCACAGGTTGCTGAAAATTTCGAGACTTACGCCAAACACATGAGGCTTTCCATGGCTCTGCTTATCGGCGGCGTCAGCTTCAAGGATCAGGATCGCCTGATCGACCGAGGCGTAGACGTGCTGATCGCGACACCTGGCCGACTGCTTGACCATTTCGAACGTGGCAAGTTGATGCTGAACAGTGTGCAGATCATGGTAGTCGACGAAGCGGACCGCATGCTCGATATGGGGTTCATTCCCGACATCGAACGTATCTTCAAGCTTACACCGTTCACACGGCAAACCCTGTTTTTCTCGGCCACTATGGCACCGGAGATCACACGGATAACCACCGAATTTTTGCACAACCCGGTTCGCGTCGAAGTTGCAAGACAGGCCACGACGTCCGAGACGATTACTCAAGCGGTTTGCCTGCACACGCCTTCGCGCAAAGATCAGGCACCAAAAGACAAACGCGATATTCTGCGCGCGATAATTGAGGCCGAAGGCGAAAGCCTGACGAACGCCATTATTTTCTGCAATCGCAAGAAAGACGTAGATATCGTTGCCAAATCGTTGAAAAAGCACGGCTTGGATGCGGCGCCTATTCATGGCGATCTCGACCAGTCTTTGCGGATGAAAATCCTGACCCAGTTCCGCGATGGCGAATTAAAACTGCTGGTAGCATCCGACGTCGCAGCGCGCGGTCTCGACATTCCAAACGTTAGCCATGTCTTCAATTTCGACGTCCCTATCCACTCCGAAGATTATGTGCACCGGATTGGTCGGACGGGTCGCGCCGGTCGTGAAGGTAAGGCATTCACGCTGTGTCTTCCATCGGATGAAAAATACCTCGCCAGCATCGAAGAACTGGTGAAAAAAGAAATCCCACGAATTGACAATCCGCTCAAGTCTCGACCCGCCAAAGCCGAGCCGGAGAAAAAGCCGGTGCGCTCGCGTAAAATCAAACCGAAGGCACCTGATGCCCCAGTTGAAGCGCCAAAGGCAGTCGAGCCAAAAGCCGAAGAACCCAAACGTACTAGTCGCCGGAACGATAACCGGCGCGCGGATAGCGCTGCACCAGAAACAAACCGTCGCCCGACTCGCGGCCGCGGGCGTGGACGCGATGGTGGGGCGAATGTAGTTGGAATGGGCGATCACATGCCCGCATTTCTGACACGTGATCTACGCGCGCTACGGGAAGAAGCGCTTCAAGTTGCTGCCGTTAAGGAAAAAACGGTGCCCGTCGAAGCGAAAGCCGAAGACACCGTCGCCGAAGAGCCTAAGAAACCTCGGCGCCGTCGCTCTCCTAAAAAAGTTGAAGTTGTGGAAGCGACTGAAGCAGTAGTTGAGGAGATCACCCCCCCTGAAGAAGTGGTTGTTGCGGAAGAAACGGTTGTTGAAGAGCCTGTCAAAAAACCGCGCAAGCGACGGGTTACCAAGAAAAAGGTGGAGACTGTCGAATCGGAAACAGTGAAACCGGAAGATACTCCAAAGCCTGAATAACTAAAGAATATCCATAAGAATTAAAAAAAACGGCCCCGCAAAATCTGCGAGGCCGTTTTTATTTTTGTTTGAAGCGTTACTTATTCAGCAATCAACCTGTTAATCAAAACCGTACAAACCGGCTTTTTGCCGACAATATCGTTGCAAATCTGGTTTGAAATTCGGCTGACCAGCGTCTCGATCCCTTCGTCACTATTCAGGGTCTTTCGGTTGGCCATCCCCAACGCCTTATCAATGGCCTCTTCAAGTTGCCCACTTAGCCCCCCCGAAACCCGCGCATCTTCCGGTAATCCGATCGTTTCGGCCCAAGCACCGTCGATCATGGAGCCATCTTCTTCGAGCACCAACGAAACAACTACGTGACCGCGCAATGCCATTTGCAAGCGCTCGCGCACGATTCCGTCCATCGCGCCGATCAACTGTTTTCCATCGAGATAGGTTCTACCTGTTTCGATGTGCTCTACGATCTTGGGCTTGTTGGTTAGGTCAACCATCGAACCATTCGGTGCAACGACGGCCTTGTTGCCGTTACTCTCAACAAGTTCGGCGTGTTCGCGCAAATGGCGGTACTGACCGTGCATAGGAATAACAACGTCGGCTTTCATCAACGCGTGCATCTGTTCAAGATCAGGGCGGTTCGCATGTCCGGACGCGTGGTAGCGACCATCGCTGTCATCAATCACAGTCACGCCCTTCTCCGCCATCTGGTTCAGGATATAGGCGACTGCGTTTTCATTGCCCGGAATGGTTTTAGACGAAAACAGGAACGTATCGCCGTCTTTAAGTTCCAGCCCGCGATACTTTCCACGCGCAAGACCGGCCGTAGCCGCCCGCCGTTCACCTTGTGAACCGGTCGCCAGAACGAACATTTGGTTTCTCGGGATATTTCCGGAATCCTCAAGGTCAACGATAGGTGGAAAATTCGTAAGCACGCCAGTGGCAAAGGCAGTCTTAATCATCGTATCCATCGCACGCCCAACAACAACAACCGAACGCCCTTCGTCCGTTGCTGCCTGTGCAAGTGTTTTAAGTCTGGCAACGTTGGAGCCGAATGTGGTTGCGAACACCATTCCTTTTGCGGTCGACATCAGCGCGTGAATGTCCTTCGACAAGGAGGCCTCGGAACGTCCAGGGTTCTTGGCAAACACGTTGGTGGAATCGCAAATCAGTGCCTTAACACCGTCTTTAGCAATTTCGCTTAGCATTTCAGGATCAAAGGGTTCGCCCACCAACGGCGTTGCGTCAACTTTGAAATCGCCCGAATGAACGACCCTACCCACTGGCGTATCAATCACCAGCGCTGACGCCTCGGGAATGGAGTGCGAGATTGGCACAAAACCGACCGTAAACGGACCGATCTCAACTTGCGCTGGCCATTCAGGCACTACATTGATCGCATCCGGATTCTGACCCGAGCGTTCCATCTTGTTAGTCGCAATCGCAGCCGTAAATTTTCGGGCGAATATCGGAGCCTTAAGTTGCGGATATAGCAATCCAATAGCGCCAATGTGGTCTTCATGAGCGTGGGTGATAATGATACCGTCAAGACGGTCCGCACGGTCAATGACATACGAAGCATCGGCGATGATCAGATCAACACCCGGCGTGGTATCCATATCCGGAAAGGACACACCCACATCAACCAGCATATACCGTTCGTTGTTTTTGGGACCGTATCCGTACAGATACATGTTCATCCCGATTTCACCCGCGCCACCGAGGGGCAGGTAGATCAATCGATCTTTTTTAGACATTTATTTTTTCTTTCTGTTTAACGCTGCGATCAACACAAGTCCGTGGATCGTCAGGTCTGTATTAATTTCTTTAAGGACATCAGTGTCCTGCGCGAACAAAGTGGCTAGACCACCAGTTCCGACTATTTTCATTTCTTGACCGCGTTCCTCCGCGATCCGTTTACATACGCCCTCAATCAGGCTGATATAGCCCCAGTAAATGCCGGATTGCATACACGCAACCGTATTCGTTCCAATTACCTTTTCCGGTCGCGAGACGTCGATATGCGGCAATGCCGCAGCAACATCGCTCATCGCACTTAGGGAAAGGTTGATTCCAGGGGCGATAACGCCACCTTCATAGGCTCCGTCCTGCCCTACAACGTCAAAATTCGTAGCCGTTCCGAAATCGACAACAATAACATTTCCACCATATAAATCGTAAGCCGCTACTGTATTCGCCAGACGGTCAGGGCCAATTCCGGTCCCCTCATCAACCCTTATCGGAACACCTAGATCGACTTCACCGCGGCGAACGACAATCGGGCGGCAATCAAAATAGCGATCCGCCAAAACACGCAAGTTAAACACCACGCGGGGAACCGTCGAAGATATGATAACCTCGTTGATGCGGCCCTCGATACGCTCGTGATCCATCAAACGCTTCAGCCAGACAAAGTATTCGTCGGCTGTCCGGCGGTAGTCCGAAGAGCAGCGCCACTCTCCAATTATTTTTAAGCCGTCGTGAATTGCGAAAACGGCGTTCGTGTTACCAACATCAATGGCTAGGAGCATCTCTATGCCTCCATTCCGAAATAGATGTCTGCCGCAGAAATCCGCTGCAAACCTTTTGGCGTTCTTAAGACAATTGCCCCCGTCTCGTCTACAGTTTCGAAAACGCCAGTTTCGACCCGGTCCATCATCTTCGCCGTGATAACCTCACCAAGCCGCGTGGCGTGGTTTAGCCATTCTGTCCTGATCGGCGAAAATCCCATTCTCTGAAACACTTGCTCCCACCGCTCGAAGGCGGCCGCGAGTGCATTCAGGAAATCGAGCGGGTCTATTGTAAGTCCGGTGACGGAACGCAAACTAATCGGAGCGAACGCGCCCTCTTCTATAAAGGTTGGGTCGGGCTCGTTTACAAGGTTAACACCAATACCGATGCATAAATACATTCCAAATCTATCGGTGCCGCTTTCCAGAAGGATACCCGCCAGTTTGCGATTGTTTAGCAATACGTCATTGGGCCATTTCAGCGAAAAAAGGTCCTCGCGTCCGCAAACTTCAACCAACGCCTCTCTAAGTGATAGTGCAGCGATAAAGGATCGAAGCGCGGCGTCTTCAAGCTTACCCTCAGGTCGCATGAGCAACGAAGCGGAAAAGTTCCCCTTCCCAGCATCCCAAGGCCGCCCCCGCCGGGCACGACTTTGTGTCTGCTCGGCGGTGAAAAACCAGGTCGGGACGCGCAAGCCGTCTTTGGCTCGGCGAATGGCCTCGGCGTTGGTGCTATCAAGGGTTTCAAAAACCACCCGATCAACACCATCTGGCCAAATTGCCATTGGTTAGCTAAGCAAGGTTGCTGCGGCCATTCCGGCAAGTGTTTCCACCCCGAAAAGGTTCACAATACCCAACACCATCGCCGCTGATGATCCACCTAGGAAAACCCAGTGGATGTTCGACATCTTGCCGTTCAACGCCTCACCAGCTTCGCCAAAATACATCAGGAACACGATACGTAGATAGTAATACGCACCGATGACCGAGGCGATTACACCAGCAATTGCCAGCCACTCCAAGCCTGCGTTCATAGCTGCCGTAAGGACGTAAAACTTGGCGAAGAACCCGACCAGCGGCGGCAGGCCCGCCAGACTGAACATCAACACCGCCAGCGCAGCCGCCCGCGCCGGTGCGACACGTGAATACATGCTAAGTGACTTGATATCCGTGATCGGGCGACCGTCACGCTCCATATTCAGGATGAAGGCAAAAACACCGACGTTGGTGGTGACATAAATTGCCATATAGATCAGCAGCGATTGCACACCTTCTTCGGAACCTGCGGCAAGCCCCATCAAGGCAAATCCCATATGTGCGATAGACGAATATGCCATCAGACGCTTGATGTTTGTCTGGGCGATAGCCGCAATGGAACCCAGAAATACCGAAGCGATCGACAGGAAGATCAGAATTTGCTGCCAGTCGGCGACCGCATGTCCGAAAGCATCGTGCAGAACACGCGCCAGCATGCCAGCCGCAGCCATTTTCGGGGCGGTAGCAAAGAAACCGGTAACCGGCGTTGGAGATCCCTCGTACACATCCGGAGTCCACATGTGGAACGGCGCGGCGGAAACTTTGAATGCCATGCCGGTAACGAGGAAAACCATGCCGAACAGCAGGCCGAGCGACATGCCTTCGCTCTCGACCACTGACGCAATATTGGTGAATACGGTCGATCCAGTGTAACCGTAGACCAGAGAAGCGCCGTATAGCAGCAGACCCGACGATAACGCTCCAAGAACGAAGTATTTCAAGCCTGCCTCGGAAGATCGCAGACTGTCGCGGCGGAAGGCGGCGACTACATAGAGCGAAAGCGATTGCAGTTCCAGCCCCATGTACAAAGACATCAGATCACCGGCCGAAACCATTATCATCATCCCGACAGTGGCCAGAACGATCAGAACCGGGAATTCAAACTTCAGCAAACTATTCTTATGCAGGTACTCTTGCGACAGGAACAAAATCGACGCAGCGCCCCAAAGTATGACAACTTTGGCGAAACGGGCGAACCCGTCGCTGATAAAGGCCTCGTTAAACGCAAAGTGCGCACCGGACGGCATCAAACCTACCCAGAACCCCGTCACAACAAGAACCAGTGCCGTCACCCACAAAATCAGGTTCGATGCGGCTTGCTGCTTTTTTGACCACACTCCAAACATTAGCGCGGCCATTGCGTAAACGGCCAACACAAGTTCGGGAAGGATTACAGAAATATCGTTGCTCAGCATATCTTCACCCGATCAATGCGTTACGGTGGCGGGACCGGCCGCGCCAACAACAGATTCAAAATTATGCACCAGCGCCTCGACTGAGGGGCCGATAACGTCCAACACCAGCACCGGATAGATACCAAGCAACAGCGTGAAAAAGACCAGCGGTGCGAATATCAGTTTTTCGCGATTATCAAGATCTTTGATGCCCTTCAGGCTCTCCTTGATCAAATCGCCAAACACAACACGCCGATACAGGAACAACGCATATGCAGCCGAGAGGATCACGCCGGAAGTCGCGCCGAACGCAACCCATGTGTTGACCTTAAAGACCGCAATCAGCGTCAGGAACTCTCCAACAAAACCAGAGGTCCCGGGCAGGCCGACGTTGCCCATCGTAAACAACATGAAGATCATCGCGTAGATTGGCATACGGATAGCAAGGCCACCATAAGCCTCGATTTCACGTGTATGCATCCGGTCGTAAACCACCCCGACGGATAGGAATAACGCGCCCGAGATAAAGCCGTGGCTAATCATCTGGAAAATCGCACCATCAAGACCCTGCTGGTTGAACGTAAAGATACCCATCGTCACAAAGCCCATGTGCGCCACCGAAGAATATGCAATCAGCTTCTTGATATCGGTTTGCGCCAACGCAATCAGCGAGGTCAGGATTATCGCAGCTACGGACAGGAAGAACACGAAGTTCTGCATCAAATCCGAAGCAATCGGGAACATCGGCAAACTGAACCGCAAGAAGCCGTAGCCGCCCATCTTGATCAGGATTGCAGCCAGAACCACAGAACCTGCAGTCGGCGCCTGCACGTGCGCATCAGGAAGCCAGGTATGCACGGGCCACATCGGCATCTTCACCGCGAAGGACGCAAAGAATGCCAACCACATCAGGGTTTGTGTACCGCCAACGATCTGCCAGCCTAGAACCGAGATCGTGCTTGACGAGAACTCATGATCCAACAGGCGAACAATGTCGGTTGTACCGGCATCATACCACATCGCGATCATCGCGATCAGCATTAGAACCGAACCGAGCAGTGTATACAGGAAGAATTTGAACGCCGCATAAACTTTATCTTTACCGCCCCAGATACCGATGATCAGGAACATGGGGATAAGGCCGGCCTCGAAGAACACGTAGAACAACACTAGATCCAGCGCGAGGAACACACCGATCATCAGCGTTTCCAGCAACAGGAAGGCAATCATGTATTCTTTGACACGATGCTCTACCTTCCAGCTGGCACCGATTACGATCGGCATCATGAAGGTTGTCAGCATCACGAACAGAATGCTAATTCCGTCAACGCCCAGTTTATAGCTTAGCCCACCAAGCCAAGCGGCTTCTTCGACCATTTGAAACTCCGTATTCGAAGGGTCGAAATTCTGAAAAACAACCAGTGATACTAGAAATGTCACAGTCGTAACAAACATAGCGATCAGCTTCACATTGCGAACGGCCATAGCGTCATCACCGCGCAACATTAGCAATGCGATCACACCTAGAAGCGGCAGGAAGGTGACGATGGAAAGAAGGTTATCCATATTAGTGCGCCCCTCCGAAAATGGCGAACCATGTAATTATGGCAACGACCCCGAGGATCATCGCGAATGCGTAATGGAACAGGTAACCGGACTGAGCCTTGCTCGCCGCCCGTGTCAGGAATGGGATGAAACCCATTGCGATGCCGTTAATTGTGCCATCGATGATCGAGCCGTCAACGCGCTTCCACAAGAAGTGGCCAAGACGTTTCGCAGGGCGCACAAACAAGAAGTCGTAAACCTCGTCGAAATACCACTTGTTCAACAAGAACTGGTAAAGTCCCGGATTCCGTTTTGCCAAGGCACCCGGAAGGTCGGGTTTGACAACGTAGAACAAGTAAGACGTCAGGAATCCAACAACCATTGCAATGAACGGCGAAACCTTAACCCAGTTTGCCACCTCATGTGCGTCATGCAGCACGTGGTTGGTTTCGTGGTTCGTGTAGATCGCGACCGAGAAGAACTCGGCAACGTCATGTCCGAAGAAGTCGTTGTAAAAGAACATACCAGCAAACACGGCGCCAATGGCCAATACTGCTAACGGAACGATCATAACCATTGGACTTTCATGTGCGTGGTCATGCGTATGCTTGTCGCCTTTTTCTTCGCCATAGAAAGTCAGGAACATCAAACGCCAGCTGTAAAAACTGGTCATTGCGGCGGCCAGTACAAGCATCCAGAAAGCGTATTCGCCCACTGAAGAACCGGCGGCATACGTGCTTTCGATGATAGCATCCTTTGACAGGAAACCGGACAAACCGATACTTGTGAGCGGAATGCCGACACCTGTAATTGCCAAAGTACCTATCATCATCGCCCAGAATGTATACGGGATTTTCTTGCGCAGCGCGCCATAGTTCCGCATGTCCTGCTCGTGATGCATCGCGGTAATTACCGAGCCAGCTCCAAGGAACAACATCGCCTTGAAGAAAGCGTGTGTGAACAAGTGGAACATCGCGGCCTGATAAACGCCAACACCAGCAGCAGCGAACATATACCCGAGCTGTGACATGGTTGAGTAGGCAATCACGCGTTTGATATCATTTTGAACCAGCGCAATCGTGGCGGCAACGAACGCAGTGCTCGCCCCGATCACAGTCACAAATGCCAACGTACCCGGCGCATATTCAAACAATGGCGACATACGAGCCACCAGGAAAACACCGGCGGTAACCATCGTCGCGGCGTGGATAAGGGCGGAAACCGGTGTCGGCCCCTCCATCGCGTCTGGCAACCATGTATGCAGAAACAACTGTGCCGATTTACCCATCGCACCGATAAACAGAAGCAGAGTAATCGCCTCGGCTGCGTTCACGTCCATATAAAGGAAAGTGAACGATGTTTCAGCCAAATGATGACCTTGGGTGAAGATGTCCGAAAAGTTGATGCTGTCGGTCATCATGAAGATACCGAAAATACCTAATGCAAAACCAAAATCACCAACACGGTTAACGATAAAGGCTTTCATCGCCGCCGCATTCGCCGACGGTTCACGGTAGTAAAAACCGATCAACAGATAGGAAGCAACACCGACGCCCTCCCACCC